>NZ_QXIJ01000005.1:0-294952 GCF_003665925.1 Halobellus sp. Atlit-38R
TGTTGTTTTCGTGGCGGTGTTGCTTACGGACATCGCTGGCGCGGGGAATGGCGTTGTCTTACTTGTACGGGGCCTCGTGACAGTAATCGGTCTCTGTGTCGTACTGTACGCAATTCTTTTTGCATAGGGGGTGTCATAGAATTCCTACATTTATCTGTTCGGCATCGCTCCCAGCACGGTCATCAGGAGCACCGGGAGCATAATCACCAGAAATCGCCACTGGTACTCGTCTGTCCACCATCGCACTCGTGATGAGCGGAGTCGCAAGGCGGCAGTCAAACTAAATACGAGACAGCCAACTGCGGAGATTGAGCGGCTTGTGAGTGCCATCCAGATCATAAAGGGTAGCATCCCGATAGCAACACACAGGTCTGCCCACTTCTCCCAGTCCATAGCCTTCTGTAACCGAGTCAGGAAAGTAATTGTTCCTGAACAGAGAAATCGAATATCTCTGAACAATTACTTAGAATAGGAGACTGATCTGTGATTCAGTAGCATAGGGCCACTACTCAGATCATCCCGTGGAGTATGTGTAAGGGCTGTTTGAGCCTTGAGGGACTTTTTGGTGATCCGATACTTATGCAAACACGATGACGCACCAGACTCTCTATCCCCTAGTGCCGCTTCAAGCTTGAACTGCTAGATTTATCTACTCAGAGCACCTCTAGGTAGCATTCAGACGTGTTCTGAAGTCCATTATGCCGCGAACTCAAAAGTACGTTGTCGATCTGTCTGCTGACGAACGCGCCGAACTCGAAGCGATGCTCTCCGCAGGAATGTACAAAACGCGTGTTCTCACGCGTGTACGCTGTCTCTTGCATGCGGATGACGGCTTGACCGACGAACAGGTCGGTCAAGCCGTCGGCTGTCATCCCGGAACGGTCGGTCGCATCCGCAAACGGTACGCTGAGGACGGCCTTGCGGCGATTAATCGCCGCGAGGCCGACCGCGTCTACGAGCGCAAACTCGACGGACGAGCTGAAGCCCACCTCATCGCATTAGCGTGCAGCGAACCGCCGGAAGGACATTCTCGCTGGTCGCTTCATCTCCTCGCCGACCAGCTCGTTGCTCTCAACGAGATCGACGTTGAGTCGATCTCTCACGAAACCGTGCGACAGGTGCTAAAAAAACACGGTTGCGCCCTCACCGATCAGAAGCGTGGGTGATCAAACCCGAACACAACGCCGCTTTCGTCCACCGAATGGAGGACGTTCTGGATCTCTACCACGAACCGTACGACCCAGCGCGTCCTGTCATCTGCTTCGACGAGAGCAACAAGGAGTTACACAAGCACGTCCGCGACCCGCTCCCGGCCCGCCCGGGAGCGGTCGCTCGGTACGATTACACGTACAAACGCAACGGAACGCGGAATCTCTTCATGATGAGCGAACCACTCACTGGGTGGCGACACGTCGAGGTAACGAAACGCCGTCGGAAACGTGAGTTCGTCCAGCAAATGCAGACGCTCGTCGATGAGCACTACCCGGATGCCGACTGCATCCGGGTGGTGCTCGATAATCTCAGCGCCCACAAAGCCTACGCATTCTACGAGTTTCTCCCACCAGAGGAAGCACATCGCCTCCTCAAAAAGTTGGAGTTCCACTTCACACCCAAGCACGGAAGTTGGCTCAACATAGCAGAAATAGAGTTCAGCGCACTTGCCACCGAGTGTCTTGATCGACGTATTCCTGACGCGGCGACCCTCCGTGCGGAGGTCGCCGCGTGGGAACGTACTCGCAACGAGGACGAATCGACCATCAACTGGCAGTTTACTACTGCCGACGCCAGAATCAAACTCCGTCAGCTATATCCAGCAAATCACGCTTGAAGCGGCACTAGTTATCGGCGTGCTTGATGTTGGAGTTGCCGGACTTCTGCTTGTGGTCGCTCCACTACTTGGAGTGATGATGGGTATAATTGGTCTCCTCGTCTTAGGAGTGTACCTCATTCAACAGTCTCCTTTCGATAAGACGAAGAACCTCAACAGTACTGTCCCCGTGCCTGATTCACTACCAGAGAAGTAAGATCGCTCCGTCGTTCTACTTTCCGCTTCACAGTCCAGAATCATCTTAGCGGTGATCTCCTACGTATTCGTTGAACAGATCAGTTCATCGAGGAGGTGAGCTGGTTCGTGCGATGGTTACAGCGGAGAGGATTTCGGAACCTATCCCAGTCCTTATGTTCACAAGAGATCAGCTGAAACAGCTGTAAGAACAAGTATAATGATAGATTACTTATTAATAACTGGCGGAACAAAAGAATACAAACAGACAGTAATGCTAACGAGGAGGAACGGGAACGCTAACGGGTCTTCGCGGATGATTAGACCGGTTGCGAGAACTGAGATTGCTACAGCAACAAGTGCCGATCGAATCGAACGGAGATGTGCGAGAAGTACGGTCTGTCCGTCTGTCACACGCCATTTTTGAACGATCATCTGGTTTCGGTGTTTTGGAATAGAGATCTTTAGGCGTGATGTGTGCTTCACCTGTAGTGAACGATTCCTGTGTGGGTGTAGGAAATCTTCTATGACACCCTGGACCTCACAACCTGCCTTGCGTTCCCTCAAGATCAGATATATAAAAGAATATGGTCGTGTACTCGATTGGGTCATTCATATGCCCTCCATCTTCGACAGTCCAGTCGTCCGCTATGGTCTCAGCCTCGTTAATGCCGCGATCATCGCCATTATCGCATTCGTCCTGCTCGAAGGTACGATCCGCTGGGTCGCACTCGGAATTGCTGCCCTGGAAATAGTTGTCACCCCGCAAATACTGAAACACGCAGAGTAACGCTCCTACGGGTCTCAAGCGTCGATTCGACAGATCAGAACACGTCCACAACGCTGTTGGTGTTCGGGCAGATGGAGTTCACCATACGAGGAACGCCGATCAGAATCACGAGAGGGACCGTTATTCTGATTGTCGCCTGCCTCGCGTTGATCTCGTACGGCGGGTACGACTACGTTCAGCAGTCCGAGGCGGTCGACGATGCCGTGAAAGTTGAGGCGACGGTCGAGGAGGCATCTGTCTCCCAATCGGAGAGCCGTGGTGGATCGAACTATTACGTTCAGGTCGAGTTCACCTATCAATTCCAGGGAACGGATTACACCGGCGATCAACTGTTCCCTGGCAGTATTAGCGAATCATACGACACGCGATCGGATGCCCGATCAGCGATTGAACCATACGAAGCAGGTGAGACAGTGACCGCATACGTCGATCCCGCGAACCCAAGTGATGGGTTCTTAGAGCGGCAGACGATAACGAGCCCATTCGAGTTCGTAGCCCTCGGTGGATTCGTGTTACTCGTCACAGCGCTCAACGCGGTCGGTGCAAGAAAACCAGGATCTGAGACCGAACTCCACGCCGAACAGGAATACGCCTCGACGCAGTATCAAACCCTATTCGGTGTTTCCCGAGACACCGTCCATAGCTTCAGTACACGGCTACTCAAGGTGACAATACTCATCCTACCAGCCTCGATGGTGGGTGTTGCGGTGCTTCTCTTGCTCTCGGGAGCCGGAAGCAGTGATCCAGTGCACCTGCAGGTCGAACTGTCGGATCCGATCGGCGTGCTGCTCGGGATTGCGTTGCTTGCGGCGGTCACATTGGTCGTGTCGGTACTGCTCTACAGTATCTGGTCGTTCACCGAATATCGGCGGCTCCGCGATCGGATCCCGGAACCACGACCCCCAAGCCCATTCGCACATCCAACGCGGCTCGTCACCATCCTCATCGGAAATCACGAACTCGATACCTACGGACAACGAGTCCAAAAGACTGGAGTCGCGGTCTTGGTCGGGGTCTTTTTCCTCGGTGTACTCGCCCAGATACTGGTGTTCTGAGCGGTACTCCCTACGATTCTCCGAGGATGACTTCAGGCGCGAAGATCGTGGTAGTAAGTAAACCAAATAACAGTTGACGAGAACTCACAGTAGAGGGATAACAGTCATAGAAAGACGGGCGGGTGGTGAATGAGGCGGGTGACGGGATACCTCAGGCACTCCGCACTAATCCAGAGGGGGTGAGAGTTGAAAACGAAGTGGACACCGGCAGTATCCATACGGATCTACCGGCCAGCGGGCGATAGGCTGCAAACGCTAGTATAATTCACTTGAGAGGATCCGTCGACCCCTATTAATCGACCTGGTTCCACGTATTTGGCAGTTGAATATCAGCCACGAGGACTCACACTTCCAGGCTTGAAGCTACACTGAGCGTGGATGCCTCTCTCGCGTGTGTAACTCATTATGCACCTATTTCTCGCCCACAGCACCCCGATGCCAGACCCGCAACCAGCCAGTCGGCGAGAAACCTTTAGGCTAGTGGAATGGGATCTCTGATATAGTGAGACGCCTCGACGACACGGAAATCGATGAAGTGCTCATTCGAAATGGCATCGGCGTGCTGGCACTGGTCGACGGCACACAACCGTATGCAATCCCGATTTCCTTCGGCTACGATGCAGAAGAGATGGTCTTTCCGATGCAGTGGGGTGGCGGCTACAGCAGCCGGAAGAGTGAAGCGATCGAATCCAACCCGAACGTCTGTCTCACAGTGTACGAGCAAGACGCAGACGACCCCGCGATCTGGCGGAGTGTCGTTGTGACGGGCGAGATCTACGAGATCGAGGACGCCGACACAGAGCAAGCAGACGCCAGCCTAGCCGCAAACGCAGAGTTCCCGCCTGATCTCGGTGTCTGGGGGATTCCCTTCGAGGACGTTGAGTTCCGCTTGTTTGGGTTGGCTACCGACAATTGCACCGGACGTGAATTTGCCACAGAATATGGCGGCTGGGACGGCTGAAAGATGACGACGAAGTACTGGAGACACTGACCGCGGCCGGGATCGACCGTGAGCGCGTGACCAGTGTGGACGCCAGCAAGGTCGATGACGCGCTCGAAGTGACGGAGCTCTCGGAGTCGGACGTCTACGAGATCGAGGAGAGTGCCTACGTGCGGAAAGCCGACGTCGACGAAGAGACGAAAGCGACCAGACTCCAGGGACTCAAAGATCAACTAGCCGCGACCGACGAGGATACGGCAGACCTACAGCAGGAGATCGAAGAGTTAGAGCAACGGATCGACGAGCTCACCAGTTTCGACTCCGCATCGTCGTTTCGGTCAAGCTAGCGCAAGACTTAGGCACTCGTACGGCGACTCGCCCGAAGAGAACGCTGGACAGGGGCTCAGAGTACTGCTGTGGGGGTTTTGTCGAAGTACGCGGGGGCGAAGTGGGTTAGGCGCCGGCGTCTGAGTACAGGAACAGCGCGCCTGCAGCAACGACAAGCTCAGCCACTTTGGCGGCGACAGCCATCGGATTGAGCTCACCCCGCATATAAAACGCCTCGACGCTGAAGCCTTGGAATCCGAACAGGGCGACGATTGTAACCAGGGCATAGCCCGCGGCGACCAGATAGAGTGGACGGTTCCAGTACTGGCTCAGGTAGAGTGCAACCCCACCGAGGAATCCGAGTCCGTTCAGTATAAACAGTATTCCCATCGTCTGACTGAACCCCATCACTTGGGGCCCTAACAGCAGGTGGACCACGCCGGTTACCAGTGCCGCGAGGATTGTCACATATCCCACCGGGTGGGATGGAAGACTGACGATCGAACTGCCACTTGTGGGTGATTCCGTTGCCATCATTCAGTATCGCATTCTGACAATGGTACAATGTAGCTACCGCTCCCGAGAGAAGAGAATCGTCGATAGATAAACATACTTCGATGAGTATCCTGTAAGTCTGGGCGGACTATCCGTTATTGAACCGTCAGACCAGCGGTGAACGCGATAGCAGCGAGGGCGGCACCAGCAACAAATACCGCATAGTTCGCAAGCGGGTTGGCCGTTTTGAGGAGATCAGCCGTGTACTTCTCGTCGCGAATGGGCGCAAACGGACGAACACCGGTCGGCGTAAGCGCATCAGCGAGGATGTGCGCCGCGATAGTGAGTGTGCCCACAACGAACCCGAAGCCTCCGGCCGCAAGCGCAGTGAGGACACCACCAGACCACGCCACTACCAGACTGGCAGTTCCCACGATCACACCGACAGCGAGGGCAAACCAGACCGTGTGCGTAGGGCCACAATGCTTCACGCCCGGGATCCGCTGATCTAGATCGGGAATCATTGCGCCCCCAACGACGACACCGCCACCGAGCAGCGCGGGCGTCGCGTAGCCGAGAGCTGTGAGCACGAAGGCGATCGGGGGCATACACAGCGAGTGCCGCGCCGTAGTGTCCTTTCTGATGCATCCTGGCGTTGCGTCAGTAATCTTCGAGCCACTTGGGCCCGCCCGCCGTAGGCATCGACGTAGCAGCGCCGATGGACGGGCCCCTCGCGCTTGTTCGGGACCGCCTTCTCAAGCGGGACTGAATTGCCGCAGAGATCACACTCGGCCGTATGCCCCGCCTGCCGAGCGTCGGGTGAGAGATCCTTCGTCTCGATGTAGAGTTCCTGGAGCGCCCGCGGCGTCAGTCATATGAATATCTCCTCGTGATCGTCCGGATCGGCTCGGTCCGGTCTGTAGGAGAGTACCCAATCTTGACCTTCCTCACTGTCACCTCCTGGACCGAGCGAGATCGTCTGGGCGAGTTCGTCTGGAACGTAGTGCCACGTGTTGTCTCGAAACCGTGGGTAGTGGCCGCTCGGTCGTGGGTTCTCCGGGTCGACGTCAGCGGAGTCGTCAGCGGGCATACTCTAGGTCCAGTCGCGCAGAGAGGTGATAGTAGTACGTCAAAACATCCCGGTGAGGGGGCACCGGAATGCCGATACTGAGAGGGATTTGGTAGCGGATGGGGGTTCACGTGCCTCTGGCCCCAGTTCGGCAAAATAATGACTCCTATTTGAAACTTATCTTTTCATCATATCCAGAGATCTGTGGCGGAAGCTAGCGTTTCGCGGCCGAAATCGGCTCCACCGTGTCCGCTGTTAGGATGGCTGTCGTAGCACCCCTCGTTCCGAGTGAATTCCAGCTGGCTACTGTGGTTCAGATCATAGCAGCCGGCCATCGACGTCAGCGACGGTTGGAGCGTCTCAACTGCTTACGTCGACGTCCTCGTCGGTGAGGTAGCGATGACCTCTTCGCGCTACTCGTGCACCTCTGCTTGGAGTTCCTCAATCCCTCTGTCGGTCATTGACCCCCACCAGGGTATCATAGAATACAGGATTTTAATAGGAGTTGCCACGGTGTTTATTTCACGGCTCGACAACTGAATTAGCCGTGAGGATTTGGTTGCACGTTGAGCTATGACTGTAACGCTGGCGGTGGCAAGGACGGGTGATGTGAACTGGCCGAACAGGCTCTCTCTGAGGGGGGTTCTTCTTCCAATATGTAAAGTATATCCAACCGGTGCAGACGAATATGGTCGAAGCGGTGAGTACTATTTTCGGAATAATTCTACTTGCTAGCTCTTTGTGGTTGGGCTACCGAGCCATCACCGCCGGGATACTCCACCAATCGATGTCGGCATCCGAAGACGAGAATCCATCGACACTCGTCGGTGGCGAGACCATCGCCATAGAGGGGACGGTAAACGTCAGGGACTCACCGCCACTAAACAACTCGTTCCCGATCGATGAGGCGAAGTCGATTGGTGCGTACGTGTGGCGGCTCAAGGAATCCGAGTCGTATAACTCCAATCTTGATGCTGAAGAGCCCGGAGCGGATATGAATATGATTACGTATGCATCTGGGATCGAGTCCGGGACGTTTTCCGTCGACGACGGTCGGCGTGAGATTCGTATCGACACAGACTGGTTGGCCGAGACCCACGACAGCGCCGATATCACAACAGTGTCTCCGGAGTGGACGGTATCGACCTTTCTGTCGAAGCGCACTTGGAGATCTCCGTACGTCCATCTGGAGGACCACTGGATCGTTACCTCGGTTGCCGATGTGGAGGGTATCTTCGGTGCAGATGCGGACGCCGAGAGCCGAGACGACGAGTATTTTGAGGCGAGAGCCATCCTCGACGGTGAGATGCTGGCCGTCTGCGGGGAAGTCACGGTTGACCGGGGCACCCCCGTGCTCCGGGGGAGCGACGAGACGCCGCTAGTACTTTCTGATCAAGGGTTTGATAAATTCAGTAGTAGTCTTCGCCGGCAGCTTCTAAAGTACGGACTGGCCTCAGGTGGATTTGCGGTTATCGCCAGCCTCACGCTGGCAAACGGACTGGGGATTGTATGAGATGCGCCGCTGTCGGTTGCTCAGCGAGAGCCCGGACAGAGGTGCCCCACACACGGACGATACACACGCGGCTGCTACTGGTGCTGATATCGTCTCTCACGATTTTTCCACCGTCACCGCGCTGGTTCTTAAGCCTCACGGACTCGTCACGTCAGTTGTAGTGTCAGTACTTCACAAAGCCGGTTAGTTGAGACGTCTGCTTGCTGACGGTGTGTCCAATACCCAGCAAGCAGACGGTGAAATCCACGAGATCCCGACCGCTTCAGCTCAGGTGGTCAATCTGCGAAGACAGATACTCTTGAAGAGCGGTGACCGTCTCTTCTGAGACAGCTGAAGCCCCGAAGTCACTCCGAAAGCCGTGTTTGAGTTCTTCGCTCTCCAAGATCTCCAGACCACGCTCAAGTTGCTCCCGTAGCGCATCGTCGTCCCCTCGCTGCAGGTGGGGCGTGACAGCGTCGAGATTGATCTCTTCTGCCACTGCCAGGACGTCTCGGAGGTCCGTTTCTCGGCCACTGTGGAGCTTTGCCGCGACGAGGACTGCCCCATCGATGACTCTAGCCGTCGTCGTCACTGTGCCCCCGCTCACCTCCTGTTGGTGGCTGTGTTCGTACAGGTAGTCGAACGACCACTGTGCCTCCGTCTGGCGACACCCGAGTCCGTTAACCAGGAGATCGAAGCCGATCGGCTGCTGCGGCGTGAGCCGCTTCTCGTACTCGATTACCTCTGTATCGTAGAACCACTCCTTGGCGTGGCTGTCCGTTTCCTCGAAGTCCCGACGTTCGAGGAATTCGACGAAGTCAGCTTTGGAGTCCGGCGCGACGACGATATCGAGGTCCGTGGAGAAGGAGCATTGAACGCTGAGACAGCGTAACCGCCGACGAGAACGTACTTGTGGCCCTCTCGGGTGAGTTCCTCGAGCAGTTCGATGAGCGCGTCACTTCGGTTGTTGAAGCTCATAGCTGTGCCCGTTCGGTCTCCCGGTACGTGACGCCGAGGTCGATGTCTTCGTACATTCGGCCGAGCATCGCGAGCGCCGACTGGAACTGGGCGTAGTTCTCACGCATATACTCGATCGTCTCGTCTCTCGGGATCACCGGGTACCCCTCGATGTGTTCAATGTCAAGTGAGGCGCGTGGATCGAGGACGATCTGCAGCGCCCCGTCCAGCTCGATTCGTGGCTGCCGCTCGAATGCGGTAGGGAGGCCGAACGACTCAAAAAACGCCTCCCAGGCGTCGACGTCTTGCTCACGAACAGCAAGGAACAGCGGATAGTCGTCGGGCTCGCGACCAACCTGGTAGCCTCCTTGGGTCCACACGTAGACGGCGTCGATTCGTGTGAATGCGAACGGCCAGTCACCGAACTGTGGAATGACGTAGGCTTCCTCGATGGATGGTGGACTGACGCCGGCGCTGGCAGCGACGAACTCTCGTGCTGCGTCTCTTACGCGCTCGTCGACGACTGAGAGGCCGTCCTCATAGGTGACGTAGCCTGCGTCTTCCAGCCGATTGACGGCCTGTCGTACCGTCTCGTACGGCGTGTGGAGGTGCTGGGCGACACGACGGATGGAGTCACCACTTTCGATGGCGAGGATGAGCTGCGCCGCCGTGTCGTCGAGAACCTCGTACATCTGGTAGTTACCAATAATCCGGTAACAGTTAAAAGCCTTACTGGATCCACTATCTTTCAACTCGCCCTGAAGTCAGGAATCGTGACGCCGAACCGGGGATTCGTCCCGGCCGACTAACCACGGCCGGTAGAGGCCGAGTTCACTGACAAGCCTCGCGCCACCGTGCACGGGGCAGTTGACGCCTGCTCTTGACTCTATGGCATCCCCGTCGCGTATTGTTCAGCTAAATCGACTACGTCGTAGACGTGCATCCCAGTTTTGAACCACAGCACTCGATCGGCGGCGCTCCCGAACTCCTCGCTCGCACAATCCAGCCGCTCCGAGACAGCCAGCACGAAATTGTCGGCCTCAACCTTTCGAATCTTCTCCAACTTTGTGTCCAGATATTCGGGCGTCCAGAAGCCGACGATTTCGAGAATTGCCCGTCGACCATCAGGATGCTCGATCGCGAAGTCGGGAATCATCACCTCTGCACCAAGGTCGAAGACATCGTCTTCTCGCACCAGCTCCCAGTCCGTATTCGCTCGCTCCCATTTATTGGCGAGCGTCCGCTCCACGTCACTATCGAACCGTTTGCCGGCACTGTAGTGCGAATCGAGATCCTCCGTGTGGTCGAGCGCGAACTGTCGGGTACCGCCGGTCGTCTCGTCGACGAGGATCTCGGCAGTCATCTCCCACCGGTCACAGAGCGGTAACGCCGGCAGGAAGTTCGCCATCCGGATTCCATACTTCTGCGACTTCGAGAATAGCGATGCCGGGCCGTCCAGTACGGCCTCGTAGCCGGCGGCTTGGTTCGTGCTCGCGACGCGCTCACCGTCGGCGTCGATCGGATAAATTCGGTGCATCAACCCGAACAGCTTCATGTAGCTGAACACCGTCCCGAAGTGGTCCCACACCCGAATCCGCATTTCTGTGGCGTCGTAGAGCACCGCTTGGGCAAGCGCGAGGTTGTAACGCGTCATCAGCCAGTCCACGGTGAGATCCGTGTGTTCGTACTCCGCGTCGCTGCTGCCGGTCAGGTTGGTCGTCGAGGTTGATCTATCGCCATCACTAGCGTACTGGTCGGCCGTGCGCGTGCCGATTCGGATGAGTCGCTTGTTGTCTTCGAGATCGGCGTACATCCCGCGATAGCACTCTTCCAATGACACCCCGAGGTCGTCGGCGACCGCACTATACACCTCCAGTTTCTGTGTGTCCTCGCCGAGCGTGGGCTGGCGGACGATCGGATAGCGCTTGTTGGCTTTCTCGAACAACCGTCGGCGGATCTCACGCGGTTCAACGGAGGCTACGACCTCGAACTCACACTCGTCTTTGAGGAGCTTCGCGAGGCCCTGGACGATCTTGTAGTCGGTATCTGCGACGGTCAGCTCGTCAATCGCGTCCTCGAGGTCCCCTTTCGGCTCGCCAAGGTGGTTCTCAAACAGCTGGATGAGTTCTCGCGCGGTCTGTCGGTAGCGCTCCTCGTCGGGATCGATGAACAGCGGCGTGATCGTCTCGTCGGTCCTTCGCGAGCGTGCGAGGTCAGCCGTCAGCACTGGCACTCACCCCCTCCCGGCGGCGCTGGGAGACGTAGGTCTCCATCGTATCCTCGGTGATGATTTCGTAGAGCCGCGCGGGCTGACGGTCGTCCGTGGGGCGCAGGATGCGGCCGAGCCGCTGGGCGTACTGGCGTTTCGAGGCACTCCCCGAGAGGATGATCCCGACGTTTGCCGCCGGAACATCGATCCCCTCGTCGAGAACCTGCGAGGTCACGAGCATCGAGTATTCGCCGGTCCGGAACCGTTTCAGGATCTCGGTGCGTTCGTTGGTCTTGGTCTGGTGGGTGATGCAGGGGACGATGAACTCCCGAGAAATGTCGTAAGCAAAGTCGTTGTTGGCGGTGAAGATGATCGCGCGGTCGTCGTGATGGCGCTTGATGAGATTGTCGAGTGTGTCGAGCTTCTTCTCCGCTGTTCGGGCGATCCGCTCGGCGCGTTGCTTGGCGATGAGCGCCCGCCGGCCCTGTGGATCGTAGGAGGTGCGCTTGAGGAACTCTTGGTAGCCCTCTTCTTTCCAGAGATCGAACTCGTGGCTGTCGACGTAGTCCCGATAGATCTGATATTCTTCGTCGTACTGCTCGCGCTCATCGGCCGTGAGCTCGACCGACATGTGGATCGTTTCGTACTCACTGAGGTATTCACCGGCGAGTTCGTCGACGTCCTCCCGATAGACGACCGAGCCGAGGAGGTCCTTGAGGAGTTCGTGCTTGCCGTCGGGCCGCTCGTAGGTGGCGGTCAGCCCGAGGCGATACGGGGCGATCATCATCTCGGGGATCTGCCGGTAGGTCGGAGCTGGCAGGTGGTGTTCCTCGTCGACGACGAGCAGGCCGAACCGATCGCCGTACTCGTTGACGTAGCGGTAGGCGCTGTCGTAGGTGGTGACGGTAATCGCGGTGACGTCGTGGCTGCCACCGCCGAGGACGCCGATCGGCTCCGAGAGTTGGTCGCCGAAGGCGTTGGTGAGGGCGGCGTGCCACTGGTTCATCAGGTCGATCGTCGGCGTCACGACGAGTGTGCTGACGCCGGCGTCGGCGATCGCCTGCAGGCCGAGAAACGTCTTCCCGCTGCCCGTGGGGAGCACGACACTCCCTCGCCGATCGTGATCGATCCAGGCGTCGAGGGCGGCCTGCTGGTAGTCACGCGGTTCGATGTGGAGCGCCGTCGTGAGCTTCAGGTCGGGGTAGGCCCGAGCAGAATCCTCGCAGGACCGACCGAATCCATCGCGGAGCGTGGCCTGGTCGTCGCTGCCTGTCCATGTACCGGCCCATTCGAGGAGAGCACGATACCGATAGGCCTGCGCTCGGTACTCGTCGACACGGTCGTCCCACTCCGCATGAGGAACGTCATCCGGGGCGTTACGGAGTAGGAGTGTTCCATCGTCGAACTTGATCCGCATTTATGATGATTCACGCACGCACCCGGGATAAACGACACTGATGGATTGAGATCTATGGCGCTCACTCTTCGCGTGGCTCGTTCCGAGCAGTTACACGACTGGCTATGGAACTACGAACTATGGAGCATACACCCGAAGCATTCGCCGATGCTCTGTCATCGGGCGAGTCTGACCAGGTGAATCGTGCAGTCGATGCGGTGAAGAATCAGTCGATCACATCGACAGCCGCGCAATCTCGTCTGATGGCGGTGAATCAGATCGAACTGGTTGTGGAGCGTCTTCGAAGCGCTGGTGAGTGTAATTTTCGGGATGGAACGTCGCTGTCGGCGGCGGACTGCCGCCGACGCGACAGCGTCGCCACTCACGACTGCTGTCCGGACCGGTGGACAGCTACCCTACCGGAAGAACCGGTCGTCGAGTGGCTGGTTCGCTGGAACAGCCCTGCGCACACCAAGCGCTGTCCAAGCGGCCCGCAGCACCATCTCACAGAACTCCGTGAACGACCATTGCCAGAGGCGGCGCCCCCCGCGGCAGGGCGCCGCCACGTACCGCCAGTGAAGATACCGCCAGCTGTTCTGCAGCAGCAGGCTCACGACAAACATCACCAGCCGCAGCCCAGCGTCCTGAGAACTGGTGAACGCGAGGCTCTGCTTGGCTAAGCGGTAGCTTGACTCGATGCCGAAGCGCTTGCTGTAGTGTTCTCGTGCATCCCGCGGCGTGTCGATAAACGGCGCGTCAGCGGCGTAGCCGTGACGCGCCACCCCGTGTTCGTCGTATCGTCCTTGCTGGTAGACGCAATCGATGAACACAGGAAACGTCACCTCGCCGGCGAGATCCTGTTCGATCTCGCGGCTCCAGCCTGTGCTGAGTTCGTTTTGAATCGTCTCGCCCCACTTGACGATCGGCATCACGTAGGCGTAGTTGTGCGCGCACAGTAGGTTGAGACAGGTGCTGTTGTAGAATCCGCGATCGAGGTAGACGGCCTTGACGCCGAGGTCAAGGCCGTCGAGGAGTTCAAGAAACTCAGCGAGGACATCGCTGGTGGTGTCGCCAGCGACAAGCTGGCGCACCGCCAGCGTGTACCGCTTGTTGCGTACCCGCGCGTAGAGCGTCGCATACGCGTGAAAAGCGGTTGTTCCCCGTTTCGCCTCCGAGAAATACAGCGCTTCTGTCTCGTCTTCGTCGCCGTAGTAGGGATCGAGGTGGAGGTCGGCGACGACCTCCACTGGTCGATCCGGCAGTGTCTCAACCGCATCTCGTTGGAGGAGCGTGTCTCCAACCGCCTCAACAGTGTCAAGGTCGAACTGGTCGGTGAGATGTCCCCGAACGGTGTTGGCGTGCGGTGAGTCGTCTGCCGTTTCGCAGACGTGGTTGATTGAGGTCCCGCCGGCGCTGGCGCCGGCGAGGACCTCATACAGTTTCTCTGTGGTGACTTCGACGTTCTCGCCGAGATCTATCGCAAGTTCCTCGTCAACGCTGTTGACGACAAAATTAAGCAGGTGCTCTTCCTCTATCTCGCTGTCTGCTTCGGGTTGTTGCACATCTTCCCAAAGCAGACACTTCCTCTAACCCGATGTGATCGACTGAGAGCAGATTGACAACGATCTTGATGCCCTTGAGGAGCTTAAACAGGATTTGGACCGACATCTGAATTTGCTTCATCGGAACGTACACCACAACGATGCCGAAGCGGCATTCTATACTGGGGAGGAATTGAAGAATGAGCGTGACGTGTTCAGGCGTGCGTATGACCTACTGTACTGTGGCGACTGTGGATCGTGGGTGAAGAATCAGGATTACGTCTACTGTGACTGCACGATTCGGGTGGAGCCCTAGTAGGAGTTGACGAATTGCCAATCCGAACAACCGAGACGTGTGAGTGCGATCGATTTTATCGAGATCCGTATAGGAAACAACAATATAACCGATAACAGGCCTCAACAAAGAGGGCGAGCTCAAGAAGCAACATCAGACCAGTAGCTCTTCAATAGTGCATTTCATAGCAAAAGATAGCCCAGGAATGGAGTATCCGGCTAGATCGGAGATTCGTTCGCTCTGTACGGAACAGTCCTTCGAACGGGGGGTCAAGTACTACGAGCAGGATCGGATTCAGAAACTGGAGGTCGAGGGTGGAGACATTACTGCAATCGTTCGTGGATCCCGCGATTACGACATCTCAATCGATATCGACGACGACACGATTCGGACCGTCTGTAGTTGCCCCCACGACTATGCTGGAGATTGCAAGCACATCGTCGCTGTACTCTTGGCCGTCGAAGATCGCTCATCCGAGTCAACTGCTGAGACAGCCGATTCATCAGATAGCTCCGAGACGGTCGATGTTGAAGCCCTGATCGATCGGACGCCTGACGACGAGCTTCGAACGTTTCTCCTCGACATCATCGCGGACAACCGTGATATCCGTGAGCGCTTCGTCGCATTTGCTGGCGAAGAGCCAGGTAAGACCGTCTACGATTACAAACAAGAAATCGACCGTCTGTTCGAGGATGCAGCCGGTCGTGGTGGCATGATCGAATACGATACTCGTATCGGCTTCTCCCAGTATCACGACCTGGCGGAAATGCACCGAGGCCGTGGAAACATTGGCACAGCGACCGATATCTACCGTGCGCTGGCGGAGGCAATCCGCGAAAACATGAATCGAATCGACGACAGTAGCGGGCACTACGGTCGCGAATTGAGCCGTGCTATTGAGGAGTACGCTGAGACGATCACCGAACAAGGGTATGGACACCCAGAAAAGCGACCGCACATCGAATATCTCTTCGGGGAATTCATCGATGCGGATTACGGGTTTGCCAGCGAGGACTACGCCGAAGCATTACGGACGATCTGCACAACGAGGGCGGACCTCGAATACTGGCTCGAGCTGTTGGATGCACACGTTTCGGGTGTCGATCTCGAGCCAGAGGCCCTCAAAGCATCGGTCGGCTCTTCGACGGAGACGACTCAGGACGACGTTCAAGAAGACATCTCATCAAGCGAACCGACAGACGGTTCGAACGCGCAGTCGGAAGACGAGACAGACACAACTGGCGAAAACGGGCGGACCGACAATGTCCTCTATACTTCGGATTTCGCAACCGGACCGCTCTCTACGGACGACTTTACTGGCGGAACGCTTGATGTCGAGCATTTAGCAGTCGGACCACTAGAGATCGGGTACTTCGTCGGCGATGCGTTTGACGAGCTTCGAGTGGACGCTCCAACAACCGTCGAACGGCACACTGCTGGAATCGAATCGCCCGAATCCAGTGCTTCCAAGTCAGATCTTGCTTCGAAGTTCCAGAAACGACGTGTTCTCTCGACTTACGTGTACGTGCTGGAGGAACTTGGCGAGGAAGATGTTCTGGATACGCTGTACGAAGAGATCTACCTTGAAGACAAGCGGTTCTGTAAGGCGTACGCCGAGCGGCTGATCGAACAAGACGACGAAGAGCGTGCACTTGAGGTCGTCGAACACGGAATTGACACATTCCGTTCGACGACTGACCTGCGCTGGCTCGCCGTCGATCTTTACCGAAATCGGGAGCCGGACAAATACAAGGCGCTGTTGAAGCAACTGTTCCTCGATCACTCCGAGTGGGACGCCTACGACGAGCTAAAGGAGGCCTGTACCGGTCGCGAATGGGCGTCGATATACGGAGAGTTCGAGCGTAAACTCGACCAGCGTGACCGACAACGGCTGATCTCTATGTACGTCCACGAGATGGATCTCGAGAAGGCATTCTTCGAACTGAAGGAAGCCGAGAATCTATCGTGGATTCGTCGCTATCAGGATCCGGTCGCAACGGTCGATCCGACCGAGTATTTCGAGATGTACCGCGAACAGCTGATTCCGTTTGCAGCCGGTGATACTGGGCGTCGTCATTACCGGGAAATTGCAGATCACTTGGAGTCGATGCAGGAGTTGGTTTCTGACGCCCAGTTCGAAGAGTTCGTCGAGTTCCTGAAGGAGGAACATTCGAATCGGCCAGCATTCCTCGACGAACTCGAGAAGGCAGGGTTTTGACTCACTCGATAACCTCCTTGAACTCCCCATCACGACCTGCAAACACTCGAACGTCTGGTCCGTCTGATATCGTGGTCAACTGATCTACAGTCGCTGGAACAGCGTCGATATCCAGTTCCCAAGGAACCGTATTGAATACGATTGCGAGAGTCGTGTCTGTATTCGTGCCTGTATCGAGACGATGGAGTCGATCGCGAACGAGGACTTGGCCGAGAGCGGTGTCGAACGCCGATGCCTCGAACGTTTTCGCCGTTTGAACGATCCAGTCACTCTCGTCCGTCTCGATGATGGCATCGACCGTCCGAGTAATTATCTCGCCGACTGAACTGTCCACTCTATGCGCGGGCGAGTCGGGGAGTTGTGATGTCCCGACAACAACATCTCGATGAACAGTGCCGTCAACGACATCTGCTGTGAGGAACTGCTCGATGACGGTTCGCTCGCGTTCGTCTTCATCCATGTACTTCTCCTCGATCGCTTCCAGCCCATGATTGGCGGCTTGATCGAGAAATCCGAGTGTGGTATCCGTAGGGTCGACGTCCGGCCCATAGCCGATTGGATCACCACGGTGGGTTGTCGCCCAGACGAGTCCGTCGTCGATGATGCCAACGTACCCATCGATGTCGACGTGTCGGCCACTGGCTTTGAATGCCTGTGACGGCGATTCGTCGATATTCGAGCCGAGCGTCCGGTTGTAGTGGAAATCCCGGTCGTAGACGTCTTCCGGCGGGTTTTCACGTATATCCCCCGGAAAGACCTGGATCGATCCATACCGATTGTTCACCCGCTCGATTTCGACTGTGATGCCGTACTTGTCGGAGATCGTGTACAAGAGATCGATGATCTGCTCGTGATCGTCGTAGTTTGGTGCGTCAGCATAGTAGCGAAGCTTCATGGCTTTTCACCTCCCCGTTCGTCGGACGCCCTCGCGTCAGTCAGTCGGTTTTCGACGTCCTCGAGACAGTCGGCTACCATCGACGCTCCTTTGAGAGGACCCTCGACCTCCAGCGCCGCTCGGTACAGTTCCGCAGTACGCTCCAACTCTTCCATCGATAGCTCGTCGGGATCATCGAGCCAGTAACTATCCGCGAGTTTCTTGTACGCCCAGGGATCCTCGGGATACTCCTCGATGAGCGCCTCGAACTCGGCCCTGCTGTCAGCGATTCTGTCTAGCTCCGCGAGCGAATCGGCGACGAAGTGGCGAAAGTCGAGAAGAAACTCGTCGTCTGCATCCGGGAACTGCTCGCAGACCTCTCGACAGAACTCGAGTCGGTGCTTATGATACGCCGGATCGTCCTCAGCGACGGTGGCAAGATCGTTGTCGAGCGTTCGAATGTACGCCTCGAGCGAGAGAAACGTCGGTAATGTTCGGTCTGCTTCTTCGATGGTCGTACTGTCGTCGGGTATGACGGCGAGGATGTACTCCCAGGCAGTTAGCCACTGCTCGCAGGCCTCAGCGCGGTTTCCTTTCTCCCGGAGGTCGCGACCCTCCTGTACGAAGTCGTATATCCGTTCTTTATTCGGAACCTCGGGTATCCAGCGCTCCCAGAGTTCCTGTGCTGCCATCCAGATAAAGTCCTGATCGTAGCCCGTGGCATCGACCTCGTATTCGGCTTCCCACTGCTCAGAGAGTGTCGTCGCCGAATCGAGGTCTTCTGCCCGGTTCCGAAACGCCGTCTCGTTTGTTTCGATGCCGTGGTCCGCGAGTTTCTCAACGATTTCGTCCGTCGAGAGTGCTTCGACATCACTGAGTTCCCACGCATCAGCAGGATAGGTGCCGTCTGATGTATTGACTGTTCGTTGTTCACGCTGGATGGATTGGTTGCCGTCCGTGTCTGCGTCGTTACTGTTCTCATCTACGCCGTGTTCGTCGACGTATTGCTCGACACGCTTTCGGTCGATTCGGCTCAGTTCGTCACGTTCGTGGGACTCGTAGAGATGCTCTCGGAGCGCAGTCTCCTCCTCGAAAGTTTGCTCGCAGTAGCGACAGTCGCTCATTAGCTGGGGCTACGCATGCGGGTAGAAAAAGCAACAGGTGTCAACAGGAAATCGGTGACGAAGCGACCGCGGAATCTGCGATCTCGGCCTCCAAAGCGCCTACCTTACCAAGTAATTCGAAGAAGCATGCCAACCGCTTGGTAAGGTGGGATCGCTAATCCGGATCAGTAAAGCAGCACTCATCACGTATCTCGAAGCGTCAGCATAGCGTGTCAGTCCTAAATAAGGCACCACTCAGAAGCCCAGGCTGACCGCCCATAGTCGTTACTTCCCGAACGAGCCGAGGGAGTGCTGCCTGAACACCACGAAACAGTCACTTTCTGTATGATTGAGCACCTGAGACACTCTGTTAGCTCACAATTTCAGCAATCGGATGCTACCGATCTCGATGGCATTTCTCGAGGTGTCTCTGTAATCAGATAACCTGTTACATCTTGAATTCCGGGAGCGCTGCCGTATACTACACCGGAAGGACGTGAAGTACGATTTCGTGGAGTGCAATGGTCCAAACCATCGCGTGTGTGACTGCGGGTACCAAGAGATTCTCTGTGCGTTCGTATGCGTATCCCCAAGCCAACCCAGGTATCACCGTATCAATTCCCCAGTAGAGGCTGCCACCGAAGCTTACACCCTGAGTCATCAGTCCGACGAGGAAATGCATCACACCGAACAACAGCCCACCGAGGATCACAACACCGAACGTATCGAAGGCAGCGCGAAGCCGACCTTGAACGATTCCGCGATAGACGAGTTCCTCAGCCGGTGCAGCAAACAGATACATCCCGATGAATGCGACCGGCCAGAGCAAGGGCCGTGTTTCTAACGCGAGTTGCTCCATTCCAGTCCCTGGTTGTGGATGTGGGAGTCCGACCGCAGCCAATACCGGAGGGAGAACGACTCCCTGGGCCGCGAAGAGGAGGGGTAACCCAACGATCCAGCCGACATCTTCGAGCGTCGGCCATCGGATCTTGACGTACCGGTCCCAATCGCCCTGCCAGAACAGGTACGCAACGGCGAAGCCAGCAAATCCGACCTGGATATAGTTCCCCTGGAGAACGCGAACGACGGGTGACTCACCGAGGTCAAACACCGATACGAGACCTCCCATCGAAATGACGCCGATTAATCCGGCGAGTAACGCACCGACGGTGATCCCGAGCCCAGCGAAAGCTGCACGAACTCGTCGTCCGCGTCTCGGTTCCAACGCAGCTGAAATCTCGGACGGAAGGTTCACGATGAACCACACGCCGGCGCGGCGTCCGACCGGGTCCGAGGACTAGTTCTTCGAGTTGGAGGCAGTGAATCTCGCTGATCAGTCCCTGACAGCGGTGGGTGAGGGGCCGGCATAGCTGCTCCGTAGTGGTCAGGAACGAGGGCTACATAGGTGTGCTCTCTCGTATAATCGACCGCGAGACGGGTGTTCGATGGATTCTTGATGGGAGGGCATATCCAGTACTCAATCGTCCACATCAAAAGTGTATCTCAGGCTAAAAATCTGGTTTTAGGATCGAAGCCGATCGATTCGATCTCCGAGCGCGACCCTGATCGAGAGGGGGTTCGGAATCCGTCGTCGTGTCGGTTCTAGCGCGTGTACCTCAGCGTATTCGGTGAGCGCATCGGCAACGGTCGCCCGCCCGACCTGTTCGGCAGCGTACTCGTCAGCCGCGCGAATCCGCCGTTGCGAGAGGGCAAAACCCACGAGAACCGATGTCAGTGCGACCCCGAGTAACGGCCACTGTGGACCGTTCCCGATGACGGATGCGATGAGTGTGATACCACCCACGAGCACCGACACGACCCTGACCTCGAAGACGTGGATCCGGAGCTTTCCGGCCTCGACCGCCAGCAACGCGGTGGCGGTCTCGTCGTCGAAGGCGTCGAGAAACGTGCTCGTAACGAAGAGACGCCGGTAGTTCGGCGGACCGCGGACGAGCGAATCCGCGGTTTCCCCGTTCTCGGTATCGAGGATCCGCACGTCTCGAACGCTGAGACCTGCGCGATCACAAAGTCTCTCCACTCGATCAGCAGTGTCTCCAGTCGGCCTCGATGTCGAACGAAGGATTGAGATGAGCCAGGGTGCCGCGTACAGCATCCCGACCACGAGTGCTGCGAGTCCGGCAGCGAGGGCGAGCGGTGACGACTCGATCGAGACCACCTGCAGTGGTACCAACACCACGGTGAGAAGAGCACTTACCCCGATGACATACCGTGTCATCTTGCGGATCGACGTACTGGTGGCGAGATCGACGTCACGCACGTCGCGGATTCCCCGTACCGTCGGAAGATACGAGATAATCCAGACACAGCCGGCTGCGAGGAATGTGACGAAATCAGCGAGAACCCGAGTCACAAGCTCCGGAACGGCGGGCAGGGTTGTGAGGAGGGCCGTACCGAATCCGGTCAGGGCGAACACAGCATAAGCGAGCAGTGTGTACGGGAAGAGAACACCTGCATACAGCAACCGATACTTTCCAACAGGGTTTCTGAGCCGACGAACGACAACGCTACCGGTAGCGCCAAGGAGACTTCCGATGAGCGCGAGTCCCACGAGTGCAACACTAGCAGCACTAAGGGAGATCGGCGTAGTTTGGAGGGCAAGCATATCTGCGTCTTCCCGCAACACGCACTAAAATCATAGCGTAGTAGGACGAAACCCCACTTGACGAGGAACGAGTCGGTCGTTTAGATGCAGTAAAAGACCTCATCTATTCCCCTCGATCTGCAATAGTCCCGGCGTTGAAGTGTGATAGCTCTAATATTCAACTGATGCCAGAATTAACATTCCACGGACTCAACATCGGGCGAGTTGAGCCGAACGACGACCTCGTCGATCGAATCGTCGAAACGACAGCTGAAGAGTATCCCCTGTCAGACGGCGACGTCGTCGTCGTCACCGCGAAGGTCGTATCGTTCGCCGAGAACCGACTTGTCGAGGCCGACGAGGTCGAAGTTACTGACCGCGATCGGCGAGTGGCCGATATCACCGGCATCGATCCGCGGGAAGTCTCCGTGATCTACGATGAAAGCGAGGTTATCGGTGCGATCCCGATCGCAGAGATCGGCGAAGACCTGCTGTTGGAACACGCTGTCGACCCCGAGGCAGCGCAGGAAGCACTTGAGGAGGTCCCAGCGATGCTCGTGACCGAGCGCAACGGACGGCTCTGTACAAACGCGGGTGTCGATTGGTCGAACAGTCCAGGCGGGATGATGACGTTGCTGCCTGAAGATCCCGACGAGAGTGCCCGTTGTCTCCGCGAGGGGATCGAAGAACGGACAGATACAGATGTGGCCGTCGTTTTGGCTGACTCGGAAATCGCTGGCCCAGGTTCGATGGACCTGGCGATCGGGTGTTCGGGAATCGAAGCGATCGATAGCAATTTCGGACAAACAGACCTGTATGATCAGCCGAAGGTTGGGGGCGTTGACCTCGTCGCAGACGAGCTCACAGCCGGGTCAGCATTACTGTTCGGACAGGCGGACGAACAGATCCCCGTTACGGTCGTCCGAGGGCTGGAGTACGAAGATGGAGAGGGTGTGCCGAATTCGGGCGGTGTCGTCCGCCGCGGACTTCGCAAGAGTGTACAACTGACGGCCCGCCTGAAGGCCCGTGAATGGTTCTGACACAACTTTAGGAGGCAGATCCAAGCCTATCGGAACAATCCCGACAGAAAGCTCCCAACGAGACCGATATTAAGCTCCCACCAAACACTGGTATTGCGTGTCGGATGTTTTGGGCTAGGCGAGGGTATCAATGCTCGGCAGAGGAGGGCGTCCAAGTGATTTCTCGACGCTCGATACAGGACGTTCGAGGTTAGTGATCGGATGGACGGGGGGAGTAATGGGTGTGCGGCCCCTCGTATGATGGAGTGGCTGACCTGATTACCGAATACGCCGAGTACGACGAGTTCGCCCGTGAGTACCATTCAGGGACTCTCGCCGACTACGATGTCTCGCTCGACGAAGCCAGAAGACGGGGACTTCTCGACGAGCAGCGGACCCAGAAATTGTGGCAGTTGTTAGGGCTTCTCGACTCCGAGGAACTGCTTATTCAACTGCCGGAATGGCTGGCCGAGAAGAAGGTCGAATCCACGAACAGAACTCCGCCCACGATGTTCGTTGGATACATCTCTAATCAGACTGAAGAGGCGGTTCTGTTCGAGTCGTCGGCAGCGGCTCGGCCCCTGATGGAACGCGCACATAGAATACACTCGCTCGAAAGAGGGATCAGACACACAGAAGACGGTACCGACCGTCACGAGCGGCTGGTGGAGCGGCTTCGAGAGTACGAGCGGAAGTTTGACGACCGTGATGAGTTACTCAGCCTCTCCGACGAGTGGCTTCCGAAAAGTCAACTCGGTACAGTTGTCCGGCGGCGTTCGTGACTCGGATCCTGGCTGCCACTTCGGGACCACTGTGCGAGGAACGCACACGTGTTCTGACGGGTGATTCGCTTGTGCAAAGAACACTCGTGAGCATATCTGTGCCTCCCTCGTTCTGGGCGTTCTCCGGAGCGTGGAACGATGCCGAGGGCTAACGGTCACTTTCAGTACAGCCTCGCGACAACCCTGGGCCATCCCACAGATATCTTCCGAGGGACCGTTCCTATTTTCGGCAGTAAACAGCAGTCTCTCTGACGAAGCAAGACGTGCTGTGTGTCGCTGGGCTTGACACGGAGTTTGATTTACTTTTATAGGCTGAAGAGGCGCAATACCACGGCGTTCACGCCGTGGATACGCGCCGTCACTTGGGAGAGTATCAACGTTCGACAGCACTCTGAGTTTCAGAATACTGGCGTTTAAGTGACAGGAAACCGTACTAACAGGTAGAAATCGGTCAGAACGGAGCGGATTCCGAACTGTCCTATGGAGGCGGCCTGTCCGCCCGCGTAACGAGGCAGTATCCGAAAGAGCAGACGGTGAACGTCACATCCTCGAAGGGTGTGCCTATGTGCCGACTGCCCAAAGCGAGTCAGACGATACCCCCGAGTCTGCTGACGCCTGCTGGCGTCCCCGTGGCCAAAACAACACCGGGACGCCGAACACGGTCGAGGATAGGGGTACCGGCGGCTTGGCACCGCCAGCAGTCTACCAGTCCGATACTGTGGGACTACCCGCGCCCGAAAGGGCTGGTAGTCCGGTGATTGGGCTGCGAACCTGGAACTCCCACCGCTCGGGATTCCTCCGCGTGAACGCGAGGAGGATGTCAATACTCCACCATCGTGTTTGTCCCCAGCCGATTCGTCCGGCTCTAGTATTCTGGGGGTCATAGAAGCGTTCGCACACCTACACAGAGATCTCTCAATACAGTTTAACGCTGTATCACAGCGGGTCGGCATCTACTTAGGATCTATCAGGAACGAACTGCTCAATATAGAGGATGTACGCAGCACCAGCCCACCATTCGGATCAGCCAATTAGTGTCGAAACAGCCGTTGAGTAGGCCTGCTAATCTATTACGACGGGAAGGCCACCCGTCTCAAGCATTCGGACCAGTCCACTTGGCGAGAACAGCCGAGTTGTCGCCAGACTCCCCAGACCAAACGACGCGGATAGTTGCGGGAGCCAAGTTCGTCACAGATGGATTAGAGGCAAAGTGGCCAGATGCACCAACACTACCGGTCGTCCCGGAGCTGACATCGCCACTAGATCCGAACAGGTCCCCGACATAGACGAGACGATCCCCGCTGCCGTCTACAGCACCACTTACTGAAGCATTCAACTGCCTTGCCGGGATGGTATCCCCATCCGTGTGGGTTACCACTACTCCATCGTTGGCACCGGTATAATTGGCGTATTCGAAGTCGAAGGCCGCTCTTGGCGTGGTACTATCCACCTTATCCCCGAGACCAAGAACGAACGTTCCGATCACCGCCGCAAGGATGACTGTGATCGCCACCATGAGAATGACCCCGATGACCGGCGAGACGGCACGATCTTCCGTGATAAGGTCTTTCAGCCTCATAGAAGCTCACGATCTATCTAAAACACATTTGTTGATCGATAGACTGGTGTACGCACGGGACGGCGTTGGTGGCCAAGGCTTCTTTCGGTCCCTCCCACTCATAGCGAGTTGCGTTGGCTATTCCCACTACAGAGTATAATAAATAATGGTTGACTGACGGGCTGCCCTCAAACACGGGCAAGACCGACGAGTCTATCGAAAAGAAGAGAATCGGACCAGACTTCAGAAAGGTGGAACTGGGCGACGTCGTGGTACGTTTGATCGGCCCGCAAGCGCACAGACGACCATAGAAATAATCGTGTATCTACCGTCGGAGCTGACTGGATCTCTTGGGCGATTCTCGCGCTGTATCTTACACGACGATCAGGAGGTCTCTCTGAATTGGTAGAAACCTCAACTATCAATCCGCAACCGAATTCCCACGGCCAATTCAGTTGTCGAGCCGTGAAATAAACACCGTGGCAACACCTATGAATCCTGCATTCTATGACACTCCGTCTCTGAACGAATATAATCGGTCAAAAGTCTCTGTGAATACTGTGAGGATGACTGAGGAGTCATTCAAGCAGAGTGACTGATTTCCAAGGGGAATGGAGGGGGACTGGAGCGTGTGACACGCAGAACTATCAACTGCCCCCCTCACTTCGGTTCTTATTGGTTCGTCTTAATTTTATATCCGATTGGAGCCAATTGAGAGACAGTCGGCTGTACTGGCCACGACTCAGTCAGGAGAATACCGTTCAAAGTCTTTCAACAGAGCCACTACCGCCGCTAATATTGCCAACAACTAATCCGCAGAGATAACTCCAGTTGCTTGCCCTCACTCCAGAGTGCATCGCACAGGAGAGGAAATCGTCACATCTGGCTCTGGACGTCCAGAGCGTTTAGCTCGTCTACTTCACGACTCACCTCTTGAATTCGCGATGTCAGTTCTTCGTTCGCTGCGGCGATCGATTCGGCCTCGTCGGTTACCCGCTCGAAGTCTTCGGCAGTCTCATCTACCAGACTGGCAATCTGCTCGGTGCTGATCGCTTGATCATCCGTGGCGTCCGCTACTTCAGCGATCCCGTCTGAGGCTTCCTCGACGACGTTGGCAATGTCTTTGAACGTTTCACTGGAGCGTTGCACCTTTGCAGCGCCGTCCTGTACGACGTCGTTCGTCGCTTCGAGGTTGTCAACAGCCTCGGATGTCTGTGCTCGCACATCAGCAACAATCGCTTCGATTTCGGCCGCGCGCTCCTGTGACTCGTTCGCGAGACTTTTGACCTCATCGGCAACGACAGCAAAGCCATCGCCAGCTTCGCCAGCGCGGGCTGCTTCGATCGAGGCATTCAGCGCGAGCAGGTTCGTCTGATCAGCGATATCGTTGATGACGTCGACGAGCTCGTCGATTTCTTGGATACTCTCGTTGAGCGCCTGAATGTCGCTCGTCACGTCATCAGCGGCGGCTTCGATGTCATCCATCATCTCGATCGTTTCTTCGGCCTTTTCCTCACCCGCTTCGGCCTTGCTGCGAGCCTCTTCGCTGATCGATTCTACTTCGTCGGCTGTCGCCGCGATCTCCTCGACAGTGGCGCTCAGTGAGGAAACCTCCTGAGAGACGTTCGTGATCGACTCCAGTTGTTGGATCGCCTGATCGCTGATGTCCTGAGAGTTCTCAGCGATCTCTTCTGAGGAGACTTTGACCTCGTCGACAGCTGATTTGATGCTTTGGGTTGCCGCCTTCCGGTCGGAGATGTCACGGAACGTCTCGCTGATTGCGACGACGTCGCCCGCCGCATCGCGAATCGGGCGCACGACGAGTTCGGTCGGGATGACTCGACCATCGTAGCTTTCCTTTTCAACCTCGACGCGAATCTCATCTTGTCCTTCGTCGACGACCTGTTTCAGCGTACAGTTGCCTGTTCCACAGACCTCTGGATTGCAGAACTGATCGAAGCAGCTGAGCGTCTCACTTGATTCTGCGTCGACTCCGCCCAGCTCTTTCATCTGCTGGTTTTCGACGACGACGTTGAAATCGAGGTCCACAATCCGCATTGCAGCACCCGTTGATTCCATCACCTGACGCAAATTGCTGGTGAGGACGTCCCACAGTTCGTCTTCGGGGAGTTCCTTTCCGTTGATGATTTGCTGTGAGAAATCTTCGTCTGCGGTTGAGCCGGATTCCGAAGTGGCCATGGTATTCTGACTAGATGTCACCACTAATATATAATCCGTGGTACTGATCTCGCTGGAAAGCTGACTGCCGTTCGACTACCATACCTTGTGTAGCAGCCGGGTAGTGACAGGACGTTCGGGTGCTCGTCAATGCTCGCAGGTGTCGTGAGGGGTTGCCGCTGATTGTTGCGGGAGACGAAGGATTACGCGTGTCCCACGCGGATCGCGCTCCTCGATCGAAATGTCCCCACCGCCACGAGTGACGATCCAGTAAACCATCCAGAGGCCGAGCCCGCTTCCGTGCAAGAGCGGCGTTTCCTCCCCTTCTCGAAGAACTCGCCGTTCGTTCCGCGGGATCCCCGGGCCGTTGTCTTCGATGGTGATCCGGACAGTCGGTGCCGTTGAGTCGGCCCGCTGATTCGAAACCCGAATCGTCACCTTGGGTCTGGCCTGATCGTTGTGCTCAAGTGCGTTTTCGACGAGTTCTTCCAGAACCGTTTCGATGTCGACGACGACGGCGAGCTGCGATGGTGGCACGTCTGTTCTGATTGTCGCCTCGGGGAATCGGCGCCGTTGCGCCGCAGCGACCGACTCAATGGTTTCAGAGACACTCACCGCGTCTTCTTGGACCGTATCCGCGACTTTCTTAACCGTCTGGTTCGCTTTGTTTCCCAATTCGACCATCCGGCGTGCTTGTGTACGAATGTCTTGGGCGTAGTCGATACACGTTGACGGGTCGTCTGCAGCGAGTATCTCGCTGGCGTACCCATCGATGAGGTTAAGACGAGTACGGAGATTGTGTCGAAGCACTCGACTTAGCGCCTGGGTCTGTTGTTGATGGATCTGCTGTTCGGTTCGATCGATCATCGTCGCGACAAATCCGACCAACTCGTCGTTGCGATCAGTAATCGGGGCGATCGTCTCATCAGCGTAGAACAGTTCGCCGTTTTTCCGTCGGTTGATGATCTCTTTGTCTTCCCACACGTCGCCATCGAGGATGGTGCCCCACAGTTCGTCGTAGTACGATTCAGATTGCTGCCCCGATTTCAGGATGCTGGGCGTCTGTCCGATAGCCTCCGCAGCACTGTACTTCGTAATATCCTCGAACGAAGGGTTCACATATTCAATGACACCGTCGGCGTCGGTGATGTATATCGCGTGTCCAGCGTAGTTGATTCCCTGCTCGAATCGTTCTGCCTCGTGAATCCTGGCGACGAGTTGGCTCTTCATCTCACGGGCCGACCGGGAAAGCGCCCCGACCTCGTCGGCAGATTCATACACGGTGATCGACGTGTCGAAGTCGCCACGCGCGACCTGTTGGATGTCCTGAATCAACTGGACGAGCGGCTGGATAATGTGTTTGTCGATCAATACATAGAGCAGTGCCAGTCCAAAGATACCCGCGACGGCACTGCCAATCGAGAACAGTCGCAGCGTGTCGTTCCCGTACGTAGGCTGTCTCATAAGCCATAACGAACCACCAAGATAGCCCACGAAAATCAACACCACGACGAGGAGGTGGAGCCCCGCCTTCAACCGCAGACTTGCATTCGGTATCGTTCTCATATACGTGTGGGAGTTCTGAAGTTGAGCGCGGTTCGTCTAAACCACGAGCGGAACCGGAGCGGCCGCGAGGAAGGTAGTGTGTCCCATCATAGCAACCTGCGCCATTGATATTAGTAAACTGATTTTATGAAGAACATATATAATTTTGTTATTAGGTGGTATTTGAGGGCTGTGTTGAATCGCTATACAGCGGTGGGATTCACTGTTTCACAGCCCGCTTGATGTTATAGACGACCCACATCGGAGCGATTTCTCGGAACTCACGGAACCACGAACGCACTCGCACGGCGAGAGTGATCAGCGGAACTGTTGAACCCGCTGATGGACGCTGCCCACGACACAGAGAAACCGGGCAACCCCGTTGAGATCGTCGTGGCTCTCGTCGTCTCTCCCGACTAGTTCAGAACGTACGCAGACCACTCCTCTGCGTGCTCTTCGAGGAACTCGGAGGGAAACAGTGTAGTGAGCCGACGCATAACCCGAGACGAGGAGCCGTCGTCGTGCACAGACCCGGCTTCCTCATTCCTTCCGCAAACAATCCTCGATAAGCCGTTGCTGTCACGCGGTTCCTCAACTAACTAAAGACGGATGTCTCCCTTCTCTGTTTGCCGGCTCCGGCTACTTTCCCGCCGCCGCACCCATCTCCTGGCTCCGTCCTGTACGTCCGCTTGGCTCCGCCCTGAAAGACCCGCCCACGGCAACGCGGGGAGACGTTTTCTCTCGTCCCTATTCCACTCCACCCACCACCCACTACGAGTCCCCCACTCATCTCACCGCGCCCTCGAGATGGGAGCACACGCTGTCGGTCGGAGATTGCTGTCGGTCGTCGAGAGCTGTTTGTCGGTGCTGTCGTCGTCGCGATCGCCACTCGTCTCTCGCTACTCGTTGCCCGCCCCTCCACGTCGCCGTTGCGATAGCCGACCCCTCCCGCTCCAGTTCGATGTTGCCCCGCCCTCGCTACTCGCTCAGACCGACCCCCCGTTCTGCCGCGACCCAGGTTGGACGTCCACCGTGCTTCGCGCACGCCTGTCCCCAGTCTCGACCAGGCCCAGCCGAATCCTCCTCTCGCCGCCACCGCGCGCACGCACCAGCCCCCCGACCTCGCCACGCTCGTCGAATCCCCGCCCTCGCCACTTACCCAGTCAGTCGTCTCCGCTACTCGCCCCGTCGTTCATCTGTCCTCGCCACTCGCCCAGTCGTCCATCTGCTTCGACTCCCGGCCAGTCTCTCCACCGTCTCGCTCAGGTAGCCGCCTGCCTCTGCGACTCGCCCGGCCAGCCATCTGCCCTCGCTACTCGTCCAGTCGTTCATCTGCCATCGCTACTCGCCCAGCCAGTCGTCCTCGAGCCTCGTCTAATCGTCGACGCTCTCCGCCCGGCCCCCTCGTCTGTCTCCCTCTTCTCGCGTAGCCAAGTCATCCATCGTCGCCAACGACCCTCGACCTTCTCGCCGATCGCCGCCGTCTCTCTCCACCACTCACCCCGCGCCGGCCAGGGTTCCATCTCTTATCAAGAATCTGGTAGTCCTCTCCTCTCTTCGCTCCCTGTCCCCCCCCTCCTTTGCTGTCCGCTCCTCGGCTCCGCCCGAATCATCCGCCACGCGACTACCAACTGGAACTTCATCTCCCCTGAACCCTATTTGTGTGAATTCGGCTGGTTATATTAGACAGAACGAGGCACTTTGATAGGCTCTCTAAAGCTCTCTCGTTGGATAGCTGAACGTGTGAGCCCGGTTTTACGGGTGAAGAATTAAACACAACCCCCCGCAAATCGCGCCGCCGTCTGGTAATTACACGAATCGACAGCTAGAATTCATAAATAAACATAGAGGGCCGCGATTCGGACGCCGTCTGGTAATTACGCGAAAATTGAGGGCAATTCTGGTGCTAAATACGAATAGGCTCAATCCCGAAGCTGTCTGGTAATTACAGTAGTAAACACAGGATGACTGAATTCGACTGCCGTCTGGTAATTAGGGTGGTGAGGTTATCGCGATGAGTCGTTGTGAGTGGCTAAATATAGATTCCCCGAAATCATACTGCCGTCTGGTAATTACGAATCTAAACACAGAGCGTCGATATTACGACGCCGTCTGGTAATTACTCGAACTGGCCGTCTGTGACGGACGGGTGGTCTCGCAGTAAACACGTGGCCTCGAAATCCGACCGCTGTCTAGTAATTACAAATCTAAACATAAGAGGCCGGATTCGCTACGACGTCTTGTAATTAGGACTGGAAAATACTGTCCCAAGCATACGGAATCTGGTATGAGTGGTGAGCGTGGTGCCAAGTAGAGGGCCATTCCCATCCCAAAGTGGTGGTCGATGCTGGGGGTGAAACGAGCAGCCTGCAGTGGCCCTGAGACTGACTGCCCATCGCTGGGCGCTGGGGTGGTGCTTTTCTGCTGTAGGTGTCGTCGGTGGTGAATCGGGGGGCCGATGAGGTTTCTCACGTCCGTCGTCGTTGGAGAGTCGCTACTTCGGTCGGCATTCATTCGGCTGCGATTGATGAGGGGATGATATATCACTGGCCATAACCCTACGCGCCAGTTCACCGCTGGGAGTTCGCATAGCCACGTTTGTGACCCACGAGTGCCCGGCTCGGAGCGACGAGCGGTGGGTGCTGACTTCTGGCCCACGCTCTCGACGGTCTTGGGTCCAGAGTGGGACTGTCCTAGCCCCTGCAGTCGAGGTGGAGATGAATAACCGTCCGACCGTCGTGGGTCCGGCGGCACGCTGGGGTGGCTGTGTCGTCCGTCCGGGCTTCGGGTGAGATTGGAGCCGGACTCGTGTGGGGAGTCTACAGGGTGTGAGTCAGGAGTCAGCAGAAAAGCGTGGGGCGTCGGCTGTCGCGCTTGTGGTGGGCGCTGCTACTGCCGGGCTGTGTGGGGAGCGTGTCAGTCGTGGCTGTCGGCACTCGTATCGTCGGTGTTGTCGTCGCTTTGCTCTCCCCACAATCTCGTCGCCGCACCCTCCATCGTCGCACTCGCATATCGAATCCCCCCATCTCGTCGCTGCCCACCCACCCCCAGTCTGCTGTCGCCGCCGCGCGCCGCCGGTTGCCTTCCGTCTCTCCCGCGCTCAGTTTGGTCTCCCACGTCGCTACGTGCCGGGGTGTCTTTTTTCGTCGCCGGTCGTTTGCTGGTTAATCAGTGTTGCCGGTTGCTCGCTGGCCTGTCGCCGTCGCCGAGTGCTGGGTCGTCCGGTCGTCAGCACTGTCGCTCATCGGTCTTGGTGGTCAGTCGGTCGCTGGTCGGTCGCCAGCTGTCGGTGTCGATCGTCGGTCAGTGTGCATCGCCGCTTCTCTGCCAGCCTTCTCGTCGTTCGTTCATCGGTCCTGCCAGTCTCGTCGGTGTTGGTTAACCGCCAGTGTCGATTGGTTGTCTGCTGCCCGTCGGTTCGTTCGTCCGCCGAGGCGCTGTTGGGCGCTGTTCCCCCACCCTCGTGTCGACACTGTTCGTTCTTCGGTCGGTGCGCTTCTACTTCCGCCGTCTCGAGTCACTCAGTGTAGCTTCAGACGTAGACTGGCTAGTTTAAGCTCTCTGAGCGCGTATCTATAGGAATGAGCAGGAAACAGCACGTTGTCGAACTCTCTGCAGAAGACCGGAACACACTCGATTGGTTCGTCTCAACCGGGACACGCAAAGCAGAAGACATCACGCGGGCCCGAATTCTTCTGAAGGCCGACGAGGGGCTCACAGATGCGCAGATCTGTGAGCACCTCGGCTGCTCAATCGGGACACCGTATCGAACGCGAAAAGCCTTCACAGAGCGAGGGCTGGCGGCGATTCATCGCCGCAAGCCCGACCGTGAGTACGACCGCAAGCTCGACGGCGACGCCGAAGCCCGTCTCATCAAACTCGCCTGTAGCGATCCACCGGAAGGACACGCCCGCTGGACACTCCATCTCCTTGCAGACGAACTCGTTACCCTCGACGAGATCGACTTCGAGTCGGTCTCTCACGAAACCGTCCGACAGCGTCTAAAAAAACACCCTGAAACCGCATCTCTACGACTACTGGGCGATTCCAGCTGAAGACGAAGGCCAGTTCGCCTACCACATAGAAGACGTGCTTGACCTCTATCACGAACCATACGATCAGAACCGTCCAGTCATCTGTTTCGACGAGACCAGCAAGGCACTCCGCGGCCACAAACGCGACCCGCTCCCGGCCCGACCGGGAGCGGTCGCTCGTATCGATACCCACTACGAGCGCAACGGCAAGCAGAATCTCCATCTCGCCACTGAACCGTTGACTGGGTGGGTCACCGTCGCAATCACAGAGAAGCGAAAAACGGCTGACTGGATCGATCGCATGGTCGAACTCGCCGATGAGCACTACCCGGATGCCAACTGCATCCGGGTTGTGCTCGACAACCTCAACACGCACAATCCGGCAGCCTTCTACCGATACTTCCCGCCAGATATCGCACACGCGTATCTTGAGCGATTCGAGTTTCACTACACGCCCAAGCACGGCAGTTGGCTGAACATGGCCGAAATCGAGATCGGTGTCCTCAAACGCCAGTGTCTCAACCGTCGAATCTACCACGCAGCGACCCTTCGGTCGGAGGTCGCTGCGTGGCAAAAACAGCGAAACGCTGCTGACGGACTCATCGACTGGCAGTTTACTACCGACGATGCACGAACCAAGCTACGCCGGCTCTATCCTGTTCCGCTTACGGAGAACTAACCAGAGCAAGGTTGAAGCTACACTCAGCTTCCACCACTCATCCCGCGCCAGCCAGGGTTCCCTCCACTATCACGAATCTGATAGTCTTCTCTTTCGTTGCCCCCCTGCGCCCCCTTTCCTCCGCGTCCGTCACTCGGCTCCGCCCCGATTCATCCGCCACGCGACTATCTACTGAACTTCATCTGCCCTGAACCCTATTTGTGTGAATTCGGCTGGTCGTACACGACATTAGGAGATTGCTCGATAGGCTCTCTAAAGCTCTCTGAGTCCGTGGCTGAACGTACACGCTGGATTTTGGGGTTGGCGAATTAAACAGTCACCCCGTCAATCGGGCCGCTGTCTGGTAATTACACAGAATGACAGTTAGAACTCATAAATAAACATAGAAGCGTGTGATTCGGACGCCGTCTGGTAATTACGCGAAAATCGGACCGCGTTCAAGAGCTAAACACGGATAGGCCGGACTCCAACGCTGTCTGGTGATTACGGTACTAAACACGCACCCCTGGAGTCCGACCGCTGTCTTGTAATTAGAGTGGTGGGGCGTTTCTGTGAGGTCGCTGCGAGTAGCTAAATGCCACTCCCCGTAATTCTGGTGCCGTCCGGTAATTACGGTACTAAACACGCACCCCCGGAATCCGACTGCCGTCTTGTAATTAGAGTGGTGGGGCGTTTCTGTGAGGTCGCTGCGAGTAGCTAAATGCTACTCCCCGTAATTCTGGTGCCGTCCGGTAATTACGGTACTAAACACGAACCCCAAGATTCCCCACGCTGTCTTGTAATTAGTCTCGAAAAACATCGCCCAAACCATATAGAATGTGATAGGTGGGGCGATAGTGGTGGGAACATAGCGCCGATGGTCACGGGCGAGACAGGCAGGAGAGTGATGATCGAGCTCTGGAGACGGACTGGCGAGAACTCGCGTTCGATGCCGGGGGAGTTCGTGGACGATTGTCGCTAGTTGTGTTCTGGTTGTGGTATCGGGGGGTCGTTGAGGTTTCTCGCGTCCGTCCTCGTTGAGGGCTGGGTACTGTGTTCGGTAGTCGTTCGTACGGGAGCGTTGTGGAAGCAGTATACAGCCGACACTGGCGGTTCTAACGGGAGCTCTGACCCGGCGGTGTCGACCCCACCGAATGCGGTCAGCACACGCCAATCGTTTGGCTCCGAGCATTGGGTGGTGGTCGCTGGAGCACGTGTTCGCCATTCTCGTGTGAGGACTGCGCCGCGTATCACCCTCTCAGCCGTGTGGAGGGCTACTGGCTGTGCTGGTGGCGTTCGTTCGGAGTGGCTGTGGCGTCGGTGTCTTGTGCGTCGAGGCGTCGTGGATGCTCGCTGTGGCGCTCGTGAGGTGGTGGTGTCGAGAACCGAACGTGCGTTTCGAGGATAGAGTGGGGAGTTGGGTGGTGCGCTAGCGAGAGGTGGTGCCGACTCGGGAGTGCTCTGCGGGAGGCTACCGGTCGGGTGTGGCGGTGTCGTTGTCGGTGTCGTCGTCGGGTTCTTCGTTGGATGAGTCGATGGTTACGACTTCGCCGTCCTGGTCGAGGTCGAGTCGGAACCCGCCGTCGACGTGGTCGCCGCCGATGTTGTCGTCCCACTCTTGCGTGTATCGGATGGTTTTGTCGGGTATGATGTCGTTGTTTTTGAGGAAGCCTCGCGCGGAGATTGTCTGGGTGTTGCCGGCGCGGTAGGCGTAGACATCGCCCCGGTCGTAGTTTTGCTCAAGGGGGATGATCGCGATCTCGTTGGCACTGTCGTTGTACGCGAGGGTGACTGCTTCGGTGCCCTCGAGGTACTGCTCGACCACGGTGGAGTTTGGCGCGAGCTTGCCGTCCTCACGGATCGTGATAGAGATACGAGCGCACACCCCCGTCTTCCCGTGAGTGACGAGTGTTCCGACGTGCTGTCGGAACCGAGGAGCGAACAGGCGGGGGTCAAGCAGACACTCTGTGGGAAAAACCACCGGACTGTGGTCGGACTGGGTGACCGACCGAAAGTTTTTGCCGTGGCCCAACCTACCAGAAACTGCTACGGAATCGGTGAGATGCTGGCCCCCAACAGACAAGGGGCGGTGACGAACGCGGTCTGTTCGTCACACGGCAATGACATCGATTCCGATGGGGCCTGCGTGACCGGGCCACAGCCCTATAACGAGGGCGAAAACGAGAGTTCCGCCGGTATGCTGCCGGTTCCCTCTGAGTGCGGGTTGGAACCAGAACGGTCTGTTTCGGCAGGCCGGTCATCCGGTGGCCGGATGCCACGGCCTTCAGGCCGTGGAGGAGGTCACTCGGAGATTTTGTCGACGAGTGCGCTACTATTGTCGTTGTTATGATATGGAATCAAGCCAGAAAGGTGTCGTGATGGGTAGAGCTATGCTCGCTCCGTGTCCCAACGCTGCCCAAGTTTGCTTCTAGCTTGGTTTTGGACTAAGACTCAGGCCGACATATTTGGGATATCATACGGGACTGAGTTCTCTGCGAGACTCAGCTTTGCACGTTAGCGTCAGGGAAGTCCGTGATCAGCATCATCTGTCTTTGTTACCGCCTACGTCATACTCCTACTTCAACGTGCAAAGCTGAGGTAATTAGATTGTGAAAGTTCGTGAATGCTCATACGAAGTCTGATAATAGTGCCCAAGCAGGTGTGAATTCGTGGAGGGCTGGCTGTGCTAGGGGGTGCGTTACTCGTTGATTATGGAGGCGACCTTCCGGGTGCTGAGCAAGCACGGGTACAAGGACCTTCGAGTCCCCACGTGGCCGCTTGACGATGTGTGATCGGCTGTGCACGCAACTGCAAACGCTGTTCTAGGTGCGATATACCTCTCTTGGGTAACGAATATTACACCCCGCCGTATTGGTTTTCATAAGACAGTTTATGGCCAATGAGCCGGAAGACGATGTTCTAAGTCTCTACGAACTCGTCCGCGACGGAAAGACGAAAACCCTCATCAGGTACCTGAAGCGATCCAACAGCCCACAAACCAGAGAGACAGCGGCGGAGCGACTCGGCGACTTCGCGGACATCGCTCGGAGCGGTGATGAGACGCTGATCATTCGGGCGCTCATCACCGCTGTCCTCGAGGACGAATCGTCGGACGTCCGCGCCCGCGCGGTCGACTCCCTGGATCGGCACGGTCGGGAGGCGATCGACCAGTTGATCACCGAGATCGCCGACTTCGACGCGGGACAGGCGCCGGACTGGCTGACGAGCAAAAAGCTCGTCGAGTGGCTCGACTCGGAGCAAGTGGAGTTCCAGTTGGTCGCCGCGTCGGCACTGGGGCGCATCGGTGACGAGCACGTGGTCCCGTACCTGGTCGAGGCATTCGACGATCTAGATCCCCGTGTCCGGGAACGGGCGGTCAGTGCCTGCGGACTCATCGGCGATCCACGGGCGATTGACGCGCTCGCGAACCGACTCGACGACAGCGAGCGGATCGTGCAACAGGCGGCGGCCGAGGCGCTCACGATGATCGGCACTCAAGCGGCGCTCGAGCGACTGATTCCGGCCGCCCAGTCGAACAACAAACGCGTCCGCTACATCGCCGTCTCCGAATTGAGCCAACTCCGGAACGCCAAGCCGCTGACCGTCCTCGTCGAACGGCTCACGGACGAGTCCTCGGATGTCCGGCAAGCGGCGACGTTGTCGCTGATCGAACTCATCGCTGCCGACACCGACGCCGACGACGAGATCCGCCAGGCCGTGACAGATCAAATGCGCACGATCGACGACGCGGAACTGATCCCACGGTTGCTCGATATCCTCTCCGACACTTCGCGGACGTCGATCAAACGAACTGTCGTCTGGCTACTCGGACGCGTCGTCGATCCCACGGCGGCGGACATCGATGCGGTCCACGAGGCCCTCTTGGGCCTGCTTGATGCGGAAGCGTTCGCCGATGAGGCTGCAGACAGCCTCGCAGAACTCGAGAGTAAACCCCTCGAGAACCGCCTGCTGGCGTTCATTCGGCAACAAGACGGATCGACGGAGGCAAAAGAACGCGCCCAAGAACTCCTTGAACGGATCGATGTCGACAGAGTAGACGACTCTGTCCGCGACTCCGTCGAGTACACCTACGTTCGGGACCCCGCAGACTACACCCGACAGAAAGAAAAAGAAAAGAAAAACGAAGGGAACTGAGACGGCCCGTCCCGCACGCACAGTTCAGCCTTCTGACTCGAACACCAGGCCTTTCGCTTCGACTTGCAGATCGAATAGCTGTTCGAAGACGTTCATCACCGACTCCGACTGTGCCTTCGGGTTGACGTAATAGTGTGATAGTGCATCTGATCGATCACATCGAGCGGTGAACCCACGGAGGAACTGGAGCACGTCCTGAACCTCGAACTTCTTGATGATCTCCGAGAGGATGTCGAACTCGAGTGAGATCTTACCCGTCGATTCGTGTTCGCTGAGGACGCGTGAGACGGTTTCGCCCAGGCTGGAGAGGCCGAGACCTTTGTTCAAGTGAACGATCTCGAGGGGAATCGTTTCGAGGTCGATGCCGTCGACTTCCGAGAACGGTTGTGATTTGGTCGTGATGACGATCGTCGACGCCGGCCACTCCGAAAACTGGTCCCGTATGAGTTCGATCCGCTGCTTCGGATCCCGCGTGACGAATATGTAGATGTTCGCCGGCGTGAGCAAGTGGATCCGAGCGCCGTTCGCTCCGGTGCTTTCCAGTGGTGCCTTGACCAAGATGCTCCCAGTTCTGTCGATCCCGTCCGCGAGGTGGACGTCGGGCTTGAGGTGTGGTTCGACGTGGTCGAAGAGGTGGTCTTTGAATTCGGTTACTGCCTCATCGCGTTCGTGATGGTGATTTTCCCCCTCACAGTACGGACACGACCATCTGTAACTGAAATCTTCCTGCCCGATGTTCCCGTGGTGGTGGCTGAGGAGATGTGATTTGACTGACTCGGCCGCTTGCTCCCGACTCGCTGCCCACGACGAGAAGTCGCAGTGTGGACACCGCCAGCGATGTACCATACAGTATCATTCATCTAAGCTGATATAAGCGGTGGGAATCGCCTGTCGCCGTTCAACGCCTGCGTCCGACGAGGCGAAAGAGCTCTTGCGTATCAGATATTACTCAGAACAGCTATGAATACCTAGACTTGATTTCTAAAATGTGAGTTCTACTATTAGATACGTAAAGTTTGGTAAAATTGGAGTCCCACAACTAGCCTTTAGCGTAGATAGTACGGTGATAGCGCTGACTGTACATTAACTGCGACCTGAAAACTCAAGTTCGAACGGGAAATAATATCATAATATTAAGTAATATTGAGGACCGATAAGTTGGCGTACTGCAGCCCCTGACTCCGCTCAGATGCCACACCATCGGTGTTCGGTTAAGCCCGAGCTGACAGTTCTGGAGGGTTTGAGTATCGCTCGATTCTGCCGTCGACGCCCGGCCCAAGCAGTCTCGAACCCCGTAGAATATTACTGGGAGTGTTAACCGAACACGGATGGATGCCACACCACTGCCGCGTTCGACCACTTCGCTTCGGCTTGGGCGTGTTATTGCAAGGTGTGCGGTTCCGCTCGAGCGCCCGCAAGCAGCTACAATTATATAAATACCACCCTTAATGTTAAGTATTGCCGTGAGTAGTTGTAGCACGGAGGTACGAGAGATGTCAGGTGACGATACCTTATTCGTCCGAGAAGCGACAGGATTGGTCAGAGACTGGTCATCGTACGACGCAGGAATCTACGCGTTCCTGTCGGTGAACATCGTCACGTTGGGCTTCTACATCTGGACGTTCAACGCGTTCATTCCCCAGGGAAGCCCGATACTGGCGACGCTCATCGCCGTCGTCGCGCTCACGCTTCAGAACCTCGTGTACGCGACGCTCGTCGCGTCGATGCCCCGTGTCGGTGGCGACTACGTCTGGCAGAGTCGCCTGTTGAGCGGCTTTTGGGGGTTCTTCCTCTCGTGGCCCGGCTGGGTATTCATTCTGTGGCTGTGGGTCCCGATCTACGGATCGATCCTCTCGTGGCTCGTGTTGGGTCCGGTTTCGGCGCTGTTCGGATTCGTCGAACTGGCGAACTTCTGGAACTCCAGTCTCGGTCTGTTCGTCTCCTCGATGATCGTCGTCGCGTTCGTGTTCGTCTACGTCAGCCTCGGAATGAAGTGGTACGCGCGCATCCAACAGGCGCTGTTCTACGTCGGCGTCCTCGGGTTGCTCATCTTCATCGGCGGGTTACTCACCACGTCGCCCTCGCAGTTCCAGACTGCATTCAACACCCAGATGGACGCGTGGGGAATGGCAGGCACCAGTTACAACGGCATCATCCAGGGAACCTCTGTGAGCTTTGCCCCGCTGTGGAATCTCAACTGGGGGGCATCGTACAAGCTCTTCCCGATGTTGCTGTTCTGGATTATGTGGACGGTATGGGGCTCCACGCTGTTCGGTGAGGTGCGCGAAGCCGGTGAGGTCAAGAAGATGTTCGGCGTTTTCGAGGGCGCGCTCCTCGCCGCCGCTGGCCTCGCGATCGTCCTCTGGCCGCTGTTCGACGCGGCCGTCGGCTACACGTTCTATCAGGCGCTGAATTACAACTACTTCGTCGGCGCCGGCGCACAGCAGTGGCTGTCCGCCCCGACGACGATCGCGGCGATCGCGATGGGCAACGGCGTCCTCGCGAAACTGATGGCGATTCTGATGGGCGGCTGGTTCTTCGCGTGGTCCGGAACAGTCTTCCTCTCGTCGACGCGGGTCATCTTCGCGACGGCGTTCGACCGGACGATCCCCGAGGTGTTCTCCGAAGTCCGAGGGCGCTACAACACGCCGCTCAACGCCATCCTGCTGATGGCGATCCCCGCCGCGATCCTCACGGTGATTTACTTCTTCGCGCCCGGCTTCCAGACGCTGACACTCGCGGCCACCTTCGCGATCGCCGTCACCTTCTTTGGGACGACGATCGCGTGTATGCTGTTCCCGTGGCGTCGACCCGAACTGTTCTCGAAAAACCCCGTCTCGAAGTACGAGGTCGCCGGCGTTCCAGTCATCTCGATCGTCGCCGGCGTGTATGCGGCCATCCTGTTGTCGGTGTTCTATCTCTGGGCGACCGAGAGCGTCTACGGCCTCAACAATCTACGATCGATGGGCTTCCTCGGCGTGCTTTATCTGCTCTCTGCGATCCTCTACGTCGGGATGAAGTACTACCGCGCACAGGAGGGCGTCGACCTCGACACCCTCCACGCGGAGATCCCCAAAGACTGATAGGGAGTATCGTCACTGTTCGGAGATCCTCGCCGTACCGTCCGGCGAGGCATCTAGCAGGGCTTACGATAATCCCTATGACGCCACTGAAAACTCGTGTCTTCTTTTTTTGACGACGCCTCACGGTGACCGGAGTTTCTCGAATCGTGCCGGTCACCCGAGCTCTGGGCGCTTGTACCACTGCTTGTGTTCGCCGACGACCGAACGGAGCTTCCATCGAAGCGTCTTCGGCCGGTCGTCGATTGCGTCTCGCAGTGCTTCGACCCGCGAGAGCACTTCGCGTTCGTCGATCGGCAGGTCGTTTGTCTCGACGTATTCGCTGACCCGATCGAGGCTCAGCGTCACCGTACGCCACAGTCCCCAGTCGCTGCTGCAGAGTTCAGCGACGTAGGTCGGGTCGATAGCTTCGGTATCCCCGGTCGAATCGACCGGGTGATCTGTGAGCATCGCGAGGATGTCACGGACGTCGCGGTCGCTCACTTCGACGATCTGGAGCTTCGAAAGCAGGAGGTCTTCGATCGGAACCGTCGGGTAGTCCTGATCGATCCGGTCGCGGAGGCTCCAGGCGTGACAGAAGTCGAATCTGTCGATGATGTAATCCGCCTTGCGCTCGTTGACAGGATCAAAGAACTCGAGCCGGAACCGCCGCATCGTGTTGAAGCGCTCGTTCGCCTCGTAGCCGAGATCGAGCATCATCTCGACGATCTCCGGTTCCTCCTCGCGCGTTCCGACGAAGTCGACGTCCCTGTATCCCCGCTTGAACGGCTCCTCACGTGCGGCTTCGGCGTGGCGATTGATCGCCGTTCCGCCGATCAACCTGACCGTCAGATCCCGCTCGTCGGCCGTTTCGACGACGCGCTTTCCCTCCTCGATCGGATCGGGCCGCGGTTCGGGCTCGTTCACGGGGCTTTCACCTCTCGGTGTGACAACACTCATCAAGCAACGTAAACTTATCCCCGAACGAGCCCGACGACGTCGACGTCCGAACCCAAATCGACGACGGCCCCCTGGAGCGAGCCTTCGGAGTAGACGCTCCCCGGGTTGATCGCCGTCGTCTCGCCGATTTCGGTCTGTCCGCGTGACTCGTGGATGTGCCCGTGTAGCGACAGCGGCGGCTGGTACTCCTCGATGACTTCGCGGACGGCTTCGCTCCCGACCGGCTCGGTCGACTGTGCACCGAACTTCGGCCGGAGGTCCTCGTCTAACTCTGGTGCCTCGTCTAACTGTGAATCGTACGGGGGCTCGTGGAAGTTGAAAATCGCGTGCTCGTAGTCGTCGACCTGCCCCACGACGGCCTCTAAGCGCTCGCGGAGTTCGTCTTCGGACTCCTCTCGGTCGGTGTCCCAGGGCGTCGGATGGGTCCACCCGGAACTGGCCATCTCGTATCGGTCCCCGATCTCGACGACGTCGCCCTCGACGAGTTCGATACAGCTCGCGGATTCCCACACCTGATCGATCTCGATGGGGTCGTCGTTGCCCGGACAGGCGTACACAGGTGTGTCGTCCAATCGTGCCTCCGCGAAGTCGATCCACTCTTCGATTCGCGCTTTCATCTCCGAGAGGAAGATCTCGTTTTGTCGCTCGTCATCGTCGGCGCTCTGGAGCTGTTCATACTCCGCTTGATCCATCACGTACGGATAATAGCCCGTGTTCTCAAGCGACTCCAATAGATCTTCGAGTTCGCTCTCCTCGGTGATCGTGTGCTCGTCACCCTGTCGCGTGTAGGTGTAGCGGTCGCCCTCGTCGACGATCGGGAAAATCGCCTTCCCGGTCGTGTCGCCACCGAGGACCAGCACGTCCGCGTCGTAAAAATCCGCGCTGTTGATGAATTTCTTCCAGCACGCGGTCGACCCGTGGACGTCTGTCGCGAAGAACAGCCTGGTCACACCCTGCGGCTTTTCCATTCCAGCGTCCTCGTCCGTGGATGTCTCTTGATTGAGCTTCTCTTTGAGCGTGTTAATGACACTCATTGTCGATCCCATCGAACTATCTCGCTTCTCACGGAAAAAATTGCTGGGGATGAGACCGCTTCGTTGCGAGAGGCCTCGTTACTTTGCCATCAGACCAGCGTCGACCGCCAGCGCCGTCCCCGTGACGTAGCGTGCGGCGTCGCTAGAGAGCCACAGATAGGCTTCGGTCACGTCTTGGGGCGTGACCGGCCCGTCGTCCATCACGTTCCAACTGCCGGTGTACTCGTTCAACTCTCCGATCGCCTCCTCGCCGTACTTCTCGATCAGGCCGTTCGTCATCGGGGAGTCGATCCCGGTCGGTGAGACGCAGTTGACGTTGATGCCGTACTCGCCGAGTTCGATAGCGAACGACCGCGTCAGACCGACCACACCGTGTTTCGCGGCCGTGTAGTGACCGCCGCGATAGCTCGCGCCGTGTCCAGCCGTCGAGGCGGTGCTTACGATCTTCCCGCCCTCGCCACGCTCGATCATATGCTGGGCGACGTGCTTCGAGCAGAGCCAGACGCCTTTCAGATCCGTATCGATCATCTCGTCCCACGTCTGTTCGCTCATCTCGTGGAGATATTCGAGATTCCAGATCCCCGCGTTGTTCGCGAGGATGTCGATCCGGCCGAACTCCTCGAGCGTCTGTTCGACGGCGGCCTGTACCTGCGCCTCGTCGCGGACGTCCATCTCGATTCTGAGCGCGTCCTGTCCGGTCTCTTCGACCAGTTCGGCCGTCTTGTCGAGATCGCCTCTTGACGCGAGTTCGTAGTCTGATGTTTCGAGGGTCTCACAGATGTCCGTGACGACGACGTCTGCGCCGTGTTCTGCGTACGCGACTGCGTGTGAGCGTCCCTGTCCACGGGCCGCACCCGTGACGAACGCGACCTGTCCGCTGAAATCGTAGTCTAGCATTGTTGGTATCTTGTTTCGGCGGTCACCGCGACGGATCGTCGAGATTGACGTACACCGTCTTGGTCTGCCGGTAGTGTTCGATCGCCTCTTCTCCCAGGTCTCTGCCGATTCCGGACCGCTTGAACCCGCCGTAGGGTCCCTCGGGTCGGATCGGACCGTAGCCGTTGACGTAGACGACGCCCGCATCGACGTCTGCGGCCGCCGCGTGGACGCGGTCGGTCGACTCCGTTGCGATTCCGGCGGCGAGTCCATACTCGGTGTCGTTGGCGAGGTCGATGGCCTCCTCGTAGGTCTCGAACGACTGGACAGTCTGTACGGGGCCGAAAATCTCCTCGCGTGCGATTTGCATCCCGTTGTCGACGTCCGTGAACGCCGTCGGTTCGACGTAGTGTCCGTCCCCAAGCGCCGGGTCGTCGGGCTGTCCGCCACCGACCGCGAGGGATGCGCCTTCGGTTTTTCCCGTCTCGATGTACTCCACGACCGTCTCGAACTGCTCGGCGGTCGTCAGCGGCCCCATCGTCGTGGACTCCTCTAAGGGATCGCCCAGAACGTACTCCCGTGAGCGCTCGACGAACCGGCCGACGAACTCGTCGTGGATCTCCTCGTGGACGAGCACCCGCGAAAGCGCGTCACAGATCTCGCCGCTACTGTAGTAGACGCCGTCGGCGGCGGCGTCGACGGCCGTTTCGAGGTCGGCGTCGGGGAAGACGACGAGCGGCGACTTCCCGCCGAGTTCGAGAGTCACCGGTGCGATCCGTCCGGCGGCAGCACGCATCACCTCGGCTCCGATCCCTTCGCTCCCCGTGAAAGAGACCTTTCGAACGTCGCCGTGCTCGACGAGGTGAGAACCGGTCGTCGACCCCCGCCCGGTGACGACGTTCACGACCCCGTCGGGGAGAATTCCCTTCGAGAGTTGCACCATTCGAAGGGTGCTCAGCGGGGCGTGCACCGATGGTTTGAGAACGGCACAGTTGCCCGCAGCGAGGGCCGGAGCGAGTTTCCAGGCCGCGGCCCACGCCGGGAAGTTCCACGGCGTCACCTGCCCGACGACCCCGTACGGTTCGCTGCGAGTGTACAGGTGTAACTGTCGATCGACGGGGATCTGCTCGCCGGTCTGAGCCCTGACGACGGAGGCGTAGTATCGTATCGTGGCTATGGCGCCCTCGACTTCGCTCCTCGCGTCGGCCAGCGGTTTTCCCGTATCGAGCGATTCGAGCCGCGTCAGTTCGTCGAGTCGGTCGTCCAGCACGTCGGCCCACTCGGAGAGTCGCCGAGAGCGCTCCGAAGGTGTGCTCTCACTCCACTCGCGTTCGTAGGCCTGCCACGCCGCGTCGACCGCGTGGTCGACGGTCTCCGCATCACAGGCCGGCACGTCGACGATCGCCTCGTCGATCACCGGATCGCGCGTCGCCACGCGCTCGTCGCGTTCTCTCGTCTCCCCGTCGATCCACGGCCCGATTTCGACCGTGAGGAGCGCTTCGGTGTGCGCCTCCCGGTGTCGCTGTCGGATGGCGCGCTGTTCTTCACTTTCAGACATACTCACGAGAGCGCACGGGGGAGAGATACTCGGCGTCGGAGCGCGGGCCGCTGACAGTCCGCCCGCAACATAGGTACCCTCGATCCTTGCGGGGTCTCCGTCGATTTCGGTCCCTCCCGCCGACACCTGACAGTGTGAGTCAAATCGGCTTTCGGCCGCTCGATGCTCTCGACGCTGCATCGATTTCCGGATTGTGCACGTACAGCTACATACATACGATCGAAACGTGTGTGATCACATACCAAAAGCTTTCGGCCGAGCCGTTCCGGTCCGACTCTTCCCGATGAGTTTCCGTGCGCGGTATGTTAGGGGACCGTTTCCGCCAGTTCCGATTCGAGGGAGTCCACGACGGTCGCAAGTGCGCGGGGAATCTCCGTATCGAGTACCGAGCCGTCGATCCGATACGTCGGGCCCGACACGCTGAGTGCGCCCAAAACGGTGCCGTCTGCACCGGTGACTGCCTTCCCGACGCTTCTGAGCCCCTCGGCGTAGTACCGGTCCCCGATCGAGTAGCCGCGCTCTTGGATTCGGTCGAGTTCGGCGAATAGTTCGCGTCGGGAGGTGATCGTGTGCTCTGTGGGTGCCGACAAACCCCACTCGTCGATGATCGTCTCAACTCGCTCCCGCGGGTAGGAGGCGAGGATCGCGAGCCCTGATCCGGTCGCGTGCATCGGATAGTACGTGCCGATGTTCGCCCGGTAGCGTTTCGATCCGTCCCCGGCCCCGTATTTCGCCCACTTGTGGTAGGACTCCGAGATCGTTATGACGCGCCCGTGATCGTCGACGACGAAGTCACACTCCTCTTCGGTCCGATCTGCCAACTCCTCGACGGCTGCTTTGACCGGCGCGAACCACGACCACCGCTCGCGGGCGTACTCGCCGAGGTTCAGGAACTTGAATCCGATGTGATAGATCTCGCCGTCCTTGCGGAGATAGCCGGCGCGCTCTAATGTGGTCAGGTGTTTGTGTGCCGTACTCTTGGCAACGTCGTGTTCAGCGACGATGTCGGTCGTTCGCGCCCCGTCCAACTCCTGGATCGTCGAGAGGATATCTAACGACGTCTGCGTCGTCTGCACTGTTGGGTGGTCGCGCTGTGACATTGGTTACATTTCTCACGACGACCTCTTAATAGTTTGGCACAATCGAACGTTCTGTGTTCGCCAGTCGCGTTCCAGATCCGATCGAAATCGCCGTCTGTCGCGCTATCCGCCGCCATTGGCCTATAATGGAATATTATATGAGCATCTGTGCTAATATCGTCAATTTTTGAAAATATCTTGTATTTTTGTTCACTCTTCTTCTCCGAGGTGACGGCGTGCAAACCGCAGTCCTACGGCAACTTCGCGACCGGAGTTCGCTTATTCGATTCTTTTTTAATGAATATGCGGTCTGTATAACAGTCGTACGGTCGTTATTCTGCTTTGGCCAGACCGCTCGGGCGGTTTTCCCCATCTCGCAAAATGTATCAAATAAATATACTTATTGGCGTCAAATACAAAAACACAACAATTATAAAATCAATAAAATCACTGTCACTACCGGTATAATATCTCTGTATATACTGCAAAAATCTTGTGAGAGAAGTCGATTGTGACCTCAAAGTGCGCAAAACATTATTTGATCTAGCTATTTATAATATCTTTCCTCAAGATTTTTTATTACAAAATAAGTTTATTATTATATTAAATATATATTTTTATAGTAATTTCTTTTCTCACATAAGGCGTATCGAATAACTCGTACAGATAGTTGCCACTCGCCGAGTGTGAGACGACTATCGTAGCGTTTGCAACTGATCGCGCACCGATCGCACGCCGTCGTTCGATTGAGTGCGTGAAGACCTGCAACCGCTACAATAGTTTGATCGGTTCGAGATCACCAGTCGTCGGGGAGCTCGTCGCTGTATTCGTCGAGTCGCTCGATGAACGGTCTGACTCTCTCGAAGTTAGATCCCCGTGTGATCGACCCGGACGTCTCGTCCCACTCGATGATGTTTTGATCCGCTAATCGAGGAAGGTGATTGTGTCGTAACTCGACTTCCAGTCGCTCGATATCGACGTTGGCGTTCGCGCCGGTGTCTGCCGTCTCTCTCCTCGTCTGCTCGGCGATCTCACGAAGCGTCTCCGCTTCCAGGAGGTCCACTCTCTCGCCGGGACCACGTTCTAGGAGTTCCTTGAGGATGTGGCGCCGTTCGTCGCCCGCCAGCAGTCTGAGGGCTTCGGCGGTCGCGAACCCGCCCTCGTCGTCGTCAGGGTTCATCCTTGGTCCCACCGTGGACGGGTCCGAAGTTGTCTTCGGGCACCGTGCCTTTCGGTTCGAGTCGTCGGATGCCGTCGATTCGCTCCGAGAAACACGTTGTCGGGTACATATCCTCGCTACGTTCTTTTCGATTGAACGTCATTAGTAGGCGCAATCTACGCGCAACAAACTCTCTCCAAGCCGACTCATATGGTTGATTAACACCGCGTAGGTACCATTTACGACCGGATCGTTTGTTTTCACAGAGTTGCCGCAGTTGACGGAGACGGCTACTGTGGCTTTCCGATACGACACCGCGGATGTCACGCTGCGGCTTTCTCATATTTTGGTTTTGTGACTATCTCTTCGGCTCAAAACCGCAACTGCAAACAACGAGAACGACGAACTGCCGTGATGATGATCTACCTCGCCAACTCTTCCGGCCACTGCACGACTCACTACCGCCCCTCAGAGAGGTGGTCCCGATGACCGACGATCAGGAGCGGGCCGTCTACCAGCACGAGTGGAGCCACGTCTCGCCGTCTATCGCTGTCGTGGAATCTCTCAGTGATGCGATCCGCTGCGAACCGACAGATCTCCCCGCACTAGGGGACGCGGTCGACGCCGACGCCCTCGACCGACTCTTTTCGGGACCGGGAGCTGATCAGCCGGTCCGCATCTCGTTCACCTACGCCGGACATCCAGTGACTGTCAGCAGCGACGGCACCGTAACCGTCGATCGACTGACCGGCGACTCGGTGTAACCGGCTAATTGATAGAGATTATCGTACGTCCTCATATAGTAGCGTTTGCAACTGATTACACAGCCAATCGCACGACTGCGTGCGATTAGATGCGTGAAGACTTGCAAACGCTACTATAGATGTCTCGCCGGACAGTACGGCGAGAATCTCCGAACAGTTGCGATAATCCCTATGAGTGTACTGTCCGCTAGAGCGTGTAAAAATCGCCCGAGACCCGACGTCTGTGTGGGGGCCAGTGAAGGGGGGTGGGGGCAACCGTCGGGTGTCCGGGCACTTGGAGGAGGACCCGCCAACCCCTTCGTTATGATCCTGTTAGCACGGGTTTGTCGCTTACTACACCCCACGACGACATCGACGTGCATATTGGCCTGATATACTGTCCGGTCCCGAGTGATTATCTCCCATATAACCAAGATGATGTTAGGCAATCCCAGCCTGTATGTCAGAACGGACCACCTCGACGAACTCGAATCGGCGCTGTGAACGCTGCGGTGCGGCTGTCAGCAAACAGTTCGTACGCGTGTTCGGTTTCGATAACACCGTTCACGGGTGTCTGAACTGCCTCACGCGGACGCAGTTGGCCGTCGGCGAGGCGGCGCTGCGCGAGGAGAGCGACGAGACCGGCGCCACTCGGGTCAAGTGGCCTGCCCGCGGGTCGCCCTAACTTCCCGCTGCACACACGTCCGCTATTCGGCCCTCCAGCGCGACACGCCCGCAGGCCCTGACTCTGATCCTCTTACTTTCCAATTCCTGATCGACGTCGAGCGACAGCAACTGCATAGCGCTTGCGAGTCTTTACTCACCCGAACGCACGAAGCCGTGCGATCGGCTCTGTATTCTGTGCGCACGCTACTCTCGTATAGAAACAGCACGCGTTGGATGGATCCCACCCGACCGACAGATTCGGTCTGTTACTCTACGGTGACGCTCTTGGCCAGATTCCGTGGTTTGTCGATCGCCCGATCACGGATCTCGGCGGCGTGATAGGCGAGCAACTGGAGGTGCACGTTCGCCAGGACGCCGGCGAGGTTCGGATTCACGTCGGGGAACTCGAGGTAGTCGTCGACGGTCTGTCGCACCTCGGTCGCCGACGCGGGGCCGACTCCGATCACCGGCGCGCCACGGCTCTGGGCCTCCCGGATGTTGTGTAGCGTTCGCTCGTCGTTCCGGCCGGTGAACACGGCCACGACGACGGTAGCCGGCGTCACGAGCGCGAGCGGGCCGTGTTTCAGCTCGCCCGCCGCGAACCCCTCGGCGTGCTCGTAGGTGATCTCTTTGAACTTGAGTGCGCCTTCGAGCGCGACGGGGTAGCCGACACCGCGACCGATGAAGAAGTACGACTCCGCCTCCGCGTACTGGGTAGCCAACCGCGCTGCACTTCCGTCGCTGACGACGGCCTCGACTGCGTCCGGGAGCGTCCCGAGTTCGTCGAGTTGAGCTCCGTCAACACCGCCGTCAGCCGTCGCGTCGGCGGTATCCGGCCACACCTCGCGGCCCTCAGACTGGGCCGTCCGCCCGGTTTCGAGGTGGTCAGCGAGGAGTGCGAGTGCAGCGACCTGCGAGGAGAACGTCTTCGTCGCGGCGACGCCGATCTCCGGACCGGCCCGGATGAACAACGCGTCGTCGGCCTCGCGTGCAGCACTCGATCCGACGACGTTCGTGACTGCCAGCGTCCGCGCCGGCGACTCCTTCGCCGCACGCAACGACGCCAGCGTGTCCGCCGTTTCACCGCTCTGGGTCACGGCGACCACGAGGGTCCGATCTGTCACCGGCATCGGATCGTGGGCGAACTCGTTGGCGCGCAGCGCGGTCGCCTGGATCCCGCGCCGGCGAAGCAGCGTGCTCCCGTACATCGCAGCGTGATATGAGGTCCCGCAGGCAACGAAGACGACGTCGGATACGTCGTCGAGGTACTCCGGCGGGAACTCTTCGAGTACGCTCCGGCCGTCTTCGATCCGCCCGTCGACTGTCTGTCGGAGCGAGACCGGCTGCTCGTCGATCTCTTTTCGCATAAAGTGATTGTACACGCCCTTGCGAGCGTCGCCGGCACTCCACTCGACAGTCTCGACCGTTCGATCGACGGGCGTTCCGTCTTGGTCGGTGATCTGATAACCGTCGGCATCGAGCGCGACCACGTCGTCGTCTTCGAGGTAGATCACGCGGTCTGTGAATTCGAGGAACGCGGGAACGTCGCTGGCGAGGTAGTTCGCGTTCTCGCCGATGCCGAGAACGAGCGGGGACCCGTTGCGGGTCGCATAGATAGTGTTCTCGCCGTCTACGATCATCGCGATCGCGTAGCTTCCCGCCAGCCGCCCCGTCGCCTCGTGGAACGCCGCTTCCGGGTCAGCGCCGTCTTCGAGCGCCGCCGCGACGAGGTGGGGAATGACCTCCGTGTCGGTCTCGCTCGTGAACTCGTGTCCGGCATCGCGGAGTTCGCTTCGGAGGGCGTCGTGGTTTCGAATGATACCGTTGTGGACGACTGCGACGCGGTTCGTGTCGTCGGTGTGCGGGTGCGCGTTGGCATCGGACGGCGCACCGTGGGTACTCCAGCGCGTGTGACCGATGCCGACAGCGCCGCCGAGTCGACGATCCTCGAGGGCGGCTTCCAGGGCGTCAGTCTCGCCTTCGCGTTTGCACACGGAGATCCCGCCGCTCTCGTCTCGGACGGCGACACCTGCGGAGTCGTACCCCCGGTATTCCAGGTTCTGGAGGCCAGAAACGAGCTCGTCGATGGCGTCACCGAAGCCGGCGCGGGCGATGATCCCACACATCGCTACCGCCTCGCTCGATCGGGTATATCGACGCGGTACGATCGCGGCTCCTCGGATCTATTTCGTCGGGTCATAAGTGATCAGAGCCGTCCCGAGCGGGGCCGGAACGACCTGCCCTATCTCACACTCTTATGTGCTTTGTTATGATGACACAACCGTTGCAGAAACTGACTAACGGCTGGCAGTGCAGGGTTCGAGATACCCCCGTACGTCCCGTCTTCTGGCGTCAGAAGGCGCCTAACGTACTGCGACAGAGTGTCACTCGGACGAACTGGACCAGTGGTACGCTGCGAGTGCACCGATGAGCACCAGCGCCCCCATCGCGACGATCGGTTGCGGGCCGGCAAGGATGACCACAGTGGCGTAGGAAACGGCTGCCACTGCGGAGACGCCACCGTAGTAAATCGGCCAGCCGGACTTGGCGTCGACGTCTCGTTGCAGGTACTCGTGATATCTGTCCCCCATCTCGCCACGTTCAACCGTTCCGCGGTTCTTGTCGAACTCGATCGCGTCGGCGTCGTCCATCTTGGGGAGGTGGCACTGATACAGGCCGACGTAGACGCGTTTTCGTTCCTGGGCGTTGAGTGCCTGCGGCGGCTTGTCGTTCTCGATGCCCCCGATGTGTTCGGCGAGATCGCTGAGAGTCGTCGAGCCGTCGCGTTCCTCGAGTGCTTTCATCACGAGCCGTCGGCGACGATTTCGGAGGACGTCGAAGACGACGTCCAGCGATGGCTCGGGCGGCTGGGACTCCTCCGCGTCGGTGGTCTGCGACGATTCTGTGTCGGAACTCGATTGCTCTTTGTGGTCTTGTTTGGACACGCTCATGGTTTGTTCGGTAGTGGCGACGGATGCCCAGAGAGCGCATCGCACTCTGTGGCGCTGTCAGATCTGGTATCTTCGGATGTTGTCTCGTTCAAGCTCGGCGTAACTGCCTCGCTGCGATACGGGCTGTCTCTATTCGGGCCAGCGTCCCTCGGCGGGCCACCCCAGATTCGGGAACTGCACTGCGTCACGACTGGCGTTCCTCGCGCTAGTAGCTCATCACCGCACGAGCGCGCCCCGTCTCCCCTGGTAAATCCTTGCATAGCCTCGGTATGTCTTATTTGTGACCGGATGCCGTGGGCGGTAGGCCCCGGCTCATTCGGCCACAATCAGTTGCTGTTTGTCGTATGACAGGCTCATAATTTAGAAGGAGGATATTAAAACCATACGACGCTTTTGGCGAATAATCCTGTATTATGACGTTCCTAAGACTGCTATATGGTTTTATAAACTGTCCTCAGTGCGGCAATTAGGGCATTCTGCGGAACTGATCGGTATGACCCGCGTTGTTCGAGTCGGCGAACGATCCCGTCGATCGCGCACGTCCGATGATACGTACTTGCCTACCGGCCACGCGGCCCCACCGTAGCCGTGACCCTGGATCGGTGCTGCGTTACCTCTCTCATATCGAGATACGTCCGGACAAAAACTCTCTGCGCTGTCGAAACCGGCCGTTAGTCAGGCGCGGTTGCGGACGCCACCGGTTTCAACGCAGCCCCGAGCGGATCGACGGCGTCCAAATCAGTGTGACGTCAGTGCACCGAACACTTCGCGGACGCCAGGTGCCCCGTCGAGGAGCCAGACGACGAAACACCCTGTGAGGGTGGTGAATCCGATGAGCGTCGCCGTTTCGGGGGTTCCGGCGAGAATCTCGCCGACGTAGCCGCTGAGATACTCCTGGAACGTCGTGATGAATCCGCCTTCCGGGGTCTCCCCCACCGGGTCAGCGATGCGAACCGGCCAGAGGACGTTCTCGATGGGAATTCGTCCCTGGTTCAGGTACCCGAGGAGGAGATCTCCCGGTAGGTGACACAGATAGCCGATCGCGAACGCCGCCCCGAGATGGCCGCGGTCGTAGACGTGGGCCACGTAGACGGCGCCAATCGACAACGGAACCGCGAAGAGAACCGAGTGGGCAGCGCCGTAGCCGGTGCTCACGATGCCGAGCTCCCAACTGAGCGGCTTGTCGACGACGTCGGGAAACTGCGACGCGAGCGCGACGACGATCGCTTCGCGTCCCGTCGGTGAACGGCCGCGGAGGACGTGAACCACGATCGAGTAGACGAGATAGCCGACGGCGGCGTGTTCCCACGGCCACATCGTTACGTCTGCTCCCGTCGGTCCCTGACCTTCCAGTTCCGGTTCCGCTGCCCGCTGCTCTGGTCGTTCTTCGCACAGTGCCGAGAGTCCTCCTCCGAACAGGATTCGACTCGTCGTCGATGTGTCGGTTCGACTCGTCGCCACGGATTCGGCCGCCAGCGCGGACGACCGACCAGTTGGTGGCACCCCTGTTGCATTCGGTGAAGGTGGCCCACACACGAGCAAAGTAATGTCCAGACTACGAGGGGTAGGATCATCCAACCGTCGCATAACATACACCTAACAAAGCAGATACCTCTGGAAAGAAATACCACCTCCCCGTCGTCGCGAGATTCTGATGTCACCCAACGAACCCCATACGCTGTCGCAGGACACCGCGTTCGACCTGCTGAGCAACGCCCGCCGGCGGTTCGTGCTTCGCCGGCTCCAGAGCGATCGCGAGGGAATCGAGCTGAGCGACCTCGCCGAGGAACTCGCCGCCGAGGAGAACGAGATCCGACCCGACGAGTTGTCCGCACAGCAGCGAAAGCGAACCTACGTTTCATTGTACCAGACACATATCCCGAAACTCTCGGAGGCCGGTGTCGTAGAGTACGACTCGGAAACGGGCATCGTCTCGCCCACACGGCACGTCGACGAACTTGCACAGTACTTCGAGGAAGAAAGCGAACCATTCCCGTGGCAACTCGTGTACGCGGGCGTCGCTTTGGTTGGACTTCTCGTATACGTTTTCTCGATTGCCGTCGACATACCCTTCCTGTCGCCACAGTACGTCGGCATTGCTATCTTGATCGGTCTCGTGGTCGTCAGCGGAGTCCACTACGTGTACAACGAGCGAGCGATGACCAACGGCGCGCGCATCCCGGTCGAATATGAATGAGCAACGATGACAGACACGTGGGACCACATCGGATTCGTGATCAGTTCACAGTACCGCGTCGCGGTGCTGTCCCGGCTCGCCGAGGGGCCAGCGACGCCTTCACAGATCGCCGACGACGAGGACATCGGTATCGCTTCGGTCTCCCATGCGCTGACGAGTCTCCGTGAGCGCGGTTTCGTCGATCTGTTAGTCTCCGAAGAGCGCCGCAAAGGGCGCGTGTACGGTATTACCGACGACGGCCAGGCACTCTGGGACGAGATCGAAGAGCAAGGGCTGCTCGACGAGTAGCCAACGCGTGCGGACCGAGGGCTTCGACGCGCGTGGTGAGAAATATTCTCAGTCGAGCCGAGGAATGCCCTCGTTACTCGCTTGTCGCGTTCGTGTCGTGACCGTGACCCGATGGCTCACTACTCTTGTTGTTCGCCGTCTTCGTCCGATTCAGCCTCTTCCGGGAGCAGCATCGTCGGATCACGAGCGTAGCCCGACGACTGTGCGAATCGAGCCATTCGGTCCATCTCCTCTTCAGTAAACCAGTCTGACATTCGTAACTACGTTGCAAGAAGATGGTAATAAATATACCGCTGGTTACAGGTCTGCGACTTCGATCTCCCCGCGCCCTCGGACAGTAACCTGATACTCACCTAACTCGAACGACACGCTAACCCCGTCGCCGCCTGATTGGATTAATCGTGTAAGAGCGTCGGGGTCGATTGCCTCGTACAATCGCGGTTCGAACTGTTGTGCCTCTACACCTGCGATCGCCGAAACCGCCTCGACGACGTCGACGACGATGGTTTCCCGTCCTGGATCGAAATCGAACGTCGTACCGCTACTCGCCGTCGCAGAGTCAGAAATACCGTCTGGTTGTGCTCGTTTCATCCAATCGTCATCGATGCTTGCGTGACCTAGTTTATATATTTCCCGTTATTCCGCGATTCGTGTCACACGTGTGACGCAGCTTCCTCCTCCGCGTTTCGTAGCCGCCGTTCGGCTTCAGCCCGATCTTCGGGGTAGCCCACGTCGATCCGCCATCCTTCGAGTTCGACCGCGTCGATCGTCCGTCCGGACTGTATGAGCAAGTCGATCGCGTCCGAGAGTTCGTACTCGCCGCGATCGGAGGGCTGGACGAGTCGCGTCGCGTGGAAGATCGCCGGCGAGAAGGTATAGAACCCTGTCATTACCAGGTTCGTCGGCGGATCGTCCGGTTTCTCGACGACCTCGACGATCTTTCCGTAGTCGTTCGTGTTGCAGACGCCGTAGCGGGATGCCTCCTCTTGGGGCACTTCTTCGACGAGGAAGGCGGCGTCGACGCGGCTCTCGCGCTGCCGGCGGACCACGTCTTCGAGGTTGGCTCGAAAGACGTTGTCACCGAGCATCAGCATAAAGTCGTCCGTGATCTGGTCTTCGACCGTATTGAGCGCGTGTGCGAGTCCGAGTTGTTGTTCTTGGTGTGCGTACTGGATCGGCACGTCGGCGAACTCCTCGCCGTAGTACTCGACGATGTCCTCGGCGCGATAGCCGACCACGACGAGCAGTTCCTTTGCGCCCAGGTCGGTCAGCTGTTCGAAACAGTGGGTCAGAATCGGTTTCCCGTCGACTTCGACGAGTCCTTTCGGTTTGTTCTCCGTCAGTGGACGGAGGCGGGTCCCCCTTCCGGCAGCGAGCACGACTGCTTGCATACCTGATTCGGGGCTCTGACGTCCTTTTGTTATGCTCCGGTTTCGGTTCGGGTGGCCCCGGCAACGCTCTGGACGTCGCGTGCGGCACGTCCCACGGCCGCCGTGTGGGGAGCGCGCACCCGCCTGAGCGGGAGCAGTGACTGCCTTCCACGTTCTGCGGGCGCTCTGTCCTGTGTTCGACCTGCAAGTTCTGCATAACAAAGCCCGTATCCGCACAGGTGGGGAGTATGAATCTCTGTGTACACGGTCTCGGCTACGTCGGTTTGGCGACGGCTTCTCTCTTTGCGAACAACGGACACGACGTGACTGGCTACGACGTCGACGACGGCGTCATCGAGGCGATTCGAACCGGCGAGCCGTCGATATCGGACCCCGAGTTCGAGACGTACGTGCTGGACGCCCTCTCGTCCGGCCTGACGGCCAGCGACCGGCCGGTCTCTGCGGACGTTCACTTCATTTGTGTGCCGACCCCCTACGACTACGAGGCGGGCCGGGCGAATCTGACGTACGTCGAGCAGGCCAGCGCAGCGATCGCGGACGTGCTCGAACCCGACGACGTCGTCGTACTCGAATCGACCGTCCCGCCGGGGACGACCCAGAAGACGCTGGCCCCGATCCTCTCTGACTCGGATCTCTCTCCCGGGGTCGACTTCGAACTCGGGTACACGCCGGAGACTGTGATGCCGGGGAACACGGTGACGGAGATTCGGACGAACGACCGTATCGTCGGCGGCGTCGGCGACGACTCGACCGCCACCATCGCTGCACTGTACGAGGACGTCATCGACGGTGCGGTCCACACCGCACCGGACGCCACGACCGCGGAGTTCGTCAAACTCGTGCAGAACGCCCACCGGGACGTGAACATCGCCTACGCCAATATGCTCGCGCTCGTCGCCGCGGACTACGGCGTCGACGTGCGGACCGCGATCGACCTCTCGAACAACCACCCCCGCGTCGACATCCTCGACCCCGGCCCCGGCGTCGGCGGGCACTGTCTCCCGGTCGATCCGCTCTTCCTCGGGCAGGACTCCGAGGAGACGACGCTCATCGACTGCGCCCGACGCGTCAACGACCGGATGCCCGACTACGTCATCACTCGTCTGGAAGACGCACTCGGCACCGTACGGGGAGCGACGATCGCCGTCCTGGGCGTGACGTACAAGGGGAACGTCAGTGACACGCGAAACAGCCCGGGGCTGGCCATCGCTCGCCGACTCGCCGGCCACACGCGCTCGGAACGGCCTCTCCCGGACGGCGGCGACAACCTCGACGTACGCCTCCACGACCCGGTCGCGACGGACCCGACGCTCGCGCTGCAGTCACAGGCGGAGGCACTCGACGGCGCTGACGCCGCGGTGATCGCAGCATCACACGACCAGTTCACCGATCTAGATCCCGAACGAGTCGGGGAGCTCCTCGAAAAACGGCTCGTCGTCGACCCGCTCGCTCTGCTGGACGCCGATCGGTGGGTCGACGCCGGGTTCGAGGTCGTCGGGCTCTAGCGCGCGGATTCGATCTCGTATTGTCGGACAAACGATGTGCAACGCATCGGCACCCCGTGGATGCCAACATCATTCACGAACTGTCGCCCGACAGTATCAGTCCGTCGCCGACTGCCGAGACGTCGAATCTGCTCGCTCTGTCTCCTCGACGTCCGCTTCGACCGGATTCAGCCACGCGTCGACCCGAGCGTTCGGTTCGTAGGACTTCCCGACGACGTCCACCCGTCCGTCTCCGTCGAGGTCGACGGCCTTCGCCTCGTGGGTCGGAATCCCCTGGGAAACAGTCTGGCTCTCGAACTTCCCGTCGCCGACGTGGCTGAACACGTAATGCGTCGGCAAGTCGTTCTCGCCGAGGCCCATCTCGCCGACGAAAATATCCTGGGTGCCGTCGCCGGTAAAGTCCGCGAGCTGAAGACTGTGCGGGCAGTAGAGCCCCTCGGCGACGACGTGCTCCTCCCAGGTGTGTGGGTCGAACCACCCCACACGCCCGGGGTGCGTCCCGTACTTCGGCGAGTCGCCCTCGCTGAGGACGACCTCCGGACGCCCGTCGCCGTCGACGTCGCCGACGGCGACGCGCACGTCGTCCCAGCCGGCGGCGAACTGTTCGCGCGTCCAGCGTCCGTCTTCTAGCCGATAGAGCGAGGTTCCAGCGAGGAGTTCGTTCGCGCCGTCACCGTCGACGTCGCCGATGTAGATCCCTTCGACCGCGTTGTCGTCGTCGACGACCGTACAGTGGTCGTCCGGCCACGGCTCGACCGTCGGATCGTCCGGGATGTCGTAGTAGAACACCGACGCGGATCTCTGTGAGAGCCCGACGAGTTCGGGCGCTCCGTCGTTGTCCACGTCGCCGACGGCGAGATCGTGGTACTTCTGGAAGCGGTCCGTGACGAGGCGTTTCGTCCACTCGTCTCGGGGATCGGCGGGCTGTTGAAACCAGTAGACGTCGTTGTGTGCGTACCCCTGACCCGCAAGGAGGTCCGTCCGACCGTCGCCGTCGATGTCGTAGAGCGTCGCCCCCACATCGAGATGGAGATTCGACTCCGAGGTGATGTCGTGGCGCTCCCATCCTGGGTTCTCGTACCAGAACGCGTACGTCTCTGTGCGCGCGTACAACTCACCGAGTACCGGCAGTTTCCGGACGTTGATCTCTTTGTCAGCGATAGATATGGTCGGAACCGCGCCCATTCCGGTCACGACCACGTCCGGACGACCGTTTCCTGTGAGATCTGTTACTTCACACGACCCCAGGCGGCCGCACGGCGGGTCGGCGTCGATCGTCTGATGGTGGAAGCCCATACCAGAGACGCCCTTCGAAAGCACTTCGTTATATCCGCGATACTATCTGTGAACGGTGACGAGGGGGACTGAGCTGTGCCCGTCCCGTCGCTGTCGACAGTAAGCGGATAACTACTTTACCCGACGGCCCACGTTGTCCGTCATAGGAGTCTATGAAAGGCTAGTATGGCCAAACGTGAACCCCCTGGGGGGCCGACCGCCGCGTCGGCCGCCCGTTCGAGTGCTGACACAGCTGCGCTCGCAGACGAGAATGGTTCCGAGTTGTCGGTGCTGATGTACCCCGATTCGACCGATTCGAACCCATATCAGCGAGAGTTACGTGACGGCCTCCAGTCTCACGGCGTCGCCGTGGAAATGTCGGGCTACGGACAATACGTCTCGCTTCTCCCTGCGGTACGCGAACACGGACGCCCTGACGTCGTTCATCTTCACTGGCTGAGCAAGTCGTTCGTGACGGAGCAGTCCTGGCTCACTGCGCTGTTGGGCGTTCGGCTCCTCGTCGAACTCCTCGTGCTCCGGCTGTCGGGCGTCCGGGTAGTGTGGACAGTTCACAACCTGGGCGAACACGCCCGACGCTCGCCCCGCGTCGAACTACTCACGAAACGACTTGCCACTCGGCTCATCGATGGAATTATCGTCCACTGTGACGGCGCCCGCGGGACAGTGATGGAATTGTTCGACCTCTCGGCCGACGACCGGCCGGACGTCCGGGCGGTCCCACACGGCAATTACCTCGACAGTTACCCGAACGAGATAGACCGCGCGGACGCGCGAGCAGATCTCGGCTATGGACCCGAGGATACGGTCTTCCTGTACTTCGGCCTCATCCGGCCGTACAAGAACGTCCCGGAACTCGTCGACACGTTCCGCGAACTCGACGCCCCGGACGCCCGGCTGTTAGTGGTCGGCAATCCCTGGAGTGACGAGCTGGCTGCCACGGTCCGCGACCGCGTCGCGGCCGACGACCGGGCACGTGCGGTTCTGGAATTCGTCCCCGACGACGAGATCCAGCGGTATATGAACGCGGCGGACGCCGTGGTTCTCCCCTACGAAGAGGTGCTCACCTCCGGGGCGGCCATCCTCGCGATGTCGTTCGGAAACCCGGTCGTCGCACCGAACCGCGGTTGCGTCGGCGAGCGACTCGACCCGCGGTGGAACGTCCGCTACGATCCCGACGAAACTGATGGGCTGCGGGCGGCGCTCGCTGACGCTCTGGATGCCGATCTCCGAACGATGGGCGAGGGGAATTACGAGGCGAGCACGCGGCTCGATTGGTCCGATCTGTCGTTGCGTACCCGGCGGCTCTACAGTAGCATTTGCAACTGATAGGGATTATCGTACGTCCGCATAGATGTCTCGCCGGACAGTACGGCGAGAATCTCCGAACAGTTACGATAATCCCTATGAGTGCACACTCGATCGTACGACGGCGTGTGATCGGGTGCGTGATGACTTGCAAATCTACTGTACAAGTCGACGATGGACCATCAGGTGTCGCGGTAACCGGTGGGCCAGATCCGGTCCTCGTACTCGAACGACCGTAGGCGACTCATAACGCACGGTACGGAGAGTATAGTATTGACGCGGCCAGCGAAATCCCATCTCGTATGGTACTCAACGCCGCCGTCATCGGGACCGGCGAGGACCCCGAACAGCGGGATCGGACCGGGTACGCGATGGCGTATCGACACGCGCCTGGATACGAGCGACGCGACGACGTCGACCTCGTGGCCTGTGCGGACATCGTCCCAGAAAATGCCCTGGCGTTCGCCAATCGATTCGACGTTCCGAAAGCCAACGTCTACGAGGACTACGAGACGATGCTGGAAGAACTCGACATCGACGTCGTGAGCGTCTGTACGCCCCCCTCAGTACATGCCGACATCGTCGTCGGCTGCGCCGAGAGCGGGACGCCGGACGCCGTCCACTGTGAGAAGCCGATGGCGACGACCTGGGGCGACTGCCAGCGGATGGTCGAGGCCTGTGACCGAAACGACGTTCAGTTCACGATCAATCACCAGCGTCGGTTCGGGGGGCCGTTCCTGAAAGCGAAGGCACTGCTCGACCGCAGTGAGATCGGCGACCTCGAACGGTTGGAGTGGGGCGAAGCGAACCTCCTCGACGCCGGCGTTCACCTGTTCGACCTCTGTGGTTTCTACACCGACGGGACGCCCGTGAAGTGGGTCCTAGCCAACGTCGATTACCGCGAGGAGAACCTGTGGTTCGGGACGCACAACGAGAACCAGGGGCTCGCGCAGTGGCAGTACGAGGACGGCGTCACCGGACTCGCTATCACGGGCGAAGCCGACGGGCTCGGTGCCGACGTCGTCGGGTGCTACCTCCGTCTCGTGGGGAGTGACGGCGTCATCGAACTCGGCGTCGAAGACGGGCCCGACTTGCGGTACCGGACCGGCGACTCGGCGTGGAAAACCGTCGACACCTCCGAGACGATCTACGGGCCCAAGACCGGGCTTGCGAGGGCTGGCGTGCAGAAACTCTTCGAGCGGGTACCGGTCGTCGACGAGAGTCGACTCGACAAACCCAGCTTTCACGAGCGCTCGATCGACGAGGTGATCGAGTCGCTTCTCGAAGGTAGGGAGCCGTCGATCCGAGGTGCCGTCTCGCTCAGAGCGACGGAACTGGCCTTCGCGTCGTGGGAGTCGGCCCGTCGACAGGGACGCGTCGATCTCCCGCTGGACATCGACGACAATCCGCTCGAAGCGATGGTCGAAGCGGGCGTGTACGACGTTGGGGTCGAGGCCGAGTAGTCGTTTTTCCTGTTCCGATCGCCCACGGCGCACTCAGAGCGTCGACATCAGTTCTCGCACGTTCTTATCGATGTCCCAGCCGAACTGCTGGGTGAAGATGAGCGTCACGACTCCGTAGATTACCGCGCCGAGACCGACGAGCACGACGAACTCGGCGATCGGCGGTATCTCGAGCACGAGATTCACGTACCAGACGATCGCACCCATTATCGCGCTGGCGGCCAGCGGGTAGACCAACTCCGAGAGGAGCGCGGAGTAGCTCGTTCCAACCGACCGGGTGATGATGTAGAGGTCGATCGGCATCATCGGGAAGACGAAGATGCCGGTGGTGAGAAGCGCCGTTCCGGTGATCCCCAGCGTCGACGTCGCCGGATAAATGAGAAGGGCGAGCAACGCGACGCGGAGCACCGAGAGTTTCGTGATGTAGTCGGGGCGCCCGATCGCCTTCCAGAAGGCGCCGAACACCTTCCCAAGCGAGCGAAACAGGCCGAACAGCGTGAGTATCTGCATCGCCGTTATCATACCCGTCCAGTCGCTGCCGAGGAAGCCCCGAACGAAGGTCGGAGTGACGACCGCGATCCCGATCGCCATCGGGAACGTCACGAGCGAGACCAGTTGCACCGTCTTGAGGAAACTGCTCCGCAAGCGTTCGGGATTGTCCTGATACTCCGAGAAAGCCGGAAACATCACCGAGGAGACGACCTGCGAGATCTCTGTGGCGGGTGCGTTCGAGAATCGGTAGGCGTACTGGTACCACCCGAGCGCGACGGGGCCGAGCAGCCAGCCGACGAACGCGTCGTCGCCCTCACTGTAGATGAAGTACAGAATCGACGATCCAGTTATCCACTTCCCGTAGTTGATGAGTTCGCCGGCGACCTCGCGGTCGAACTGCGGTCGCGGTCGGTAGTCGTGGATCACATACGAGACGACGAGTCGAATGACGTCTGCGGTCAGAAACCCCGCGACGTAGGCCCACGCGGTCGGCCAGACGAGTGCGTACCCGACGGCGACGATAAATGATCCGATCGAGCCGGAGATTCGGTAGACGAACTGCTTGTGAAACTCCAGGTTCTTCTGGAAGTAGACGACGCCCGGGTTCCGCAGTCCCAGAATGAGTGGCGAGAACCCGATCGCCTGTAGTAAGGGCTCTGCACGCGGCGTATCGAATAGCGACGCGATCAGCGGCGCGCTGGCGAACAGCACGACCGTGATGAGGGCGCCGCGTCCGATCTCGAGCAGCCAGTTCGTGTTGAGGTAGCCGTCGACGTTCGACTCCTTCCGCTGGACGATCGCCGCGTTCAGACCGATGTTCGTGAACTTCCGTGACGCGCTCAACGCCAACAGTGCGATTCCAACCAACCCGATCTCGCGGGGCCCGATCAGCCGGGCCAACACGAGTAACATTGCGAGCTGGATGAGGCGGCCGATCACGTTCTGGCCGGTCACCCAGATGACGCTCTTGACGATGCGCTCTGTCGTTCCGCCTGTCGGAGTTAACCGCTGAACCGCTCGTTTGAGTCTATCTAGATCCATCGTGCGCTATCGAGAGTGCGCCCAGTGTACGAAAACGGACACACGATCCGGTATGTCTCTCTTTGGTTTAGTTATGTGAGTACTACACGCGTGACTGCGTGACCGTAAGAACAGTCTACTTCGGGCTGGTGACAGTCGGCGACGGCGACCCGCCGGTTCGACCCGCTCCGGGTTGTGACCGTGGCCGAAGACGCTCGTACAACTCCTGGAGTTCGCGGCTGATCCGCGACCACGTGTACTGCTCGCGTACGAGCTCACGGTTCGTCTCGCCCATCTCCCGCCGCAACTGGCCGTCAGTGCGAAGCGTATCCAGCGCGTCGACGAGCGCATCGACGTCGACCGGCGGGATCAGGATGCCGTTCTCGGAGCCGACAACCTCCGGGATCGCCCCGACCTCCGTCGACACGACGGCGTTGCCGCCGGCCATCCCTTCCAAGAGCGAGATCGGTAACCCTTCAGCGTACGTGGGCAGCACGTAGATCGATCCGTTGGTCAACAGCCCGTACTTCCGACTCTCCGAGACGTACCCGTAGTACTCCACGAATTCGTACTCGGTCGCGAGTGCCCGTATCTGCTCGGATTTCGGGCCGTCCCCAGCGACACTCACTCGAAACTCGGGTCCGTCGCGTGCGCTTAAGCGTCGGATCGCGTCGGCGAACTCGGCGACCCCCTTCCGCTCTATGAGGTTGGAGACGTAGACGATGTGTGGATCTTCTGCACGCCCGTCCTCGGAGAACGACGACACGTCGATGGGATTTGGCAGCACCATCGCCTCGTCCAAGTCGGTCTCCGCACAGAGCACCTGCTCCCAGTACGAGGAGAGGACGATCACTTCCGCGGACAGATTCAGCACCCACCCGACGTACCACGAGCGGAGCAGACCAGACGTGCGGAGGAACTCGTCGAAGTCGGAGCCGTGAATGTGGACCACGACCGGTCGCCTCCAGACCAGCGCGCCGAAGACGACGAACACCGATTCTCGGTAAAACGAGAGGTACGATGACGCGTGTACGTGGACGACATCGGGCCGCTCGTAGAACGGAAACTCCAGTACCCTCCTGACGGCCGAAAGCACCGCGAGGAGCAGCCAGCGGTACTTGGCGACGCCACCCTCCGAGAGGACCGCCTTCCCTGGCGGCGAACTCGTGCTGTGCGTCGTGACGTCGACCGAGTCAGCGATGTGCTGGGACTGCCCCCGGATGTACTGAGCGATGCCGCCGGTATCCCGACTGCAGGCCCCGACGACGAGGAGATTAGTTGACACTGCGTCACTCATCGTGCGCTTCTATCTTTTGAGGACGCATTGTTAGCAGGGTCGTACCGGCGGACGCGTCTGCTGATGCTGCCTGCTCGCGCCACTGTCGCGCCGCTTTCACGACCGGCCGCCCGAGACCGACAAACCGGATTTCGACATTGTCTCGCTTTGCACTTCCCGGTAGTATATACCCCCATCGCCGTGAGAAGGCGCAGTATTACAATCACCGATGCTACTGATAAGACGACAACAAAATGACAGACGAGACGAAAGAGCGGGTGCGCCGTGCGGGGGCACAGTTGGAGCGGTCGCGCGGGACCATCTCTCGCCGCGCGCTTCTCACGACGGTCGCCGGGAGTTCGCTGCTCGGGGCTGCCGGGTGTGTCGGCCGCAAAGAGTCGCCCCAGGTAGAGCGCGGCGCGGACCACGACGGTGCCGACGCGTCGGACTCGACTCTGACGCCGGAACCTTCCCGCGTGGAACTCGGCTCCGACTCTTTCGAGCGGCTGTCCGACCTCGAGGTCACGGATGGCGAACTGTACGCCAACAGCGAGCGGCACGTTACGGGCACACAGTGTGCCGAACTCCACACTGGAGCGGACGGAGCCTGGCTCCACGTTCCACTGGACGAACCGATGGACTTTCGCAACGCTCGCCCCGCGTGCTACGTCGCGATCGACGGCAGCGCTCCGGGGACGTATCCGTACATCGACCTTCAGGACCGCGAGGGCAACCGCCTCCGGACGCGCGCCGTCTCTCGCAGTCGCGGCGCGTTGGTTCGGCTCGATTTCGGGCTGTTGGATCCGCAGGTCGACGACGCCCCCGTCGATCTGGCGCACATTACCCGTGTCTCGTTTCGAATGGCACCGGGCGATGAGTCCGGAACCGAGAAGCTCTTTCTCGACTGTCCTGTCCGCGTCTCCGCCCCGGAGACTCCAAAGGTCGCGTTTATGTTCGACGACGGCAACGAAACCGACTACACGAAAGCGCTTCCGTATCTCGCACAGCACGACTACCCGGCGATCACGTACGTCAATCCCAGCACGATCGGAACCGAAGGTAAACTGACCGAATCACAGCTACGAGAACTACAGGCAGAGGGGTGGCTCGTCGGTTCGCACACGACGGACCACCTGAACCTCCGTGAGCTATCCGATCCGGCAGAGGTCGAAGCGCAGGTCCGGAGCGCGAAGCAGTGGCTCCTCGAACGGGGGTTCACCGAAGGCGCTCGACACTTCGCGTACCCCTACGGCGGCGTCGACGAACAGGCGCTCGAAATAGTCTCTACGGTCCACGACAGCGGACGGGTCGGCGGGTGGCAGCCCATCGCGCGCCCGTCGAACCCGCAGTTGATCCCCGGTGAGGGTGAGCCGACTCCGACAGAAGCCCGGCAGCTCTTAGATCAGACGATCGCGTACGGTGGCGTTCTCTCGCTGTTTTTCCACGGGCTCTCGACTGACGCGGGGCTCGACGAGTTCCAGGGCGTCGTCGACGAGGTTCACCGGCGAGAGCAGGCCGGTGAGATCGAGGTGGTCCGCGTGGACGAACTCGTTGCGGCGGCCGAGAACGGGTGACGTCGCCGCTGGAAGCCGCACCGCACGATCACACTGCAACCGCTCTGTTCGCCGACTAACCACGGTTCTCCAACGTAGCCCACTCGCCGAGTAACTATGCCTCGCCGACTACTCACGCCTCGCCGACTTACCACGCTACTCCTGTGCGACCGGTGTCACGGTCGCGTCTGCCTGCTTCCCGCCGATTGAGAGCGTCAGATATCGGTACGCGTTGTCCATTCTCGGCTGTGCCGGTGGTTCGCCGCGGTAGATGAGGTAGACGACTCGCGTCCGCTCGCCGGCGTACCCTGGCGGCGGGGCGATCTCGTGTTCGTACTCCCACGTCTCGCCGTCGGACAGTTGCTCCTGTGCGGTCAGATGCTGCTCGCGAGCCAGGACGGACGGGTCGTCGCCGGCGGTGAGCCGCTGTAACTGCACGACGACGGAGTATTCCACAGTCGCCTGCTCGTCGTTGCTCACGGCGAGTACCAACTGCTCTCGCTGTCCTGGCTCGATCGTCGCCGGATAGCCGCTCGCGACTAACTCTCCCGACGGTGCCCGCGTGAGTAGCGACGCTTCCGTCGATTCGGACTCAGCACTCGGCGCCGTTACGGCCAGCGCGAAACTGCCCACTGCGGCAGCGACCACGATGACCAACGCCGCTGAGAGTGCAACGCTTCTCGTCGACTGTGTACCAGTGTTCCGTCCCCCGTCGACGAACGCCGCCACCGAGGGTATTGGCGGCTGGTATCGGACCGATTGTGGGTACTGCCACCGTCGTCCGATACCGGCACCGAGGGTAACCAATGTGAGGACGGCGACGGCACCGAGAGCCGTCACAGCAGTGATTTCGACCCCGAGTGACGACAGCAGCAGCCCGAGGAGGGGCAAGAGCGTCACGCTCACGCCGAACGACAACCCGGCCCGCTCCCAGTGTCCGATACCGCTGGTCCCGTCGTGCTCACCGGTGCTGTTGGCCGCCGAGAGTTGCGTTGTGGGGCCCGACGGCTGTTCGGAACGCGTCGGAAACAGCAGCGTCGTGAGCGCGTACCCCGGGAGCAGAAACAGCGTCGGCAACGCGATGAGCAGCCGGATTCGATCAGGGACGGGCGCGACGACACCCACGCCCGCGACGACGAGCAGCGCGAGCGCTACGTAGACATCGACGAGCTGTCGGGTGCCGGATCGTCGCTCCGCGTTCATCGCCGTTCCCCCTTCGTGTTCTGATACCGTCGGACGTACGTTCGGGCCTGATCTCGGCTCCCGTGAGCGCCGAATATCGGCACGGAGCGACGTCCGACAGTATGCCTCCCATCGGATCGAAGTAGATCGACCATCGACTCGCGGGCTCTTGCCCGCGTACGTGTATTGTTATAGCTCTCCTACGGTAGTCTCCCCACGTCGCACGCGGCGTCGCCGTCAGATCCTCTTGTGTCGTTATCGCCGTGTTCGCCGCCTTCGACTCCCGAAATACGATGTATAACAAAGACGGTTCTGGCCGAGAAGTCGACGATGGTCCTCGCTGAAACGACCCCGCTGGTGAGCGTCGTCATTCCGACGTACGGTCGCCCCGACTACCTCCCCGAGGCCGTTCGATGCGTCGCCGAACAGACGCACGAACGCGTCGAACTGGTGGTCGTCGACGATCACTCCCCGGAGCCGATCGAACCCGCCGTGGCCGATGTCGACGTCGACGGGCTCGCGCGTGCGGAGGTCGTTCGCCACGAGGAAAACAGGGGTGCGAACGCCGCCCGATGTACCGGAATCTCCCGGTCTGTGGGCGAGTTCGTCGCGTTCCTCGACGACGACGACCTCTGGGATCCGAGATACCTCGAACGGGTCGCAGACAGGTTCGAAGAGGGCGGCTCCGACGTCGGTGTCGTACTCGTCGGGGCCCGCGTCGTCGACGACGACGGTGAGCGTATTGGATCAGTCACGCCGGCCGCCGACGGTCGCGTGACCGAAGCGATCCTCCGGGGGACGGTTCAGGCGGGGTCGTTTTCGCGGTTCGTCGTCCGGCGCTCGATAGTCGATGCGGCCGGGGTCCCCGACGACCGGCTCCCGAGTTTACAGGACAAAGAGTGGCACATCCGGTTGTCGACGCAGTGCCGCTACGCGTCAGTCCCCGAGCCGCTCGTCACTCGTCGGTACACGTCACACGATCAGATCACGGACGACTACGAAGCCAAGCGTGACGTTTCGGTTCCACTCCTCCTCCGGAAACACCGTGATCTCGCAGCGGAGTACGGGCGCGATACCGAACGGCGGTTCGTCGCGTCGCTCACCCGTACCCTGGGCTTCTCTGCGCTCCGAAACGGCTACTACAGATCCGCTCTCAAACACTTCCTCGCGGCGCTCGGACGCGACCCGACCGATGCGACGTCGTATCTGTACCTGCTCGTCGCACTGGGTGGGCCGATGACGTACAAGCCAGCGCAACACGTCCGGCGAGCCGTTCGTAATTCCCGGACGTAGCCGCTATTCGAGGTGTTGCTGTAGCCAGGACTCCACAGTGCTCACAGCCGCGAGCGGGCCGAGGTTGTTGGCTTCTCCAGCGTCGTGGGCTCGTCGCAGCGTCTGGATAGTGTCGGCGTCGAAAACCGGCCGTGTCGCGGCGTCGTCTAAGAGTCCGTCGACGAGGGCCCGTAGCCGATCGTTGCTCTCGTACCAGCGGCTCTGCATCCGTCGCCCCCCGTAGGCCGTCTTACCGAGAAGCCGTTTTGACCCCGTGTCGGCGACGAATCCCACGGTGTGCAGCCAGTGTGGATACGACGGCGGGAACTTCGTCCGCTCGTAGGGGATGTCCGAAAGGCCGTCGTCAAGCGCCCGCGTGAACTCGAACTTCCCCTTCGCCGCCCCTGCCGGAATCTTCCCGCCGGTGAAGGGGATCGCCCGCTCCCGGTACGAGAGCGGGAGGTCCGTCGCTGCCGTCAGGAACTCACCATCGACCAGCGGGACGCGACTTCCCACTTGGCTCCGGGCGATGCGGTTGCTCGCGAATTCCCCACGAGCGACGTAGTTACGGTAGTACGCAGTGAGCGCTGTCTCGGCTGGGTCGGTCGACGGCGCGTCCGCGACGACCGTGCGGTAGGTCGCCATCGGATCGACGTCGGGTGCGAGCACCGACTGTACCGTCGCCCGATCCGTCTGATGCTTCGCGTGGTAGAGCACCTCCTCGGGCATCTCGTGCTGTCCGAGGAGCGTCTGGCCGATCCCGGCACCCATCAGCGTCCCCTGGCCGCAGCCTTCGAGGATCAGATCCGTCGGCTCGTCGATGTTGAACACGGCCGTCAGGTTGAGAAACGTCCGCCACGTGAGCATCCCGCCCGTCAGCGAGACGGCCGTCTCGAACACGTCGACGAATCGATCCGGAGTGAGCGGGACGAGCTCGTTCTCGGCGCCGACCCGATCGGCTATCCGTTTCGCGATCTCGATGTTGCCGCCGCCGGCGGGGTTCGCGTCGTAGGTGTAGGTGACCAGTGAACTGAGGTTCCGTGAGAGTTCGCTCGCCATCGTCCGACTGTCGAGTCCGCCTGACAACCAGAGCCCGACGGACCCGTCCATCGTGGCCGACGTGTCCGCCATCGCACGCCGGTAGGCGTTCACGATCGGCGTGAACGGGTCCTTCTTCGGGCTGACGTCGACGTCCAACTGCCAGTACGCTTCGGTGGAGACGATCCCCTCCTGGGACTCGAGGACCGTCGCCGGCGGGAGTGTTGAGACCTCCTCGACGAGCGTCTTCTCGCCCCAGACTTGGCCCAGCATCACCATATCGCTCACGCCTTGGACGTCTACTGTCGGATCTTCAACGCCAGCGAGCGGGGATGCGGCGTTCGATCCGAACGCGAAGCCGTCTTCGACTGCGTAATAGCAGGGCCGCGCCCCGAGTTTGTCGGTCGCGACGAGTAATCGCTCTGCTCTGTCGTCGACGGCGGCCAGCAGGAACGGCCCGTCGAGTCGACGGAGCGTTTCGGCGGGCGCCTCGAACACGCGCGCGAACAGGCGTTCGTACCGGCCGTCGAACGCGTCCAGGTTCGTGATCGCACCGTGGATCACGCCAGCGCGTCGACCGTCCTGCCAGCAGTGCCAGCCGCCGGGGTCCTTCGTGCCGTGATGGACGATCGCGAGCCCGTAGTCTCCGGCTTCCACTCGGTCCGTCTCGTACCACGGCTCCTGGTGAACCGGTGCGAGAAGCGCTGAGAGCGACGGGCCATCCGGACCGACCCCGACGATTCCGGTCATCGATCCCCCTCTGCGGGTACACACTGCAAACTGTCCGGCACGATACCCATAGCTGTGTCTCTAAAGCCGACCGACGTGGATTGTTATATCCTGGCTACATTCTGTCTCCTCCCACAGCGGTCTCCGCTACCGTGGGTATAACAATATCCAGCAGACACCACAAGCGGGTATGTACGGACTGCACCAGGTCCGCCAGGTGATTCGGGAGCCGTCGCTCGCCGTCCGTGAGGCAAACCGGCTGTATCACACTCGTTTGGGACGGCGGCGAGGACCGCCTGGAGGCGTCGATATCTTCGAGGAAGACTGGGATAGTCTCGTCATTCTCGACGCGTGCCGCTACGACATTTTCGCTCAGCGTTCACTCCCGGGTCGCCTCGAATCGCGGATCTCGAAGGGCTCTCACACGAGCGAGTTTCTGGCTGCCAACTTCGCCGGGCGGGACCTTCGAGACACGGTCTATGTGACCGCGAGCCCGATGTATTACCGCAAGCGGGACGCGCTCCAGACGAGGTTTCACGACGTGGTGAACGTCTGGCGCGACGTCGGCTGGCACGAGGACTTTCGAACGGTGCTCCCGGAGACGATGGCCGACTACACCGTCCAGGCCGCCGAGACGTACCCGAACAAACGAATCGTCGCGCATTTTCTCCAGCCGCACTATCCATTCATCGGGTCGACAGGACGCAAACACTTCGACCTCGATAAACTGAATTTCGCCTGGAGTGACGTCAAGCGCGGCACGTTCGGTGTCTCTGACGACGTCCTCTGGGAGGCGTTTCGAGAAAACCTAGACGTCGCCCTTCCGCACGTCCGACGACTCCTCGGGGATCTCTCCGGTCGAACGGTCGTGACCGCGGACCACGGACAGATGATCGGCGAGCGAGCCTCACCCCTGCCGATCCGCGAGTACGGGCACCCGCCGGGCATCTACACGGACGAACTCGTGCGCGTACCCTGGCTCGTCTCCGACAACGGCGAGCGGAAGACGATCGTTGACGGTGGCGCTACCGCAGCCGACGCAGACGTTAGCGAAGAGGTCGTCCGGGACCGACTGGAGAGTCTCGGATACGTTCATACTGTCGGACAGCAGTTCGTGAATCATTCTGGCCCCCACGGGGTGCCGACACTTTTCACATAGCTCTGTCCGACAGTATCAGTAGCGGGCGCGCACCGCGACCGTCGGACTATCCGTCGTTGTCCGAGATGGAGACCGACGCGTCGCCGTTGATCGATAGGCTAGTGATCTCCCCGGAGTACCGATAGCCGTCGACGCCCTGGGAGATGTATCCGTTGACCGTTCCATCGGAGGTCGAGTCGGTCAGCGAGTCGATCGTGGTCGAACCCGTTCCCGAACTCAGCTTGTCGCTCCGAACCACGTCGCCCGAGACGCTGAAACTGTAGGTGGTCGCCCCGGCGCCGTCCCCGTCGATCGTGATCGTGTTCGGGAGCTTCGTGGCGTCGTCGGTCGACTCGTCGGTTTGTTCGTCCGTCTCTTCGTCTGTCTGCTCGTCCGTTTCCTCGTCGGTCTGCTCGGTCGCCGGATCGTAGGTCGCCGGATCGATCTGCTTCCCGTTGAGGTACATCGAGCCGTCGCCTTCGAGCAGCTCGATCGATTCGACCGATCCAGAGAACTGGATGGCGTCCATCTCGTCTGTGGCCCACCCTTCGAGCGTCCCGTCGGAGACGGTGTCGTACTCGCTCAGCGACGTCCCGAGGGCGGGGTGGTCGGCGATTTCGCCGGTCACGCTGACCCGGTAGTTCTTCGTGCTCCCGTTGCCCGGAATCTGTAGGGTCGAGGGGAACTCGCCGCTCGTGCTCAGCGTCGCAGGATCGATCTGCTGACCGTTGACAGACACCTTTGCCTCTCCTTCGAGGAACTCGATGCGCTGGAGCGGCCCGGAGAACTGGTAGGTGTCTGCTACTCCTTCGGAGGTGATCCAGCCATTGACGGAGGACTCGGAGACTTCATCCCACGCTTCGACGTCGTCCGTCGCTTCGAGTTGGCCGCCGACGGCGAACTCGTAGTTCGTCTTCGTGCCGGTCCCGGTGACGGTCAGCTCGTTCGTCGGCGTCGTGGTGGTCGTGTCGCTCTCCGTTTCCTCTTCTTCGGTCGACTCCGCCGGTGCGTCGGTGTCGGGGATCGTACAGCTGTCCCGGGAGACGCTCTCGTCGACGTCGACGCCGGAGACGGGACTGGAGATACAGCCGCTTTGCATCGTGGCCGGCCGGTCGTTGACCGTAACCTCGCCGCTGCCGGAGAACTGGCTCTTCCGGATGTCGATCGACTGGTCGGGTGCGGCCTTCCACCAGCGGGGTTCGCCGCGTGCGAAGATGGGCTCGACTTCGCTATTCTCCGAGCGGAACCGGCTGTTGACGATTTCGATCGGTCCGGCGTTGCCGTCGGCAAACAGGAGCCGACCGCGGTCGGGGCCGGACTTGTACATAAACTCACAGTCCTCGATGCGAATCGGCCCGGGCGTCGTCTCGTTCGTCTCACAGACCACGCCGTGGGGGTTGATGAACTCGCCCCCGTTGTCCGGGTCCGCGTTCTCGGTGTCGACGACGAACGTACAGTTCTGAATGGTGTTTTGGTTCCCGTCGCCGCCGCCGATCCGGATCGACGTCTGATTGTTATTCCTGAACAGACAGTTCTCGTAGTGGACCGTCCCGGAAGTCCGGGAGGCGTATACGGCGTTCGTGCCGGTGTTTTCGATGTGGGAGTTCCGGATGACGAGCTCGCCTTCGTGACGGTCGCCGAGCCAGATACAGCTATCGTTGGAGTTGCCGTCGAGGTGGCCGTGCGAGACGATGTCCGTCGGGCCCGTTCGCACCAGACCATCGATGACCGCGCGGCCGTTCGGATCCAGCGCCATCGGCACGACGTTGATCTTCGAGCCATCCGCGTGAACGGGATTGAACCCGACGAACTCTACGTCCTGGACGCGGATCTTGTCCTCGCCACGGAGGACGATTCCGAGCCCCCCGTCGTCTTCAGCGCTGTAGTCGAAGGTGACGTTCTCGACGAGCTGTCCCGAGCCGCCGTTGGTCTTGGTCAGATACCGTCCCTCGCCAGGCGTCGTCACGAACCGCACGTCCGAGGGACTGCTTCCCAGACCACGGATGCCCCAGTTGTCCGGCGAGCCGAAGTCCAGCTGGCCGTCGAAGTAGTAGGTCCCAGCCGGGAACTCCACGAGCGTGTCCCCGCTTGCCAGCGCGTCTTCCAACGTCGAGTCGATCGGATCGTTGCCGTTCGGATCCAGGCCGAGGTCGTCGACTGCATCGACGACAGTACTGAATTGGATCCCGTACCGTTCCGTCGCCGCTGCCGCGCCGCCAACGAACGCCGACGACCCCGCGGCGAGCATCGCCGCCCCCGCTTTGAGGCAATTACGCCGATTAAGGAGTCCCTTACTGGAGGTTTCAGACCGCATACTCGGCGTTTCGTCATCTAAGCCGGCCGATTCTTCCTGCTCCGCAAATTCACTCGTAGATGCCACAGTAGGATCTGCCTTCTCACCACTAGTGTCGTCCATTGCTTCGTCGGGATCAGTAGGAGATATCTAATTAACCGTACCGACCAGTAGGATTCTCTTAGCAACCGTATGATTGTTCTTTACCTAGGTCTCACTTTGTTTGGTTGAGCTTTGAGCATACACCAAGAGATCTCAGCCAGAAAAGAGGCGTTTTGCTGGCCTGCGCGCCACTCTTAGCAGGTGTGGTAATAGTTACCTACTATGTCGGCTACGATTGTAGTACAATCCTGCTAGTAGTAGTGTAGTATTACTAACTGATGTGGGAGAAACCAGACGTTCCGACTGGATGTCGAGACCTGTCGGGCCGCTACGCCGCGGTACTTCCCCCGGTCGAACGGCTAGAAGTACCCGAGATCTTCCAGTTGCCGTCGCATCTGCGCTGAGAACTCTGCGCGGTCCGTACTCTCCTCACGCGCGTGTTCGGCGAGCCACTCGTCTGTTACCTGACGAAAGCGCTCGGTGATCGCCGGTTCGCTCTCCGCACGATCGACCGTCTCGTCAGGGAGGACGAACAGGTCTTCCTGACCGTTGCACCGCTGATATCGATAGTCGGCCGTCCGAACGCTCGTGAGGTTGCCCGGACAGAAGTGCGATCCACTCTCGGGATCGTGATCCCGGATCTGGTCGATCTTCTTTCGAGCCCGCTTCCCGCCGCGCTGGGTGACGGCGACGGCCCGTTCGCCAGCCGAAACGTCCTGTCCTGCCGGCACGGAAAGCGAGAGTTCACACCGATTCGAGATCGTCTTCAGAACGTCGGCGGGCTGTACGAGGCGGTCTCCTCCGTCGAGCCCCTCGAGGCCGGAAATTACCAGCGGGACGTTCGTCACGGCAGTGTTCGCGACGAGCATATGTGCGAGACACCCTTCTTCCCCGAGCAACTCTCCGTGGTCGGCCGTGACGACGACGATGGGATCGTCGAGGTACGATCGCGCGGTGTCGACGATCGTGCCAGCGAGGGAGTCTACGTACCGGATCGCGGTGTCGTAGAGGACTTCGATCGCGTTCCACTCGGCGTCGGAGAACGGCAGTCCGGCCGCCATCTGTTCGATCAGCCGGTCCGACATCTCCATCGCGACCGACAGGGACGCAGCGAGATCTAACTGGAGGTCGTCGACGAACGCTTCCCGCCACCCTTTCGGCGGATAGTAGGGATGGTGGCTGTCTCCGATGTGCACGTACAGAAAGAGGGGGTCATCCTCGTCAGCCCGCTGTCGTATGTGTCGGGTCGCGATCTCGGCGACGAGATACCCGATACTGTGCTTTTTGGTGTCCATCGTCAGGCCGGCGGAGTGGTGATGAATCTGTCGCAGATACCGGACCATCGACCGCAGCCCCGCTTCTTCGAGTAGCGTGCCCCGCGTGAGGTAGTGGAAGTCGTCGAACCCGCGGTCGAGGCCGGTCGCCTCGCTCACCTGCGCGATTGGCGACACAGCTGCCGTCCGGTACCCCCGGTCCGAAAGCTGTTCGGGGACGGTCTTGATGTCCGCTGGTAGCTTCGAGTCGAACGACAGCACGCCGTGGCTGGCGGGTGCGCTGCCAGTGAGCATCGATGCGCTGGACGTTCGCGTCCAGATCCCGTGAGCGAAGCAGTTCGAGAACGCCGCACTGTCGCTCCGCGCTGCGAGCCGGCGCACGTTCGGCGTCGTGTCGCGCTCGTGGCCGCTGAGGGAGGTGTGATCCTGACGGACACTCTCCAAGGTGATCCAGATGATATCCCGGCGCGGCATCGTGTGGGCGCACGCGATCTATACGGTTAATTCATTACCAATTACCCCCGACTGCGCCCGATTACAGAGGCTACTATTCGCCGGTATCGACCGCTGATTTGGCCGCTGCCGGGTAATCTCGGCATAACAAAGTCGATACGCTGGGCTGTATCGATTCACCTGTAATGAACACGATCAGTCGCCCCGAGAGCCTGGATCGAACGCGCGCCACGGTTCCCGTCTGGGTCGATCTGGTGAGCCCTTCGCACCCCTTCTTCTTCGCCGCGCTGATGGATCGCCTCGACGGCGTCGCTCTCGACGTCACCGTTCGTGAGAAGGGCGAGACGGTCCCGCTGGCCCGGGAGGTCGGATTCGACTTCCGGGTCGTCGGTCGAGACTTCGACCACGAGACCCTGCGAAAGGTCGGGATTCCGCTTCGAACGGGACAACTCGGCCTCGAAGCCCCTGACGCCGCCGTCGCGCTTTCGGCTCGGAACGCGATGTCCGTGCTCGCTGCCAGGGCCAACGGCATCCCGAGCATCCACTACACCGACAACGACATCACCGCCTACGTCGACGGCCTGTGGGCCGAACAGCTCTACAACCGCCTGGAGGCGCTGGCGACCCACAACGTCGTACCGGCCGCGTTCGAACGCGACGAACTCGAACAGTGGCCTGCGAGCGGGGCCGTACACACCTACGACGGGATCAAAGAGGACGTCTACGTCGCCGACTTCGAACCAGAGCCGGATTTCACTGACAGATTCCCGTTCGAGACGTTCGTCGTGATCAGGCCCGAGGCTCTCACGGCCGCGTACGTCGACGTCGAAGCGTCGATCGTTCCCGACCTGCTAGAGGGGTTCGTAGACCGTGACATCCCGGTCGTCTATCTCCCTCGCGGCCGCGGCGACGAGGAATTCGCGGACCCCTACGACCGAAGCGAGGTGTTCGTCCCCGAGAATCCGCTCAACGGCCTCGATCTGGCCTGGAACGCTCGGTGTATGCTGACCGGCTCCGGCACGATGGCCCGCGAGGCCGCCAGTCTCGGCACGCCGGCGGTCTCGTTCTTCCCGAACGAACTGCTCTCTGTCGACCGCCACCTCGTCGAAGAGGGCCGGATCTTCCACTCGCGGCACCCCGACGACATCGTCGCGTACGTCACCGGCCTCGACGCCGCCGACGCGGTGCCCGATACGAGCCGCGCCGAGCGCGTTCAAGAGGAGGTCGCTCGGCTCACGGCTCGGCTCATTAACTCGGAGGTCGACGCCTGATGAGCGAACCATTGCACGCGGACTCGCGAATCGAGGCTCGGCCGGCCGAAGGGGATCTCTCTGACCGGGACGCGTATCTCCAACAGGTGATGCTCGACGCACTCTCGTATGCCCGCCAGCGCAACTACACCGGCTACGACTACTTCGACGGGATGAGCAGCCGCCTTCTCCGGGCGCTTCCTGTCGAGAACAAGTGGCTCAACATCGCCGTCCAAGAGAGCATCAAACGCGCCCCAGTAAACGTTCGGCCGCTGTTCCTCGTCGAACAGCGTCGCAATTTCAAGGGGTCTGCGTTGTTTACGATGGCCAACGAGACCGCCTACCAGCTCACCGGAGACCGGACGTATCTCGATCAGGCCCGTCACCTCGCCGACTGGCTCGTCGACGAGCAAAGCGAGGACTTCGCCGGGTTCTGCGGCGGGCACCGCCACCAGATGCAACAGCTCCGGGAACTGCGTCCGGCGAACACGCCGAACGTAGTCCCTACCTCCTACGGCGTGAAGTCGTTGCTTCGGATGGCGACCTACGACGACGACTACGGTGAGACCGCACACACCGCCGAACGCTTTGTGGTAGACGAACTGGACTACACGGAACTCGACGGTGGGGCGCGGATCGTCTACCAGCCGCTGTTCGACGGCGACTTCTACACGCTCAACGGCGGGGCGGTCGGTGCTCGCCTGCTCGTGGACCTGTACGATCACTTCGGGGCGGACCGACACCTCAACCGGGCACGCCAGTTACTGGACTACATCGCGACAAAGCAGGCCGCTGTCGGCGGCTGGGCCTACCGCGACCCCCCGTCCGCGTCGCATCTCTCGATGGACAACCACCACAACGGCTTCATCGTCGAGTCTTACCAGCGGTATCACGAAGTCGCTGGCGACCAACGGTACGAGGAGACGCTCGACCGCGCACTGTCTTTCTACCGCGACCTGCTGTTCGAGGCTGACGGCGCGCCGAACTGGGACGAGCGGAGGTCCTATCCGCGGGACATTCACGCCGCGACACAGGGGATCATCGTCTTCTCGAAGGCGGGCGACTTCGAGTTCGTCCGCCGAATCGTCGACTGGGTGCTCGCGAACCTCTACGCCGGTGAGGGGCAGTTTTACTACCAGCAGCGGCGCTTCTACACCAAGCGCTTCACGCTGATGCGGTGGTGTCAAGCGTGGATGGCGTACGCGCTGTCTGTGTACTTCGAGGAGCGATACGGCGGAGGGGGGACGTAATATGGATCGCTCAGTACTCCTGCGGAACCTCCGAAAGCACTGGAACGACGCTGGCTGGTGGCGCGACGTTGCTGTCCCCTTTGCGGTGCGAACCGCCTTCGTTCAGCCATACTTCAGATACGTCGCCGACGACAGGGGAACCGACGTGATGGCCGAGGACTGGGACACGCTGGTCATCCTCGATGCCTGTCGGTACGATATGTTCGCAGCGACGAACCCGCTGGAGGGCGATCTGCAGACCCGCCGTTCCCGAGGCTCCAACACCGCGGAATTCCTCCGACGCAACTTCGAGGGCCACTCGTTCGAGGACACAGTCTACGTCACCGCGAACCCGCAGGTGAACGTCAACCTCGACGACCCCTTCTACGAGACGATTTCGGTGTGGCAACGCGCGTGGGACGACGACCTGAACACCGTGTTACCGGAGACGATGGTCGAGGCGACGATCGAGGCCCACGAGACGTACCCGAAAAAGCGCATCATCAGCCACTTCGTCCAACCACATTATCCGTTCGTCGGCGAACTGGGTCAGTCGCTCTTAGACGAGCAGGCCGGCATCGAGTTCTCGAAGCGGCAGGCGACGGGCGAGGCCGCCGAGAGCGACCACTACAACGTCTGGGATCTGCTGAAACGCGGCGTCGTCGACGAGACAGCGATCTGGGACGCGTATCGGGAGAACCTCGAACTCACCTTCCCACACGTCGAGCGCCTCCTCGCGGCGGTCTCGGGACGGACGGTCGTGACCGCCGACCACGGCAATCTCGTGGGCGAAGTCCCCGAACCCTTCCCGATTCCATTCCGGATGTACGGCCACCCGCCCGGGGTGTACGCCGACGCGCTCGTCACAGTGCCGTGGCTAGTCGTCGAAGCCGACGTGCGCCGAGACATCGTTGCCGGCGACGCGAGCGGGACTGCCGAGGATGCGCCTGAAACTGACGGAGACGACGAGGAAGCCGAAGATCGGCTTCGAGCCCTCGGGTATCTCTCGTAACCGCCGCTCGATCGGCCGTCTCATAATGATTACTCTCGTCTCTTACCGCCGACCATCGCCACCGGGAGTGGCGCTCGGCGGTACACAGTGAGAGTAATCACTATCAGAGTGTGACGAGATAGTACGGATCGTCCCGCAGTTTGTCTCCGATCACGTCTTCGACGTCCCCCAGAGTGAAGAACAGCACCTGGAGCCCGTTCAGATCGTAGGCGTCCAGTACGCCGGCTTCGGCCAGTTCCCGTTGTATCTTCGGTTTGTTCCACGAATAGTACTTCGAGACGTACTGCCCACAGGTCTGGCTGATCGGCTCGCACGCCGACTCGGGGCCGCACTGCACTCCTTCGTACGTTCTGTCGGTCATATAGGGGACGTCGAACTCGTGCTCGAAGTAGTGCAGATGCGAGCACGTGATCCAGGGCACGCCGACGTCCATCACGAGGACGTCGTCGTCGACGAGCTTCGCGAAGCACCCATCGGGATGATACGAGTCGTCGTGGACGCACTCCTCGAATCGGTACGGTCCGTCGACGAGGATCGACTTGATGGCGTCGTCCGTTCGGTACTCGGCGTCCCTCAAGAATAGCTTGCTGAACATCCCGTGCTTGGGCCGCGAGTGTTCCTTGTGATAGACCCCGGACATTTTGAAATAGTCGGTGAACCCCGGAGCGAGGACGCTCTCGAAATTCGCTTCGACCTTCGAGAGAAGGAACTCGTACGGATTCGTGTCGAACGCATTCTTGATGTCGCTCAATCCGACGTGGAGAAAGACCTGATTCTCACCGCTGGCGTGAGTCCGCAGAATCTCCTCGAACGTCCTCTCTGACACCGCCGAGACTGACCGGCGCTGATTCCGTTGTTTCAGCACCTGATGCTTGATGAGGTTCGCAGCCCAGCTTGTCGTTCGTAGCGGATCAGAGCGCATACTCTGTCACCTCCGTTTCGAACCACGACGGCGGGATGCTGAGAATCGTTCCGTGGTCTCGTGTCGTATTGAACGGATTGAGCAACAGTCCGAGATCGGGGTCCCAGCTGATGAACACGTAGGCGTTCGTCGTCGGGATCGACGACACGTATTCACCGATCGGCGTCGACCGCTCGAACTGCGCGATCCGGTGCCAACGTCCGTACCCCGTGCGATCGGACGCAGCGAGTACTTCGACGGTCTTCGGATTCTGCCGTCGCGCGCCCGGCGGTGCGGTGCTATCGAGCCCAGTCGTGGCTGCTGTCGAGAGCACGACCCAGGTCTCTTTACCCCGCTCGACGGTTTCAGCGTAGAACACCGGCGCGTCAACGGTCGCCACGACGTCTGGCTCCGGTGTGCCGTCCGATTCTGTGGCCCGTATTGCGTCACGATCCAAGCGCAGGATTTCGACGCGATCGGTGTAGGGACAGTCCATCCCCCAGAATACCGCGTCCGGAGTGAACGCGAGCTCGACGGCGCGCCACCGCTGACTCCCACGACCGACGGGCCGGAACTCCTCGCTCTCGAATCTCCCGATCGCGCTTTCGCCGTCCGTGTCGCCGGTCGTCCCCCACAGGTCGCCGGAATAGGGGTCACGAAACACGCCGTGGAAGTGTCGCACGTCGGTTCGGCTCACGAACGGCGACCATGTAGCCCCATCTTCGCTGACCAGCACGCGAGCAGGTTCCCCACCGAGTGGATACTCAGCGAGATATACGCGGCCGTTGTGTCGGCACACAGACGTCGGTAGCACTCCCATCGGCCCCGCAGAGGCCGGCAACGAGTGGACCCGACTCCAGGACTGTCCACGGTCGGTCGACAGATAGACGCCGTCGCTATTCGTGGCGAGCAACCGACCAGCGCCGATCGGCCACAGATTCGCGAGTGTCACGTGACCAGTGACGTGACTCAGGAGTCGCCTCGTCGGCCGCGCATTCAGCAGTACCTGCGCGGGAGAGTGACTTCCGGGGACACGTCCCCGACGGTCGAACCCACTCTGTGGACGCCACTGGCCGACGTCGAGTCCAGCAGTGACGTACACTCGACCGTCGTCTACGCCGCCGAGTTTCATCGCGCCACGATTGCGGACACGCCGTATTAAGTACCGACTGGATAACTGGCGCGCCGCTCACGTCCGGTCGCTGCTGCGGTCGTTTACGCGATTGCAGGTCGTCGGACAGTCGCGGACGACGAGGCGTAACCACTCCTCTACTAGCGTTCTGTCTCCGACGACGACGGAAGTACCCTGGTTATAACTAAACCCGTCGAACTGGAACGGAGGAAGCATATGGGTACGAGCGGAGGGCCAGACGCGGCAATACGTCGTAAGATCGCCTTACTGATCGGCTACCTTGGGCTCACGGGCGCACTCGTCGGTGTCTCTTTGGACCGCGCCACCCAGTACGAAGTGTCGATCTACGCGGCGACGACGCCGCTGTTCTGGGCCGGTGTCGCTGTCGCAACTGTCGTTGGCGTCGCCGTCTCGATCGTCTCCTACCGCGACCGGTACGGCGGCTTCGCCCTGTTCCTCGTGAGTCTCGCGATGGTGAGCGTCTTCGCGTTGCCGTCGCTCCGTGGGTACTACTTCTTCGGACACGGCGACTCACTGATCCATCTCGGGTGGGCGAAAGACATCGCCGACGGGCTGTTAGTCCCGACCGACCTGTTGTACCCCGCGTCGCACCTGATTTCGGTCCTGATCAGTGCGACGACGGGGATCGAGATCCGGCAGTCGATGCTGCTCGTAACGCTCGTGTTCAAGCTCCTGTTCGTCGTGTTCGTCCCGCTTAGTCTCTACGTCCTGTATCGTGACCGACGGATCGTGTTCTTCGGCGTCGTTTCGGCGCTGTTGCTCCTTCCAGTCAATCAGGTCAGTGTGCACGAACACTTCCATCCGTTCTCGATGACGGTGTTCTTCACACCGTTCTTCTACTACCTGGTCTTCGCTCACATCACGGGACACCACACCGACAGCGTCCTGCCCGATCGACTCTCTCCGACGGCGCTCGTCCTCCCGCTGGTCTCGACGACGCTCGTCCTCTTGCACCCCCAGGCCGCATTCGACGTGCTCTTGGTCTTGGCTACGATCGTCGGCGTTCGGTTCGTCTACCGACGATGGAAACCCGAACACTCGGTCAGTGAGTTCCGTGGGGTGTACGGACAACTGCTCGTGCTCGCTCTCGTGTTCGCCTTCTGGGCCAGTCAGTTCGAGAACACTGTCCGGGTTTTCGAGAGTATGGTGACCGGGATCCAAAATGCGATCGCCGGAACGGGGGAGACGGCCGAGATCGTTCAACAGCGGGGAGAGTCATCTTCGGCAGTCGGCGCGAGCCTCTTCGAGCTGTTCGTGAAACTGTTCGGCGTTTCGCTGGTGTACTCGCTTCTCACCGTCGGCCTCGTTTTGACCCGGTTCTGGGGAAACCTCACTGAACCAGTCCGCCGTGGCGACGGCGTCGTCGTCTACTTCGCGTACAGCGGCCTCGTCTTCTCGCCGTACCTCGCGGTCCACTTCCTCGGCGACATCGACGCGTATCTCTTCCGGCAGGTCGGGTTCGCGATGGCAGTCGTCACGCTCCTCGGTGCACTCGCGCTGTTCTTGCTATCGAACGACGACCTCGGCTCTGTCGTCCCGTTCGACCTTCGTCCCGTTCTCGGGACGGCGACCGTCATCGCGCTGGTCCTCTCGCTGTTAGTCGTCTTCTCGTCGCCGTACATCTTCCTCCCGAACAGCCAGGTCACCGAAACAGAGATGGAGGGGTATCAGACACTGATCGAACACCAAGACGACGACGTCCCGATTCTGGGCGTCCGCGTCGGCCCGTACCGGTTCGTCGAAGCGCTCCAGTACGAGGAGGGCGACGTCCCACTCGGTGATTCGCCCAACGGCACCGTGTTCGGCGGGCAGTTGGGAGGCTACTACGACGGTGACCGGTATCTCGCATACAGCGCGTACGACCGACAGAGCGAGACGGAGGTGTATCGCGGGCTCCGATACTCCAGCACGGAGTTCCGGCAGGTGGGAGCCGCCCCCACCACGCACCGGATCCAGACGAACGGTGACGTCACCGTGTACTACCTCGACTGACCAGATCACAGACCGATAGGACACTCATAACGTTAAGATCACAATGTGGAGGGAGTAGTACGGTGAACCGTCGTAACCTCATCAAACGGAGCGCGGCCCTGGCGGGTATCGGAGCGCTCGCCGGCTGTAACTTCGGGGCTGGCCAATCGGACAGGAAGCCAGCGGACGACGGATCAGAGACTCCTGGCGGGACTTCCACGACCCCAGAGGGGGCGGGGCGGTCACGCTATGGGATCTCGTTCGGGAACGTCGTCGATGCGGTCGCGGACCTCGGGATGGACCCCGAGGGAAACGAACCGATCGACGACGCGCTCGCGTCGACGCTCGATCGGGGTGACACGCTCGTCGAGTTCCCACCGGGGACCTACTACTTCGCCGAGGAGCACCGCGTCGACTCGGTGACGAACTGGGGCATCCGCGGCCTCGGAGACGAGCCCGGGGACGTGCGATTCGTCACGACGCCCGGCGAGGGCCGATATCTCGTCCGCACCGACGGGGGACTCGGCCAACTGGTCGAGAACATCACTCTCGACTACAGTGCCGAACGGAAGGGGAGCACGGGCCTCGTGCTCCGTGCGGACGACAAGATCCGCGTGCAAGACGTCGAATACGTTGGGTACAACCCGCAACACGGCGACGGATCGAAGATCAGCCTCGTACCGATGGCTCTCAAACCGGACGGGAGAGCCGTCGTGGACGGACTGGTCCGCACGGGCCCGACGGACATCGTCTCGCACGGCCACCTCGACGGCAACTCCAACGACAGTTGCATCTGGCTGGGGAACCGACATAAGGGAGAGCTCGTCATCCGGAACTCCCACATCGAAAACACCGGCACGAACGCCATCTACGCCTCTCGAACCCCCGGACCAGTGAAGATACTCGACAGCAGGTTCCGCAACAACAACCAGACATCGCTCCGTATCGGCGGCAGCGGGGCACTCGTTCGCAACTGTCAGTTCGTCATCGATATCGAGAACGCCCACCCCGACAGCAACGACTTCATCAATCCCCACTCGATCGTCTGGGAGACTGGTGAACTCGGCCAGGCTGGCGGTCGAATCGAACAGTGCTCGTTCACCTGCCGGAGCGCGCCACAGCAGACGATGGCGGCCGTGTGGGTCGACGGGTCTGCCGGCGCGTTCGAGATTCGCGATTGCGAGTTCGACATTCAGGCCGACGGCGTTCAGGCGATCCGTATCGACGACCCGCGGGATCCCCGACTCGGCGCAGTCCCCGAAAAACCGTGGCGGGCGACGCTTCGAAACGTCTCCGCGATCGGTTCTTCCTACGCCGAACCGGCTATCCAACTGACGGGCCGCCCTCAATCGCAGTTCGTGGGGCTCTACGTCGACTGGTCGCCGTACCCTCACGGAATCCTCCTCTTGAACACCGAGGAGGTCCTCTTCGAGAACAGTACGATCCAGACGATGGGTTCCGAAATCATCACGATGGACGCGACCTGTCACGCTCCCAAGGGGACGTCCCTGAGCACGTGTTCGGTCGCGAGTCGCAACTCCTCGTAGCGGCCGGACGGTGGTTTCTCACCCGACGGGTTCGTATAGAAGCCCCTTCCGGCCACAAGGAGTCAATAACGAAACCAGTTCACGGGTATCGTCGTCTATGGCACGGACGACCACGAGCGCGACGCAAACGATGACGCGGCGTGAGGTGGCGCGATGACCGACACGGAACTCGCGTTCGTTCTCGGGACCAGACCTGAGATCATCAAACTCGCCCCGGTTCTCAAAGAGTGTGACCGGCGTGGGCTGTCGACGCACGTCGTCCACACGGGACAGCACTACTCCGACTCTCTAGACGAGATCTTCTTCGAACAATTGGACCTTGACCCCCCGGACGTGAATTTGGCCGTCGGCTCCGGCACGCACGGCGAACAGACCGGTGAGATGCTTGCAGCCGTCGAAGCGGAACTGCTCGAACACGAACCTTCGGTCGTCCTGGTGCAAGGGGACACGAACTCGACGCTGGCGGGCGCACTCGCGGGCGCGAAGCTGAATATCGAGGTCGGCCACATCGAGGCCGGTCTCCGGAGCTTCGATCGAGGGATGCCCGAGGAGACGAATCGGGTCGTCGTCGATCACGTCTCGGATCACCTCTTTCCCCCAACGACGGAAATGGCCGCGTTGCTGCGGAAGGAGGGGCTCCCCGACAGTCGCATTACTGTCACCGGAAACACCGTCGTCGACGCGATCACGGCGTACGACGGCGTCGCAGCCGAGACGAGCGAGGTGCTCTCGGAACTCGATCTCCAACCGGGTGGGTTCGCGCTGCTGACTGCGCACCGCGCCGAGACGGTCGACGACCGCGAGAGTTTCGCGAACGTCCTCGACGGGGTCGCCCGTGCGGCCGATCGACTCGACTTAGAGGTCGTCTACCCGATTCACCCACGGGCCCGGGACCGACTCGAGACGTTCGGCATCACGGTCCCGAACGGCATTCGCACGGTCGATCCGCTCGGCTTCATCGATTTCCTCCGTCTGGAGAGCACCGCCGCCCTCGCTTTCACGGACTCCGGAGGCGTCCAGGAGGAGACGTGCGTCCTCGGGACGCCGTGCGTCACGCTTCGATACGGCACCGAGCGGCCCGAGACGGCGTTTGCGGGGGCCAACGTCATCGCGGGTCACGACCCCGCCGACATCGTCGACGCCGCGTCGCTGATGCACGGGAAAGTCGGCGCGTGGGACCCGCCCTTCGGCGACGGACAGGCGGCCGGGCGCATCGTCGACACGCTGTCGCTGACACGACCTGCTCGGGTCGCCGACGAGGCCGACTGATCTATCGTCGCATTTGCAACTGATATCTTCTGAGCGCGAGGCAGCCTTCGGTCAGGTGTATGAAGACTCGTTGCGATTCTATCCTCGCAGACGCGTCTATCAGTCAAATACTGGAGCAGTCTAGACCCGCTTGACGTGTTTGGCGCTCTATACTCACGTTCCCCGCGTCGATAGGAAGTAGCTATACGTTACCGCGGGTGTCTCGCGTGTTCCCAAGCAGCACACGCTCAACATAACAAAACCCGAACGGTGTGTGACTCCGTCTGCGATGGGACACTATTCCTCTCTCACGAGTGGTCGGCGGGCGCAATCCGCTGTGGATACCAGTCCTGACTCGAGGCTCGTCTGACGATGTACAAGCAACACACCGTCGGCGTCGTCGTGCCCGCCTACAACGAGGAAGGGCTCGTCGGCGACGTCCTTGAGACGATGCCAGCGATCGTCGACCGAGTCTACGTGTTCGACGACTGTTCGAGCGACGGCACGTGGGCGGAGATCCAGCGGGCGAGCGCTCGCCTGAACGCGTCGCGATCGAGCCACGTCGGCGACGGCCGCGAGGAGTTCGTGATCACCGAACGTCACGAGGAGAACCGGGGGCGCGGCAGGTGTGTCAAGGACGGCTACCGCCGCGCGCTGGCCGACGGTCTCGACGTCGTTGCCGTCGTCGACGGCGACGGGCAGATGGATCCTGACGAACTCCATCGCATCCTCGATCCCGTCGTCGACGGCCGCGCCGACTACGCGAAAGGGACCCGGCTGAAGAACCGCGGCGACACGAACGGAATGTCTCGCTGGCGCCTGTTCGGGAACGTGGTGCTGTCCTTCCTGACGAACCTCTCCAGCGGATACTGGGGTCTCGTCGACTCACAGAACGGCTATACGGCGATCTCCCAGCAGGTACTCCGCGAGCTTCCGATCGAGAAGCTCTACGACAGATACGGGTTCCTCAACGACATCCTCACCGAACTCAACGTCCACGGGTTCACGATCGCCGAGGTCCCGCACCCCGCCGTCTACGGTGACGAGGAGAGCAACATCCGGTATACGACGTTCGTGCCCTTCGTCTCGCTGCTGTTGCTCTGGAACTTCCTCTATCGGATCCAGAAACGGTATCTAGTCCGGAACTTCCACCCGGTCGTCCTCTGCTATACGGTCGGCATCACCGGACTTATGCTCGGTGCGGTTGGCGGAATCACGGGGTTGCTCACGCAGACTCCTGCCGTCTCTCCGGTTACTGTGCCTGCTGTCGGAGGGTTCGGTATCTTGCTGTTCCTGCTGGCTATCGTGCTGGACATCCAGCAGAACTCGCGGCTCACCTACCAGTCCGAGCCGCACCCGGAACCGAACCGCCAGCGTCAGTGAGATCCCGCTGGCGGGTGGTATCGTTCACGTCTCGCTTGCTAGTCCTGCCGTGTTGATGGTGGTCCAGGTCTGCTCACCTTTATCGGTGAGGTCGTACTGCCGATTCTTCCGTTGTTCTTCGGGCACGATCAACTCGACGAGCGATCGGCTCCGGAGACGACCGAGTGCCCGCGAGACGTGCGATGGCGAGAGCCCCTCGGCCTCGGCGATCTCGGTCGTCGTCGCCGGCCCCTCGCTGAGGACTGTGAAGACGGCGACGCGGTACTTCGAGGAGATTACGAATCCGATGGCGTCCCACTCTGACATTGCGAGGTGATTACTGCAGTGTGACCTTTGGTATACGCTTGCTATCCGCCCGTATGGTCACGATTGGAACCGACGCGGTAGGTACGTCCGCGCTTACCGAGTGAACGTTCGAAGAGTGGCGGGAAAGCCGTTCCGTTCTCTCCCTTCGACGACGTTGCTATCTATATTGCTACCGAACTCGCCGAGTGAATCCCGCGCTTGTGTCTCAGGCCGAATCCGATCGAACGCGACGCGCTACCCCCTGTTGTGACGAAAAGACGTAGCCGCATCCACCGTTCCACTGAGTGCCGATCAGTTGACTCTGCGGACCTGCGTCGTTATTGTAGTTGTTCTATCTCACAAACAGTCTTTACCGCGCAGGCCTCCCAAATCGCCCCCGAGAGCGTATTTCGCGCTCGGAGGCAGAGAGTTTTTACCTAGGTCACTCGGTGTCTTTGTCAGATATACGGGATTGCTACGAAATTTCTGTAGAGTGGATAACAATGTACTGACAATAGGGTAGGAGATAGTGGGTGCAGACCCGCAATGAAACGACATAGGTTAACACAGTTGATGGTCATTGTCGTCGTTCTCTCACTCACATTGAGTGGAATCGGCGCAGCACAGTCGTCGAACGCCTGTGCTGTCAACGAGGACAATGAAGGCACACAAGATCAAGCGTTCGAGCGCGAACAAGCACAATCGCAAACCGGCGAGGACAACTCGCAAAGTCAGAGCCAAATCGCGGTGATGGTCGCCGGCGGCGATCAGTGTGGTGAAGACAACACAGCCGATCAAGAGCAGTTCTTAGAACAGCTCCAAGAGCAGATTCAGGAGGGCCAAGAGAACGCCCAGTCCCAGAACCAAGATTCGGGACAGTCTGAGTCTGCCACTCAGGCTGGTGAAGACAACGAACAGAACCAGGGTCAAGAAGTTGCACAGGACCAGTACCACAGCCAGGTCGCTGAAGAAAGCGAACAGGAGAGCGACCAGGACGCGGGACAGTCCCAGATGCAGACCCAAGACGGAGCCGACAGCCGACAGTCCGTCTACCAGTACCTGACGCAGATCCAAACGCAGGTGCAACAGGCCATCGAGAACGGCTTCCAGAACATCTCCCAGGCTGGCGAGCAGACGCAGACCGCCAACCAGGACGGGGATGAGAGCACGCAAGACGTCACCCAGAGCCTCGATCAAGATCAGTACCAAGAGCAGTGGGCTGACGACAGCGATCAGACGGGCGACCAAGAAGCGGATCAGGACGATACCGTCCGCCAGAACGCAGACGAGAGTTCCCAGGACGTCCTCCAGGAGATCGACCAGGATCAAGAACAGTACCAGTACGGCACTAACGTGGTCCAGGACTACTACCAGTGGGCACGCCAGCAGGCGAACATCCACCAGCAGGGCCTGGACAACAGCCAGACCGTCGAAGAAGAGATCTCCCAGGATCAAGATCAGTTCCAGGACGCCGAAGATAGCGAGCAGTACCAAGAGCAGTGGGCGCGCCAGCAGGCGAACGTCCGTCAGCGCGGTGAGGACAACGACCAGGACCTCGGCGAAGAGATCGACCAAGGTCAGTCCCAGACGCAACTCGCCAACGACAGCGAGCAGGATCAAGAGCAGTGGACCCGTCAGCGACTGAACGTCCGCCAGCACGGCGAGGACAACGACCAAGACTACTACGTGACCAGTAGTCAGGGTCAAGAGCAGTCGCAGATGGGTGAAGAAAACGATCAGGAGCAGTCCCAGGAAGCACGGCAGTTCAACGGCAACCAGCGCCAGCACGGCGAAGACAACACCCAGTCGCGCGACCAGACTTCCGCTCAGGAACAAGGCCAAGCGCAGTCGGGTGAGATGAACGAGCAGGCGCAGGTCCAAGACAGTAGCCAGCGTGGCCGGCAGATGCAGGACGGCGAGGACAACACCCAGACTCGCACGCAGGACGCCACGCAAGACCAGGGACAGACCCAGGTCGGCGAGGACAACTCTCAGGACCAGGTCCAGTCCAACGACCAGGGTGAACGCACGCGGCAGTCCGGCGAGGACAGCACCCAGACGCAGGACCAGTCCAGCGACCAGACCGAGAGTCAAAACCAGGCCGGCGAGGACAACTCCCAGGAACAGACGCAGGATAACTACCAGCGTGCGGACGCCCGGCAGACCGGTGACGACAGCACGCAGTCGCAGGACCAGACCTCGACGCAGGGTCAGGGCGAAGACCAGGCTGGCGAGGACAACGATCAGGACCAAGACCAGGCGAGCAGTCAGGAGCAGACCTCCAGGCAGACTGGTGACGACAGTGACCAGTCCAGCACGCAGACCTCCGGTCAGGAGCAGGCACAGACTCAGGACGCCGAGGACAGCGACCAGGACAGCAGCCAGGACAGCAGTCAGACGCAGGACGCGACGCAGTCTGCAGACGACAGCAGTCAGTCTCAGGACCAGACTTCGACGCAGTCCGAAGGACAGGACCAGACTGGCGAAGACAACGAGCAGGAACAGACGCAGGACAGTGACCAGGACCAGAGCGCGACGCAGTCTGGTGAGGACAACACTCAGTCCCAGAGCCAGGCCTCCGGTCAGGGTCAGTCACAGTCGCAGTCCGGCGAGGACAACGACCAGACGCAGTCCCAAGAGAGCGACCAGGAGCAGTCCCAGACTCAGTCAGGTGAAGACAACGACCAGAGCCAGAGTCAAACGATCAGTCAGAACCAATCGCAGGACCAGTAACTGAACGAAGCGCTCGCCGCCTGACGGCGGCCAGTTTTTTCTTCGATAATGAATACACAGCTCAACCGTAGCTCGCTGGTAATTGTTGCCATAGCGATTGCTGTCGTTCTCGGAACGTCAGGAATGGCGGTCTCGCTACAGAGCTCAGGAAGTCCACTCCTGGATGGCAGCACTCAACAGTCGAGCATAGACATAGTTGGATCGGGCGCCGACGCCGGCGGAGGCTCCTCCGCAGCAGTCGGTGAGAACGACGGTGACACTGGGCCAAATTCGAATGGCGAGTCGGGTCCGTCGACGACCGAGGATTCCAGTGACTCGTCCGACGGTGCCTCCGACGCGGCAAGCGATAACGGAAGCACACAGACGCAGAACAGTTCGCTGATTGTCTCGGGCGACGACGAAGACGACGAGGAGAGTTCGGACGGAAGCGATAGCTCCGACGACAGCTCGGACGACAGCTCGGACGACAACGACGACAGCGATAGCGACAGCAACGACAACGACAGCGACAGCAACGATGGTGAGGACGGCGCTAACGACGAGAGTGACGGCAACGACGGTGACGACGACACCTCCAACGACCACCACTCCGACGACGACGATGTCGACGACGCGGACGGTGCCGATGGGAACGTCGACGCCGGTGACGACCCGGTGAGCGAGGACAACACCCAATCGAGTAGTCAATCCGCCGACCAATCACAGGACCAATCGCAGTCCGCCACGGACAGCGATCAGGGTCAGGATCAGGCCATCGCTCGCGGACAGACCCAAGAGCAGACCGGTCAGAACAACGACCAAGACCAGAGCCAAGACGCCGGCCAGAGACAGGCGCAGAACCAGGCTGGCGAGAACAACACCCAAGCACAGGGTCAGGAATCGACAGCCTCTCAGCAGCAGGATCAGGCCGGCGAAGACAACCGCCAGAACGAAGAACAGAGCAGCTCCGATCGGCAGGGCCAGGTCCAAGGCGGTGCGGAGAACGCCCAAGCACAGAACCAGACCTCAGAGCAGGCTGCAGAACAAGCCCAGTCCGGTTCGGATAGCCAGCAGAACCAGGGTCAGAACTCGGACCAGGACCAGCAGCAGGCCCAAACTGGGACCGACAACACCCAGGCGCAGTCGCAAGCGGACGGGCAGTCGCAGGACCAGACGCAGTCCGCAACGGACAGCGATCAGGAACAGCGGCAGTCCGACGCACAGTCGCAGAGCCAGACGCAGTCGGGAGCAGACAACGCCCAAGAGCAGAACGCAACGAGCGAGCAGACGCAAGACCAGACGCAGTCTGGTGACGGCGCTGATCAAGACCAGAGCCAGGACGTCGGCCAGGCCCAGGATCAGACGCAGTCCGGTGAAGACAACGAGGAGACGCAGGATCAGAACGCAGAGCAGAGCCAGAGTCAGAGCCAGTCGAGTGCGGACGGCCAGCAGGGCCAGTCCCAAGACACCGATCAGTCGCAGGACCAAGAGCAGACTGGCGAAGACAACGAGCAGGACCAGACGCAGAACAGCGATCAGTCACAGGCGCAATCGCAGTCCGGTGACGACGCTGATCAGGGTCAACAGCAGACGGTCGATCAGGACCAGGCACAGGCGCAGTCGGGTGACGACAACGACCAAGATCAGAGCCAGAGCGCAGACCAGGATCAGACACAGGATCAGAGCGACGGCGACGGCGAACAGCAACAGACCGTCGATCAGTCGCAGAACCAAGAGCAATCGGTGTCTGAAGGCTCCGGTCAAGGACAGGGTCAATCCCAGGGCACGACGACCTCCTCGGACGGTCAGATCACCACCAGTGTGCAGGTGACGATCGAGACGACCGTGAACGGGCAGTCGTTCCAGGACCAGACGCAGGTGTCCAGTCAGACCCAGACCCAGCAGACCGGTGAGGTGATGACCGACGGCGGGCAGTCCCAGAGCCAGGTCGTCATCCAGAATCAGGTTCAGGTCCAGGTCGGCGACAACAACGATCAGAGCCAGAGCCAGAGCGCAGACCAAGACCAGAGTCAGAGTAGCGGTGACTCCTCGAGCGACGGTGACGCCCAGCAGCAGGAGCAATCCACCGTCCAGAACCAGGGTCAGACGCAGGTCGGCGACGACAACGAGCAGAGTCAATCGCAAAGCACCTCCGGCAGCCAGCAGCAGAACACCGGATCTGACGGCGACGGTGCCGACAGTTCCAGCGACAGTAGCTCCGGAGACTCCGACGGCAGCGATGCCAGTACGTCCAGTGACAGTAGCTCCGGGGACTCCGACGGCGACGATGCCAGTACGTCCGGTGACAGTAGCTCCGGGGACTCCGACGGCGACGATGCCAGTACGTCCGGCGACAGCGATTCGAGCGGTTCGGGCGGCGACAGTTCCAGTGAGTCCAGCAGTAGCGACTCGACGCAGAGCAACGACGCGTAACGCCGAGACACCGACCATCCGGTCGGTCTTCGGACGCCCTTTTTTCGATCGGTCTCCGTCAGGAGCCTCTGCCGTCGCACCCACAGCGCCGCTCGTAATAGCCGCTCGTGAGGATGTCGAATGCTTCCGGGGAGCGACGAGGAACAGGGCCACTCGCAGTTTCCAGCTTCGAGTGCTCTCCTCTCAGGCCTCCCGCGGGTTTCGACTGTCTCCTCAGCGAGAACGTGACTGTGCTATTGGCCGAGATCGCCTTGACCTGACCCGTTTCGATTAGAATTTGGGCGTCGCGTCTCGGTCCTCGACTACCGACTCTCGGGGTGATCGAGGAGGTCCCTGCTCCTCCGCTGGCCGTTCGCTACTCTTCGGGTGCCTCGGTTGCATCGGATTCTTCGCCCGACTGGTCTCCGTCGGGTTCTGCCGGCGGCCGATACGTGTAGAGGTAGCCGTCGTGGACCACGTAGTAGGCCTCCCTGTCGGGATCTTCGACGACGCCGTTGTCGGTGTCGATTGCGAAGTCCACGAGCGCGCTCAGCGATTGCGCCTCCGCTCGCGGCAGGTCGAACGCGTCCGCGGGGAGTTGGATCTCGGAGATCCACTCGTCGAAGTCGTTGCGGTCGTCCTCGTAGGTGAGCCGTTCTCGCTCCGCCGGAGTGAGCTCGATTCGGTCCTGGCTTCGCACGTACGCTAGCCCGGCCAACGCGACCAGCGACCCGAGGAGAAGGGCGGGGCCGCCGAAGCTCCGCAGTGGCCCGTAGGTTCGGTCGACCGCCACCGTCTGCGTCGACTCGTACTGGTCGGTCATACTCCCCATCTCGGTGGGTCTGTAGGTGCCTCCCTGAAGCCCGACGGCGAGCGTGTGATTCCGAACGTCCGCGACCTGCTGGCCGTTCACCGATCCCTCGAAGTCGACGACTGCGCGGACGAGCACCTGGGTCTCGCCGGGCGGGTTTCCGAGCCGTTCGGTGATCTGTTCGGTCCGGTTCGCGGTCGCGTTCATATCCAACTCGAACGGCACGCGCATTCGTTCACCCGGCGCGAGCGACTCCGTCGACGTCGTCTCCAAGTCTCTGGAGGTCTGCCAGACGACGGTCGCGTTCTCCTGGCCTTCTTCGATCCCCCGCTGGATGAGTTCGAGCGAGACAGTTCCATCCAGGTCTCCGCTCTCGCTCGCCTCGTAGGTGAAGACGTACTCGCCCGAGAGCACGGGCGTGACTTCGGTGAAGTAGATCGACCGATCGCGGAGCGTCGTGCCCACGGGATACACCGGGTTGTCCGCAGTAACTGTCGCGGAGTGGTTGAACCACGCGGTCGTTCGCCAGGATGGCCCCGGGTGCTCTTCGGTGGTCGTCCCGGGATCGACGTGCGTCGTGTAGGTGACCCAACCGCCGAGTCCGGCGAGCAGCACGAGCACGACGACGACCACGAGAAACTGCCGGTCGAGAAACGCCCGCACCCGAAGCGATCGTTCACTCATTAGACATTTCTCTCGGTGTCTCCTCCTTCGTTATGGCGCTCGTGAACGCCCCAAACGGTCTTTACTGGCTAATTAGCGGACCCACAGAGCGCGACGAAATGTCGTGCCTCTCGTTAGCACGACGCTATCCGAATCGCCCGGTGTCTTTACCGAACAGCCTCGAACCGCCGTTTCGAGCGACGCCGTGCTTACTTCGAGCGGCCCTCTCTCGCGGGCGTATTCGCTGTTCATAACCTTATCCCTGGATCCCGAACCCGTCGCACGGAGGCGAATTGATGAAACCGATTACGAAACTTCCGAGTCGGCCCCTTCGACCCCCGGACCTCGCGGTGCTGGAAGACGAACAGATCGAGGTCGTGCCCTACGGCGGCGTCCCCGCGAAGAACGATATGGGCATCTACGCGCTGAAACTGCTCGTCGGGGAGACGGCGCACGCGCTCGGATACGACGACGAAAAGGCGGAGTGGCAACACCTCGCGATCAGCGACGGCACGAAGCTCGCCGCCGCGGACCGCCGACTGGACGCGGTCCTCGACGACTGGGTGCAGGACATCTACGGCGACCAGTTCCAGGTGCTGAAGAAAACGTGAGCGACGCAGTGGGACAGTTTCCTTTTGGCTAGTAGAGATTCCTGATCGCGCGCCGGATGCGAGTGAGCGTCGAGAGATCGCGGCTGCGCGAGCGGTTCCGGATTCGTCCGGTGCCGAGGAGCGTGATGCCGAAGATGTAGAATGGAATCCCGATGAGGGCGTCGATGGCGACGATCGGTGCCCAGGGATGGATGCGGTACAGCGAGTCGATGACGCTGGTCGGGAGGATCGCGAGATAGCGGTGTTCGGTAACGAAGCGGCGGTAGTAGCCCGTTTCGTCGGGTGCGTGGAGAGTGACGGTAGCGTTTACTACAGTTCTTCCCCGGACGTACGTCTGGTGCGGTTGAATCTTAACGCCATTGCTTGCCGACACCAGATAGACGGTCACGGGGACAAGACCGCCGTTACTGACCGGGTAGATCACATCGTTTGACTCTCCGGCTGGTATAACGGTTGGTCTGTTGGACTCGAACTCTGAGCTTACAATTTCGTGTTTTTGTGTTTCGGACGGTCCGACCATCGCAGCAGTTGCGCCTAATAAAAGCAACAGAGCTAACGCACCGACCACGAGTCGGACGTTGGCTCCTGTCATTCGGGACCCTTCTCTATCTGCACGTTGAGTGTTGCTGCTCCGCCATTCGCCGAGGATATACCATATGAGTGTAACAAAGAAGAATACATAGGCGAATCCTTGGGCTCCGAGAAGAGAGCGCGTTCCCAGTAATCCAGCGAGGTGTCGTTGAGTTGTTGTGAGTACCATTTGAGTTCCTTCAACAACCTTGCCGAGGTGTGGAATAGCTACCACCTCACCATTCATTTGTAAGGCCTGAGCGACAATTTGTGCCCGTCTGACGGGAGGTTCACTGCTGTCTTGATCAGTGAATGGATTGGCGTCACCTTTCGTTATGTAACTATTTTCTGTCCTCTCAACAACGCGATGGGTCGTGAGGCCACCACCTTGAATTTCCTCAGCTTTGAAAATGATGACGTCACCCTCTCTTATAGAGTTATCAAACTGAGTTGGGATAGCGACGAAACCCTCACCGGGCTCAAGGGTAGGAGACATACTACCTGTTTCAACGTAGCTTAACAGAATCGGTTGACCGAGAACGGAGCCAGATACGAGCGAGAGAGCGAGAATAATTGCAGCTATGACAACAAGATTTTGTGCTATCTTTCGAACCGACATTGGTGGGTGTTTGTTTCTTCTCCAATCTGTTATTTACTACGCACTCTTGATTACTAAATATAGCTAGTACTTATATAGTTAATTACATCTTTCAGTCATAGATCTATTCGAAAAAGTAGATTATGACGACTGTGTTATAGCCCGTCGGTATCAGGAGTTGCGTCAGCGTAGAGCCCAATATCGTCGGGAACATCTCCAAGACTGGTTGACGCGTTACTCCCTAGCGATTGGAGGTCGTGATTCAGATAGAACCCGAAGTGGATATACAAGTCGTCACCTGGCCCAAGATCTTGAGTAGAATAATTTGGACTTGGATGATAGCTCGGAGCTGGACTAGCATTAAATGGAATCATATTGGTAACACCCGGGTTATCAAGTTCCGAAGAGGAATAGTACACTGCCATTGGTCCTCCAGGATCCTCATTCGGGTAAAGATCACCAATAGCAGGCGAGCCATCATCGTTGCCGAGTTCGAGCCGAATCGTATTCGTCCCCTGATTTTCTACTCGAAGTACGTTTGCAAAGACCGTGTCCGCTCTCGCGTTTAAGCCATCACCATTTTGACCCCCGTTGCTTCCGTCAAACTGAAGTTCAACTGTATTACCAGTCTGAGCGGCGTAAACGCTACCGGATGCATCGATAGCTAAATAGGCACTGGCATCGCCTGCCGTATCAACATTTATGGTTCTTTCTGCTCGCACACTCGCGAACGCACCTGTACCCATTGCAGCCGCCCCGCCGGCGGCGAGCGATCCGAGTCCGACCACGAATTTGCGTCGTTGCATTGGTTTTCGACCTCGTTTACACGCGCCCACCTGCAGATGTCGACGACGTCGGCACCGCCCGTCACACTGTCGTCCACTGCGGCGCGTATCCAATCCATCAGGTGCGACCCACTTTGGAATATACGACCAGTGGATCCAGGAAAGAGACCCCGCGGATTTCGAGGGGACTGTTTGACACTTTCTGGGGGTCTCTTTGTGGGCTGTTCAGCCGTGATTTCGACGCTAAACGCGATCGAGTGTGTAATCACCCAATTATGTCAATTTAGTATCTACTATAATTTGCTCGATTATGGTCGGTGTACGGGGGACGCATCCGCGACTCCGGGATTTGTCCCGCAATTAAATATCGAATATATGATTGGTTTAGTAGACAGTGCATAGAGCCTTTGGGATAGTATGTAGAGTCTATACTAAAGTGAAAGTCAGTTGACCCGAAGGATGGATCGGCAATGGGAGGATACGTGTTGCGGCTCGGGACGGAAGGATGAGTAAGGCACAACGGAGCAACGGACAAGTGTCGTCGGTTGGGGGCCCGGAGTTCTCGAACGACGAACTGCTCGAAGTGCTCAGCAATCAACGCCGTCGATTCACGATTCACTATCTCAAACAACGGAAGGGAGAACACGTCTCAGTTTCCGAACTCACCGACTGGGTCGCGAGCTGGGAGAACGACACGGAGATCGAGGCGCTCACACATCAGGAACGAAAGCGCGTCCGCAACGCGCTGCGGCAGTTCCACCTGCCGAAGATGGACGACCACGGGTTCATCGAGTACGATGCGCGGCGCGGGACGGTCACGCTCACAGACGAGGCCGCCGACGCGAATTTCTACGTCGACTCGCTCACCGGCGGCGACATCCCCTGGGGGATCTACTATCTGGGCCTCTCGGCTTTCTGTGGGCTCTGTCTGCTCGGCTACTGGGCCGGACTGTTCCCGTTCACGTTAGTCGAACCGTTCACCTGGAGCGTGTTCGTCCTGACCGCGTTGACTATCTCGTCGGTCGGCCACTTCTACGACAACTACTACCGGATGCGACTGGGCGCGCGCGAGAAGCCGCCGGAGGTGGACGAGGGATGATCGACCGTCGTCAAGTGGTGCTCGTGGCCGCGCTGCTCGCCTCGCTCGCGCTCGTTTCCAACACCGCGGCGTACAGCTCGGTACACGCAGACCGGGGCGTGCAGGTCCAGGTCGTCGGCGACGAGGATGCCTACCTCGGCCTCCAGCGCACGACCACGAACGCGAGCAACGGCACCGCCGATCTCGACGTGACGGTCTCGAATCAGTTCGCTGCGGGGACTGATCTCACGGAGATCGAGACCTCCGTCGATGGCACCGCGGTCGACCTCGCCAGCGGCGGCTCGCTCGCCCCGGGCGAAACCAGCTCACACACGTTCGCGAACGTCTCCTGCGGCGACGCCGTCGCGATCGACGCCTCCGGGAGCGGCGTGCGCGTGTCCCTGAAGCGAAGCGTCCCCTGCGGTAATACGAGCTTAACGACTGAAGAGACGACGAACGAAACGACGTAAACTCAGTAATATGACCTTACCAACCGCAGGCGCGTCCGGATCCGATGCGATCCGGAAACGCTATCATCAGGCGTTGAAAACCCAGAATATTCGGATTGTAGCCAACTGAGAACGGACCTGATGTGGTCTCTTATTCGACAGGCAGACAGTATTACAAGTATACTACTGTAAAGGAAACCAAAACGGAGCAGGCTGTCACCACGCTCCGACGAGTAGCCGTTCCCGTATGAGAGTATTCGACATATTACAAGGTCCTGTCATCCCGGATGAACCGACGAGATGTCATCGAAAGGGGACCTCGACGAGGGGCTCACTCCTCTCCGTGCGACGGTGGTCGAATACGAACACAAGCCGAGCGAGTGCACGATCCACCCGGTCGACCCCCCGGAAGGTGGCCAGACCACGGCCTGGATCACGGCCGAGGAAGGGTCCTACGTCGCGTTGGCGACCACGCGGTGAGCGCGCCGCCCGACGCTCCTACCGCGGAGCTGAGACGGCGACTCACCTGAGCTGTTCCGAGAGCACTTTTTGTATCCCTCGCCGCAGGCGCTGGGAGGCGGCCGTATCTGAGATGCCCAGTCGGTCCGCGAGCGTCTGAAGCGTCGCGCCCCGCGGGACGTCGAAGTACCCGCAGGCGAGCGCCTCGTTCAGGGCCTCGCGCTGTGGCTCGGTGAGCATCGATTCGACGCCGTAGTCGGCGATCCCGGCGGAACTCCGGACGCTCTCGACGGAGAACTCGATGTCTTCGTCGCTACAGCGGTGATACGAGGCGGTGAACGCCTCGTGAGTCGGGTAGCGGAGCGTCAGCGACCAGCCGTCTGCGGTGCCGATCCCCTTGAGACACGTCGCATCCGCCTCGGCGATCACGTCGAGAAACGGTGTCGAAGTCGCGGCCCAGTCCACTTGGAGTACTAACCCCCCGTCGACTGCATCGAGGACTTCGACTTCGTCAACGGTCTCGTCGCCGCCGACGGCCTGCGTTACCCACGGCGCGTCCTGGCTAGCGATCCAAAGCGTGGGCGTCGTCCGTTCGCGAAACGGCACCACTCGTTCGAGTTCGATTCGGACGCCGGGCCGTTCGCTCAGTGCGTCGGCGAGGAGGAACTCGTCGGCCGGGATCCGCACTCTCGTACAGACGACCATACTGATAGGTGAACCTTCGTACACTCCTCGTCTTGTTATAATTCCAGTTCTCTCGGTAGTCGCCCGTTACGCCACTCTGATGTCCCCCGGTCAACCGGACGCGTGGCGAACCGGACGGCTCCGGCAACTGTCGGAGGCTCTCGAAATACGTCCGATTTGGGAGTCATACAGTAGCGTCTGCACGTCTTCACGTCCTCGTATCAACGCCGTCGTACGAGGAGCGTTATCAGTTACAAACGCCGCTCCGTCTCGACGCTGATTCATATACTGTTCCGCCCATTCGGTCAGATAATATTGTATTCTAGTATATATCAAATATATTGTCTGAGTCTACTCGTCCGCCTCGTTGACGTAGAGTCCGTATCGGAACAGCGCCTCGTCGTACCACAACAACTGTCCGTTCGCGGCGCGGTCTACGGCCCCGAGTCCGAGGGCATCCAGCAGCGTCTCGAAGTCCGCCGAGAGCGGAGTCGTCTCTTCGTGTCTACCCCGTTCAATTGCCTGATCGAGCAGGTTTCGGACGCCTGCAGCGAGCGCGTCTTCCGTCACCTCGGCGTCGATTCGGGAGCCGAACACGACGTCACGAAACGCCGCCCGTGAATCGGCTACGTCGATTGCCAGCGCCGTGTATGCGGTCTCCATAATGCGCTCACGGCTCACGTGCACGCGGTAGGCCCACGTCCCGCTCTCGGTCATCGTGACGACCTGGCCGTCCAACGCTCCCGTCGCGAGCCGGCTCTCCAGTTCGGCTGGTCGGCGAAGTACGTAGGCGTCGTCGCGCAGTAACTCCGCCGTGCTGGTCTCGCCGCCGGTCTGTGTGTAACTGTGGAGGATCTTGAGCACCCGCGCGCTGGGCTGTTCGAGCGAGTCGATCAGGATTGCGCTATCGGGGACGTCTTCGGACGGTACGGACTCGACGCGCACGAGCGGGCGGGACAGTTCTTTGCGCCCGGTCACGACCTGTTCCGTCTGATAGTACGATCCGTCGTACTCCACGTAGGCGTCGTCCGGGAGCGGTTCGTACCCGTAGGTCGTATAGCGGCCGTCCGGGAGAATACGATCCAGCGCGGCCCGTGCCGGATCGCCGAACAACGCCCCGTCGTCGGGTTCGTAGAGCGCATATTCCGTGGGGGTGGCTTCGACGCGGTCGACGTCGAGCGTGTACGTGCGTGCCGGGTCGTCGGCGCCGATTGAGTCTGCCGTCGAACAGCCAGCGAGCGCGCTCACTGCAACTGCACCGGCGGTCTGGAGGAGCGTCCGTCGGGTAGGGACCATAGGGAACGCACGTGGTGCAACGGAGTTGAGTCCATCGAATTTGCGATCTACTGATGCTAGTCGCGAATAGTCTGCGTAGTTATGTTATTCTGAAGCACTCGCTTGAATTATAAGATAGATCGGCTGGCAGTCTACGAGGAGTGCCGCCTCGGCAACAGAGAAAGCGGAGACACGGAACGCGTCGTTACAGTCGCGAAGGCAGTCCCTCAGAGAGACGTCGGCACGTGGGCCGATCGCCCCGCAGTCGGTGAGTCGACGCCACCGACGTGAGGCGTGCGTCCGTGTCGACCGACCCACGGTGAGAGGATCGACCGCGTCGAGAAGGCCGTGGCCGTGGGGCCCAGAGAGCCTAACGGATCGAGTCGACGAGGACCGACGTGGCGTACGCACCGCGTTCGGGGGCGTCGAACGTCGGGATACCGAGGTCTTCCATCCGCTTGCGGTCCGGTTCGAGCGCGTCGTACGGTCCAGCGACCGTGAAGACGATCGGCTTGTCGAGGTCTTCTCTGAGCTGTTCGAGTTCTTCGACCGGATAGCCGAGCGAGTGCTCGAAGATCTCGTAGACGAGGACGATGTCGACGTTGTCGTCGCGGGCCACCGCGTCGATGACCTCGCCGAACTGCGGCATCGGACGCCCCGTGTCGACGGGGTTCTGATCGTAGGTGAATCCGAGGAGCAGATCGTCGAGTTTCTCGTGGGTCTCGTCGGTCAGTTCGGGGAAGTTGACGCCCTGGTCAGCGAGGTAGTCGGCCATCATAATCCCGGGGCCGGCTTGCGCCGTGACGATCCCGACGTTCGGGCCGTCCGGAACGGGCGACTTTCCGAGGACGCGGCTCGCGTCGAGCAGTTCGGTCACGGAGTCGGCCATCACGCCGCCGTTGTTGGTGAGGATCTCTTCGTAGCGCTCGTAGTCCTGGTTCGGTGCCGCCGTGTGCGACTGGACGAACTCGTGCATCCGGTTGCCCGACTTGAGCGCGACGATCGGCGTGTCGGCGTCTTCCACGACGGTCTCGAACTGATCGATCTCGGAGGTCCCCTCGATGTGGAGGCCGATCGCCTTCGTCTGGGGGTCTTCGTCGAGCATCGGAATGACGTCGTCGAAGTCGGTGTTCACGCGGTTCCCGAGACCGTACATCCCGGAGATGCCGTAGCCCTCCCGTTCGAGCTGGAACGTCGAGGTGACACCCACGCCGCCACTCTGGGCGACGATGGCGACCTCGCCCGTCTCGATCTCGTCGAAGCCGGGGACGAACGAACTGAAGATGTTCTTGTGCGGAATGATGTGGCCGGCCGTGTTGGGGCCGAGAACCGCGATGTCGTACTCCTCGGCGATCTGTCGGATCTCCGCTTGTCGCTGCTTGCCGTCCTCGTCTGCTTCGGCGAACCCACCGGCGAAGACGACGGCGGCACCGACGCCTGCCTTTCCACAGTCCTCGATGACGCCGGGTGTGGCGGGCGCGGGGACACAGCAGAGCGCCAGATCTGCATCAGTATCTGCGACCGAGTCCACGAACTCGTACCCGTAGACCTCGCCCTCGCCTTTCGGATTGACCGGGTAGACCGGGCCGTCGAACTCTTTCGCGTTCGCCATCGCGTCGTTACCCAGTTTGCCTGGCGTCGCAGACGCGCCGATGACCGCGATGCCGGACGGATCGAGTAAGTCTGAGATTCCCATACCTACACACGAGTCTAAGATTGAGATATAAATTTCGAAAAGACCGTAATTGATTTTTAGTGATTATTCGATGGAGTTTCACGTCGGCGCTGTCTGCCGACTTTTCGATTGGACGTCGTCGAGAGCCCAATAACAAGCTCGCGTCGGTCGGCCACCATACGTTTTTTATCCAGAGGCTACTGAGGTTAGGTATCTCTTATTTGTGAAATGAACTCCTCGAAGGCTTCCGGGCTCCACACGACGCTGACTGCCCTCCTCGCTGCGGCACTGGTCGCTTCTCTTATAGTCGGACCCGTAGGTGCTACGGCACCCGAGGAAGACGTGACGTTCGTCGAATCGGCGATCACGACGGACACGACGTGGACTTCCGAGGGGGGTCCCTACCGAATCATCCAGGACATTCGCGTCGAACCCGGCGCGACGTTGACGCTGGAACCGGGGACGCGGGTTCAGCTCGCTGAACAGATTACACTCACCGTGAGCGGGTCGCTCGACGCGACCGGAACGGAAGCGCGTCCCGTGACCATCTCCAGAAGTGAAGGGGCGTCTCCCGACCGCCGGTGGGAGAGCATCCGGTACAACGGCAGCGACGACTCCCGAGTCGTGGTCCGCAACGCGACGCTCACTGGCGGGGTGCACGGCGTCACCGTCGCGAGCAGTGCGGGATCGATCGAAATCGTGGATTCGACGATGCGGGACTTCGAGACGGCGGCCGTTTCGGTCGGTGAGATAGGGGCAACACCGGAGGTCACGATCCACCGTTCGACCTTCGCGGACGTAGAGGGCCACGCGATCAGTGCCAGTCCGTCGTTCGGCGCGACCGACCGCGCCTCGCTCACTGCCGTTCCGGACGAGCGGACGGAACAGTCGGATCACACGCTGTCGCTCCACCCGGGAGTCGGCGTCGCGTTCGATACCATCCGACTCGAGTATTCGTCCGCCGACACCGTTGCGGGAGTCGAGCGAGAGACGCTCGACCGAATCGGCCTCGACCGTAACCGAAACGGGACGATCGATCGATCGTACATCGACTACGTCCAGAACGTCTCGACGACCGGCGGCGACGTTCGGATCGCGCTCAACCGCACGTTCCGAATCCCGAGTGATGGACGTCTCACGGTCGAATACGGCGGCGCCGTGAATCCGCAGACGCGTGGTATCTATCCCGTCGACGTCCGGCTCTTTCACGATGGCGTCTCTCAGCTCTCGGACGGCGTGCAGGCTGCTTACGTCGTTGGTGGGGTGACGTCGCCCGTCCGATCCTCGGGGTCGGCGACGACGCACGTTCGCCGCCTCACCGTTCGACAGTCGCAGTTTCGCGACATCGCGGGCACGGGTCTGTTCGTCGCCGCCGATCGCGTCACGGGACTGCGCGCCGTCGACAACGACGTCGCACAGGTAGGCGGCGACGGGATCGCCGTCCGGGCGAAAGACAGCGAGGGTGCCTTCTGGTACAACGACGTTGCGGCGTCTGCCGACGGGATCTACGTCGAAACGTTATCGCGAGCGAAGGTTACGGGCTATGAGAACCACATCAGCGGCAGCGAAACCGCCATCAAAATCCGGCAGTCGGGCACGCGAATCCGCAGAGAGGCGAACGTCACGCTTCGACGCAACCACCTCACGGACAACGACCGCCACGGCATCGACGTCACGACGCGAACGCTCGAAGTGCGGCTTCACCTCGCGAACAACACCGTCCGCGGGAACGGTCGTGACGGGATCCACCTCTCGAATTGGATCGTCCGACGGGGGGACATCTTAGACAATCGGATGGCGGCCAACGGCGACGACGGACTGGCGCTCGATGGCACGCTCGCCGCAGATCTGCGCATCGCCCGCAACGACGTTAGATCGAGCGGCGGCGACGGCGTCACGCTTCGGACCCAGGCCGCCGTCCGCGACCTCACGGTCCGCAACAACACGCTCGCCGACGGTGATGGCCACGGGCTCGCGGTCCAGAGTAACCTCCTCGTACACGACGTCGACGTCGACGGGAATCGGCTCGCGAACAACGGCGGTGCCGGTCTCCTCGTATCGAGTCCGATCACCCACCGGGGCGCTCTCACGCTCACGGACAACGTCGTGGGGGCCAACACGTACGGCATCGTGGTCCGGGGACTGGTCCGGACGACCATCCGAGACAACGATGTCGTCTTCAACACGAATGCGTTCACCGACGCCGTCCCTCTCCGAGGAGTCACCCCGGGGACGGGAGTGTACGTCGCCGAAGGCGCCAGCGGCGTCGTCGTGAATCAGGCGAACGCGGAGATATCGCTCTCGGACCTCGTCGCGAACCCGACGTTGAATCAGGAACTCACGATCGCTCGGCTCTGGGACGACACTGTCGTCGTCCTGCGGAGCGACGGCGAGAGCGAAGCGCGCGCTGCGGAAGCAAGCGCGGTGACAATCCGGCGGGTCGGTGACTCGCTCCCCACCGGCATCGCGGTCCCGAAGACGGGGGCGGCGAACGAAACGTTTCGGGTCGTTGGAAACGACGTGTACGGGCAGCGGCGCGGGCTGACCGTCGACGTCGCGCCGCTGATCGCCGCGAACACGACGGCACGCATCGTCACCGAACCGGTCCGAACCGTGCACGCGGAATCCAACTACTGGGGCTCCGACCGTGGGCCGTATCACTCCTCGATTCTCCCCGAAGGCGAGGGGAACGCCGTCGTGACCGAACGGGGCTGGGCCGACTTCGTGCCGTTCCGAACCGAGCCCACTGGGACACGATATGCTCGGCCGACGCCCCGGATCGACGCCCCCGTAGGTGCCATCCCGGACCAGCGGGTCCGGATCTCTGGTACGGGATCGACGAGCGGCACCGACCGCCTCGCTGTGGACCGCTATCACTTCGTCGTCAACGGGACTGAACGAGCTGCCCAGTCGGCACCGAATTGGAGTCTCGTGATGCCCACAGAGCGGCTCCGCATCGAACTGGCTGTCGAAGACGCTCTCGGCATCGACAGCGCCAACGCGACAGCCGTCACGGTCGACCCGCAGTCGGAGACGACACCGACAGCAACGTCGACAGCGGTCGGCGGGACGCCGTCGCCGACGCCGTCCGACGTGACGCTCCTCGGCAGTCTCGGGTCGCTCTGGGGACTGCTCGGATCGCTGCTGTACCTGTCTGCGCTGCTCCTCGGCGGCGTCGGGATGGCGTATACGTTCCGGAATCAGTCGCCGCCGGTCGGTGGACTGCAGGTCCAGGGTCTCGCCGCCACCGGCGTTCTCGTCTGGCTCGTCAGCGGCCTGCTGGGTCCTGGACCGCTTGTCAGTGTCGGGCTCGCTGCCGGCCTCGTGTGGAGTCTCCTAACTGGTGTCGCATACGTGTTAGCGGTTCGGTGATCCTTCAGGCGGTCCCTTCTCGTTGGATGAGGATCACGCCGGCGACGACGAGAGTACCACCGACGAGTGTCACGACGGAAACCGACTCGCCCAGAACGAGCGCTCCGAGAGCCACAGTCACGCCTGGTTCGGCAGTGCTGATGATGCTCGCTCGACTCGCTCCAATCTTTGCGATGCCGGCGAAGAAGGTGAGGACTGGTACGACTGTCGCGAGGATCGCGATCGCCAACACGGACCCCCAGGCCGTGGCTCCGACCGGCATCGCAAATCGCCCCGTTCCGATGCCGAATACAAAGAAGCTCGTGGCGGCCGCAGGTAACACGAACGCCGTCAGCGTCTCGGCGTCGACCGTCGTGAGTGCTCGCTGGCTCACGATGATGTACAGCGAATACGCGAACGCGGCTCCGAGAACAACGAGGACGCCACGCGGATCGACGCCGACTGGATCGACTCCGGTAACGAGGGCGACCCCGCCGATCGAGAGTCCCAGTGCACCCACCAGTGTCGGTGTCACCCGTTCAGGGTGGAGAAGCGCAGTCAAACAGACGACGAACGCCGGATAGGTGTAGAGGACGATCGCGACCATCCCTGCGCTCATAAATTCGAGGCCGAAGAAATACAGGGCGCTCTGCGTCGCGTATCCGCCGGCTCCGAGAGCGAACGCGATCGCGAGAATTCGGCCGCTGGGCAGTCGGAACGTGCCACGGTGCCAAAGCACCGCCCAGACGACGACCGATGCGAGACCGAACCGGAGCGCGAGAACGGTCGGGATCGTGAGACCCGCATCGGCGGCGATGACGCCGAATATCCCGAGTGTTCCGAAACCGACGGCAGAGGCGACCACCAGTGTGATGCCGACTGTCTCGTCGTTCATACACCTCTGCTGAGTCAGTCTCTCAAAATACTATTGGATAGGATATATTACGCTCCGTTTCTGGGCCGAACAAAAAATCATCACAATGAGTGTAGAAAATATCGATTTAATGAATTGTACTAGGATAATACTATTTTATATCTAATTTTATTTTACTACAGATTTAGTGTGTATTCATACACAGAATATACATATTAGATAATAGAAATATAAATAAACTATTTTATATTTAGAAGTTATTATTAGATTGTATTATATTTAAGATTGATTACGATATTCGAATACGAATATGAATGCTCGCTGTATTCTCCCATCTCGCTTGTTTGGTTGCAAAAGTGTTATTTTGTTATGATAGTGATTACGGGATGCAATGCTACGGATTGGTTCCCCGCACGCGACCTCCAACGATAGAGGCGACCCAGGCCATCAACCGAGACACGTCCCGATAGACCGACCGACGCCGACGCACGAACGGCACAAACCAGGACAAACGTCCGAGCCGGATGCGCTCTTGGCGCGGAGGCAGCGACGATGACGCTCTACGCTGTCGAAGCGATCGACGACGCGATCAAAGCGACGCGAGCCTTTCTCTGGCCGTTCGACCGAGGCCGGTGGCTGCGGTTGGCAGTGGTCATCTTCTTCGTCGGCGGTACCGGCGGGTTCGCACCGTTTCAGTTCACTGGTAGCGCGCCGACCGGCCCCGGTCCCGGTTCCGAAGCCCCGCTCCCCTCGGGGGCACCGTCGCCGGAGTTCGCTGCTCCCGGCGGCGTCGAACTGCTCGTGATCGCGGTCATCTTCGCGCTTATCGCTTCGATCCTCCTCGGATTCCTGTTCGTGGGATCAGTGATGGAGTTCGTCTTCGTCGAATCTCTCCGCCGAGAGGCAGTGTCGATTCGAAGTTACTGGCGCGACCGCTGGCGGTTGGGCGCCCGACTGTTCGGATTCCGACTTTTATTCGGCCTACTCACGCTGATCGTCATTGTCGCCATCCTCGCGGCGATCCTGTGGCCGCTTCTCGTCGGAGACGGCGGCTTCGCACTCGGGTTGGTGTTTCTCGCGATTCCGGTTTTCGTCGTCGTTGGAATCGTCAGCGGTCTCGTCGGTGGGTTCACGACGAATTTCGTCGTCCCGATTATGCTCCTCGAGGACCGAGCGTTGCTCGCTTCGTGGCGGCGATTCTGGCCGACGCTGACCGGTCAGTGGAAGCAGTATCTCGCTTACGCGGTCGTCTCGTTCATCCTCCAGATCGCGGCAGGTATTCTCGCGAGCATCGCGACAGTTCTGGGCGCCCTTGTGGCCGCGATCCCGCTCGGAATCGTGGGTCTCGTGGGCGTCGCGCTCCTCTCCGTGGCCGAAATTGTCGGGTGGATTCTGATCGCCGTTGCGGCCCTGATCTTCCTCCTCGCGATCTTCGTCCTCGGTCTGCTCGTCGCCGTCCCCGTGCAAACGTATCTCCGGTACTACGCGCTGTTCGTTCTGGGCGATACCGAGGGCGACTTCGATCTGATCGCCGAGCGCCGGGAGGCAGTCAGAGAGTAGCTCTCCCCGCTCGGGCGACGCACGCTGCGGTGTGTTGGACGTTCCGTGTCCGAAGACGAGACGAGTGGACTGTACCGCGATCAGCCTGATTCATATGGCATTCGTTGCCAAAGATATAATTCTCTCCGGGTTGAGACCCGGATGAATGAGCGACGTATACGATTCCATAGAGACCGAACCGTGGGCAGAGATCCAAGAGCGTCACAGCGAACTCCTCGATCAGCAAGTCGACTACCTCGCCGCGGAGTCCGAATACTACCAGCGGAAATTCGACGAGTGGGGCATCGATCCGGACGACATCGACTCGATCGAAGCGCTTCGTGCTGTGCCGTTCACGACGAAGGACGACGAACGGGCCTGTCAGGTCGAAACCGACCCTGAGAGACCGCTCGGCGAGCACCAAGCCGTGGCGACAGAGCGACTGAACCGGACGATCTCTTCGTCTGGGACGACGGGTAAGCCGACGTACTTCGGCCTCACCGAGCAAGACCGAAAGAAGTGGAACCAGGTCCTCAAGCGGTGTTTCTACGCTGCGGGCATCCGACCGGACGACACCCTCATCTTCGGCGTCGGCCAGACGATGGTCCCCGGCGGCACGCCCTACTTCGAGGGGCTGACGAAACTCGGCAGCAACGTCGTCCCAGCGGGCGGTGGGACGACGGAGCGACTCCTTTCTGCCACGACCGACCTCGACGGCGACGTCCTCTTCACGACGACGTCGCATCTCCGATACCTCTCCGAGCGCGCCCCCGAACTGCTCGATCACGACGTCGACGAACTCCCTGTCACGAAGCTCATCGGCGGTGGCGGCCCCGGTATCGCGAACCCCGAGATTCGCGAGGAACTGTACGACGTCTGGGACGCCACAGACGTCCGTGAAATAATGGGTCTGGGGGACGTCGTGGCGTGTCTGTGGTCCGAGTGCGAGGCCGAGAACGGGATGCACTTCCACGGACAGGAACACGCCCACGTGGAACTCGTCGATCCCGAGACCGAGGAGGTGGTCCCCTTCGAGGACGGTGCCGAGGGCGAACTCGTCTACACGCCGCTCCAGCGCGAAGCGACGCCGCTGCTCCGGTTCCGCTCCGGCGACGTCGCCCGGGTCACCGGAACCGAATGCGAGTGCGGGCGGACCTCCCCGAAGATCCAGTGCATCGGTCGCACCGACGATATGCTGATCTACAAGGGGATGAACGTCTTCCCCTCCGCGATCCGCGACGTCGTCTCCGACGTCGACGGCGCCCAGCCGCACGTCCGCGTGATCGTCCCCGACGCCGACCAGGTCCACTTCGAGAAGCCGATCCCGCTTGAGGTCGTCGTCGACCCGGACACTGCACGGAGCGAAGACGAGATCGCCGGCGACGTCGTCGATGCCGTCCGATCGCACCTGAAAGTCCGCGTCGAACCGCGACTGGTCGACCTCGACGACATCGAACTCTCGGAGTACAAAGCCGACCTGGTGGTGGTCGAAGACTAACGGCGACAGAAAGTAGAAAACCACAGAGGAAAAGAGAAAGCCAGAGGCGCGGCGTTACTGCCGCAGCACGGGCGCTTCCTTCTCGCCGTCCGGCCAGGAGCCGTAGTGGTCGAGAATCTCCTCGGGCGGTTTCTTCTCCTCCCACTCGTCGATGAATGCGTCGAACGACTGCGCCTCCTCGAGGCGTTGCTTGCGGAACGCCTCGCGCCGCTGATCGGTCGCGTCTTCGTCGACGGTTAGCGTGTCCTCGTCGTACTCGATCTGGTAGAGTTCGTCGGCCGAACGGTGCGTCACGCGGTTGTCTTCGATGTCTTTCATCACGTCCTCGGGATCGCGTTCGAGGACGTCACCGTAGCCACACCCGCCGCCGGAGTGCCCGATGAACAGGTCCCCGTTCTCGTAGGGCTGGGACTCCCGCACGTGGCTGGTGATGTTGTAGTCAGCGTCAAGCGTCCGTTCCTGGAGCAGTTCGATGAGGTCGTCGGGGACGTACTCCCCGTTTTTCATCCGGTCTTTCAGGTCAGAGTTGGTGATGGTGATGCCGGGAATCGTCCGGGGTGCGTACCCGCCGAAGAGCCCCTGCCCCGTCACGAGTTTCGAGTTGTGACAGATCGAGAGCCACTCGACGACGGGGACGTGATGCATCATATAGCCGATCTGCATCCCGATCCCGCCCCGGTGCTTGCCGTGCCCGCAGGAGTCGGTGCCGTGCCGGAAGAACTGATGCGTGAACGGGTACTCGTTCTCGACAAACTCCATATTCGAGGCGTGGCCGAAGGGACACCACGGGAAGATCGCCTCGTCCTCGCCGTCGCGGCGGGCCTGTCCGCCCGTCCCGTCGGTATTAAGCCCGTGTGACATCAGGTCCGCGACCGGTTCGCCGTGCTGGCTCACACCGCCGAAGGCGTACCCCGGGCCGGTGTTGGCCATCGGCGCAGTGACGTGTTCGTTCTCGGTCTCGTCGTCGTACATCGATCGCGAGAACATCGTCGTCGTCGAGTCCATAATCACCTGATTCACCATCACGGCTTGGACCGTCGACGCCTCGGCGTCCGGGTAGAGAATCGTCCCTTTCGGAATCTCGAAGTCGATCAGGTCGTAGGTCCCGTTGCTCTTCGGGAGGTCGTGGAAGGGGACACTGAACAGGTAATTTGCGGTGTGTGCGATCGACGCGACCGGCTGTGAGTTGTACGCCCCGTCGTTCTCCGGCGACGTGCCGGTGTAGTCGATGAGGATTTCGGGGCCGTCTTTTTCCATCTCGGCGTTGAGGCGCCAGAGGCCGTCCTCGTATCCGACCGAGTCAGCGAAGTGAACGGTCCGGAAGGTGCCATCGTTCCACTCGTCGACGCGCTTTTTCGCGCCCTCCCGAGACTCCTTGATGTTTCGACGGAGCAGTCCTTTGAAGAAGTCCGGACCCTGTTTGTCGATGATAAGTTCCTTAATGCGCCGACGGACCCGGTCGCAGGTCGTGACGCGGGCCCGCAGGTCGATCTCGTGCATCCGGGGCGCACGGGAGATGAAGTTCTTCTGCATCTCCACCATATCGCTCTTTAGCTGGTAGTTCTCTCCGATCTTGATCGGCGAGAGCTTCATTCCCTCGTCGTGGCGGGTCCGCGCGGAGATCGGCATCCCGCCCGGTTCGATCGCGCCGGTTTCTGTGGTGTGGGCTGCAGCCGACACCCACGCCATAATCTCGCCGTCGTCGAAGACGGGCATAAACGCGATCTGGTCGGGGTTGTGAATCCCCCCGTACAGGGCGTCGTTCGCGTAGAAGACGTCACCGGGTTCGACGCCGACGGTCTCGTCGTCGGCGAAGTTGTTGATGACGTACTTCAGCGGCGGGATGCCCGTGACGACGTGGAGGTACGCCCCTGCCGCCGAGTCGACGAGGTCCCCCTCCGGAGTGTAGATCGCGACCGCGAGGTCGCGGGCGGCGATGAACTGCGAGACGCCCGAGCGGACGAAGACGTCCATCCCCTCGTCGAGGATGAGCCGCAGTCGCTCGGAGTAGATCTCGTAGTCGCCGTGCTCCAGTTCGTCCATACAGGCCAGTTCCTCCGCGGACGGTTCTTCGAGGTCGAGCCAGTCGATCAGCTGATCGCGATTGACAGTCATTGGGTGCCTCCGTTTTCGAGGATGCCGTTCCGATATTCGTCGAGTCGGTACTCCCAGCCCTCCGGCACTGCCGTCGTGGTGTAATCGGCGTCGACGACGGCGGGCCCGTCGATCTCCATCCCGGCGCGCAGGTCCTCGTACTCGAAGACCGGCGTCGAGACGAAGCCGTCGGCACCACTCCAGCGGATGTCGCGGGACCCCGCCCGCGCGGGCGACGGATCGGGCTGCTGCATCGACGCAGTCGGCAGTTGGATGTCGGGACTCTCGACCCGGGCGCGGAGCGCGAAGTTCTCCACGGTGATGCCGTGACTCGGCGTGACCGAGTACGGGGAGAATCGATCTTTGTACTGGTCAATGAAGTGATCACAGACGGCTTCGACGTCTGATTCGTCCGTGAGTTCGATCCGCGGCGACCGGATGCGGGCCACGTGGATCTGCCCGCCGAACCGCATATCGAGTTCGAGATCGTAGACGATCTCGTCGGGGTCGTAACCCTCACTCTTGATGTCGCGACGACCCTTTGCCTTCAGTTCTGCGACGACCTCGTTGAACGTCTCGTAGTCCGTGCCGTACTCCGCTTCCTCGCCGGAGTCGCGGAGGTACATCGATTCGGACTGCTCGTAGATGTGAAGCGTGTCCATCGTCGCCGACCCCATCGCGCAGAACACCGGCGAGTACGGCGTCGTGACGACGGTGTCGATGTCGAGATACGAGGAGTACGAGGCGGCGTGCAGCGGGCCAGCCCCGCCGAAACTGTAGAGGGCGAACTCGCGGGGGTCGTGCCCCCGGAGCATCGTCTCCTTCCGTACGGTGTTCCCCATATTCCCGTCGGTGATCCGGCGGATGTTCGAGGCCGCTTCGGCGATGTCCATTCCGGCCGGGTCGGCGACGTGGGTCTCGATCGCTTCCTCGGCTCTATCGACCGCCAGGCGCTGATTGCCCGCGTAGAACTTCTCGGGATCGATGAATCCGAGCACGACGTCCGCGTCGGTCACCGTCGGCTGCGTCCCGCCGCGGTTGTAGCAGGCCGGGCCGGGGTCGGCGCCCGCGCTTTCGGGGCCGACTTCGATACGACCGCCCAGCTCGTCGTTGACGGAGGCGATCGATCCGCCACCGGCCCCGATCGACTTCGACTCGATCATCGTGCCAGAGACGCGCCAGCGGTCGATGACTGGCTCGAACTCGTAGGACTGCACGCCGCCGCGGGTGAGGATGCCGATGTCGAAGCTCGTCCCGCCCATATCGGTCACGACGGCTTTGTCGTAATCGAGCACGTCACAGAGGTACTCGCCGCCCTTCAGGCCGGCCACCGGGCCGCCGTTGAACGTCTCGACGGCGGTCGTCTTGTAAGATTCGGCCATTCCGCCGGTGTTGTGGAGCATCTGGATGTCGCCTTCGTAGCCGTGGGCCTCCAGACGGTCTTTGATGTCCGCGATGTGCTCCTGCATCAGCTCGGAGAGGTACGCGTCGAGCAGCGTCGTGTTCGTGCGCTCGTACTCCTGTTTCGTCGGCATCACCTCCGAGGAGAGGAACACAGGGATGCTCCCGAGATACGACGGTGGGTACTCCTCGCGGACGAGTTCGCGGAGGCGCTGCTCGTGGTCGGGATAGGCGTACGACCACAGCAAATTCACCACGATAGCGCGTGCCCCCTTGTCGACGAGGTCGCGGATCTGCTCGCGTGCGTGTTCTTCGTCTAACGGCCGGAGGACGTTGCCCTCGCTGTCGACGCGCTCGCGGATCCCGTTCGTGCGGGAGTCGGGCACGAGGTACTCCGGCTTCTTCGCGTCCGAGATGTTCCGCTGTTCGCTGTCAGTCAGCCCGTCTGCCCAGCGCGGTCCGCGGCCGATCTGTGGGTAGTCCTGCACGCCGGCGGTCGTGAGCAATCCGAGTTTCGGTCCCTTGCGCTCGATAAGACGGTTCATCGCCGTCGTCGTGGAGTACCGAATCGAGTCCACATCGCCGATGAGGTCCTCGAGCGACAGATCGAGCTGGCGGGCGCACTTGTCGATCCCCTGGAAGAAGCACTCCGACATATCGTGCTCCGTCGTCGGCGTCTTCGCGGAGACGACGTCACCGTCGTGGAGCGTGAAGCAGTCGGTGAACGTGCCGCCCGCGTCGATGTTGATTCGCGTCGTCATTTGACGTCCTCCTTCAGGCTCTCTAAGTCCAGTTCGGTATCGTGCGTGATCGGGTGTCCCGGCGGGAGATACTCGTTCTCGATCATTGTGCCACATCCGGGGCAGTAGAACTCCACGATCCGGACCCAGTCGGGATCGGGCGCGAACGTATACTCTTCGCCCTCGATCAGCGGCGGGTGGACCTCGCGCGGATCGCGTTCGTTCACGAGACAGTGCCGCTTGTAATTCTCCGCTGCCGGCCCCAACGCCTCACCGCAGTTGTGACACTGCCACTGTTCGGCGTCGAGGTCGACTGCGAGGTACTCTGCGACTCGTTTGGTCGTTCCGGTACCGGTGTCTGATTCTACCATTGTCGTTCCTGTCGTGTGTTCGATCGCTGTCGCGTCGTCGTTCGACTGTCGTACGCACCCGTGTGAGGGGGCACGTGTTGGTTTCGCGAGCTATGCATCCGCGTATCCCTCCCGAACCGCGTGGACCGCAGTCGGATGGACGTCGGCTGGGAGTTCCCGACCGCTGGCGAGGAACGCAGACTCCGGCAGCGCTCGACAGCGGGCTTCGACCTGGGCAGTGATCTCTGCGGGCCCCGAAGAAAGCAGATCGGCTGTGATGCCGCCCCCGACGCGGACGTCCGGGTGCGCGTCGGCCGTCGCGGTTGGGTCGTCAGTGTCCAAGAGCAGCGCGGCTGGCTCAGCACGGTCGAGTACGGCGTCCACCATCGCTTCGGAGTACCCGTTCGGGGCCAACGCGAGCGGCGTATCGTAGAAGCCGGTGATGTTCCCCAGCACTTCGAGCGTCTCGGCAGTCACGGCTGCCGCCGTCTCGCCGTCGAACGCCGCAGCCTCCTCGTATACGAGGAGGGCGTCGACTCCGGACTTGCCGAATTCGCGACCGAGTTCGCCGATAGCCGTACGGACTGGCTTGGCGTACGTCTGATCGAGCGCGGCGGCGTCGCCGAACGTCGCTTCGAGCGTCGTGAGTGGTCCGGGGACGACGCCCACGACCGCCGCCTCGTCGAGGCCCGACACGAGCCGTTCACCGACATCGACCACGGTCGGGAGCCGACCGCGGTCGGTGGCCGTCGTCGGATCGACAACGTCTTTGGGCGAGTCAAGCGCCCGTTCGATCTCGAAGCGCGTGTCGGCGTCGTCCCACGCGACGTCCGCGCCGAGCGCTTCGGCGACGAGTGTCGTGTCGATACCCGTGCAGACCGCGTCGGTCTCGAACAGCCGATAGGCGGACTGGATCGCGTTCGCCTGCTGGGTCGCGTTCGAGAGGAAGATATCGGCCGGGACCTGGTTGACCGCCGCGGCCAACCGCCCGACGAGCGGGACGTACGGCTTCGGCTCCGCGCGGCGTCCGCTGAGGTACTCGACAGCCGATGGGGGCCCGAAGCTCATCGTTCGATGATTCCGTGACCGTACTCGTCTACCTCGAACGTCCAAGACGCCGGAATCACGTACGTCGTGTCCTCGGCCTCGATGATGGCACGTCCGGGGACGACGTTTCCGGGCTCCAGCGACTCACGCTGGTAGACGTCCGTCGATACCCAGCCGTCTTCGGGCCAGTACGCGTCGCGTTCGCCCTTGCGCGCGTGGCTCGGGTCCTCGACTTGGAGTTCTTGCTCGCTGAACCCCTCGGTAGCGACCGGTCCGACGGCCGTGAGAACCATCGTGTCCAGGTCGATCCGCTCTTCCGGATCCGTCGCGACAGCTTCGAGCGTGTCCGTGAGATCTGCCGCCTCGTCGAGGCGTGTCGGAACGGAAACTTCCTCGACGCCGGTGTCCGAGCGGACGAGCATCGTGAGGTCGAACGCGATTTCGTCGGCCTCGAAGCCCTCACCGCGCATATCTTGCGTGGCCTCTGCCTCTAAGTCTTCAACGAGGTTGTTGTACTGTCGGACGTCTACGTCGGGTTGATCGACCGACGCTCGCCCGCCGAACGCAGCGGTGTATCGGTGCTCGACGTCGAGTGTCGCACCGCCGAACGCACTGAACTCCGCAGCGGCCGGCGCCGTGATGACGCGCTCGATTCCCGCTTTCTCCGCGAAGTCACAGCAGTGCATCGGACCAGCACCGCCGTAGGCGACGAGCGTGGCGTCGCTGGGTTCGGTGTCACCGAGTTGGTCGGTGATCGAATCTGCGATGTTCTGATCGACCCGCTCTCGAATGCGAAGGGCAGCATCGGCGACCGATGTGTCCAGGGGATCGGCGACAGCCCGCTCGATGGCGTCGTCGGCGCGGTCGGCGTTCAACTGCTGGTCGCCGCCGAGGAAGTACTCGGGGTCGATGTATCCGAGTGCGACGTCGGCGTCGGTCGTCGTCGGCTCGAAGCCACCGAGGTCGTAGCAGGCCGGTCCCGGTTCTGCACCCGCGCTTTCGGGGCCGACCGTGAGTTCCCCCCCGTCGACGGAGGCGATCGATCCGCCGCCCGCGCCCGCGGTGTGGACGTCGACCATCGGGATGTGGACCGGCATCTCCGCGACTTCGGGGTCGAGGTCGCGTTCGACCGTTCCGGCGCTGATCTGTCCGATGTCGATGCTCGTCCCACCCATATCGGTACTCAGGGCCGCGTCGAGGTCGTACAGGTCGCTGAACGCCTTCGTTCCGAGAACGCCGGCGACCGGCCCGGAGTTGTAGGTGTGGAGCGCGACGGTCTTCGAGACGCCCGCGACGCCGCCGGCTGACTGGCCAATGAGAAGCGGATTGCCGTACCCGCTGTCGCGGACGTCGTCCTCGGCTTTGTACAGTGATCGCGCCATCGGCCGGTGGATGTAAGCGTTGGTCAGGGCCGTGTACGAGCGGGCGAGATAGCCCGGACGGCTACTCACTTCGTTCGCTGTGAGGACCTGATTCGGCCCCAGGTAGTGCGGTGGATACTCGGACTCGATTATGTGGCGCGCCTGTTCCTCGTTGGCCGCGTTGTGAAAGGAGTTCGAGAGGCTGATGACGAGGAGTTTCGCACCGCGGTTCATCAGCGTCTTCGCCGCCTCGAGGACGTCTTCCCGCTCGACGGGGTCGACGACGTTCCCGTCGGCGTCGATCCGTTCGTCGATGCCGGCGACGAGACTCTCGTCAGTGAGCGCTGTGATGCCACTGTTACCGTCGACGGCCGTCTCGAAGAGGTCGTCTTTGCGGCCCGATGTCACGATCATCCCGATTTGTGGCCCAGATCGCTCGATGATGGTATTCGTGCCGATAGTTGTCGAAAAGCGAATGACGTCGGTGTCGACGAGGAACTCCTCGGTCGATTGATCGAGGCTATCGGCCGCCTTGTCGATGCAGTTCCTGAAACAGACGGTCAGGTCGTGGTCTGTCGTCGGTACCTTGACTGTCGTGGACCCGCCCGGATACGAGACGTATCCGTCGGTGAAGGTCCCGCCAGTGTCGATACTGACGTAGTAGTTGGTTTGGCTTGACATACCACGTGATCATCATCGTTAATGCTCACAATAAATGTTCTGTGCAGAAGCGTATTTGCCATTGTCAAAAATATCTCCCTGAAAAGGTGGAAATAAAATACGATCGCCGACGCCGAGGTACCAGAGGACAATTGGTGTGCATTAGAACGGTGTATGGGGGAGTAGGCATCGAAGGACCGCAGTTTGCGGCGTGTCGATATCGAACGCTCCAAAGCCGCGAATCGCGTCTGACCTTCTTTTTGATATCATCAAAACGAATAAAATCGTGGCTATCACTCACAGTCACTGCCTTGTCGGACCCGACTGGAGTGCAATTTCCGCGTTGTGGGCGGATCTCGTCACCAGTTCCGGAAGTTCGTCACGGAAGTACGACCCACGCCAATTACTCGCCGGTCCCGACACGCTCAGTGCGCCGATGAGTCCGTTCTTGCTGTCGACGACAGGCGCGCCGACAGCGCGGATTCCTCGCATCTGCTCTTGATCGTTCAGTGCGTAGCCCTGGTCACGCACCGTCTCTAGTTCGTCCAACAACTCGTCACGCTCGGAGATCGTCTGTTCTGTGATCGCTGGCAGCCCGTGTGCCTCGATTACTTCCTGGACTCGCTCGGGCGGTAGTCTCGCCAGCATAGCCTTCCCGCCCGCTGTACAGTGAATGTGCTCCTGTGGTTGGTCGCGTTTCGCCGCGTGGAAGTCCTTTCCGATGGCTTTCTCGCCGAACACCTCATAGAGGACTAGCAGTTGCCCTTCGTACTCGATGAGAAGATGTGCGACGCCATTGCTCGCGTGTGCGAGTCGGTCGACCTCGTCTCTTGCCACCTGATAGAGTGGATTCTGGCTCCGAACACGCTCACCCAGCGGGAGGAGTTCGAGGCTCAAACCGTACGCACCGTCCCGCTGTTCGACGAATCCGGCTTCCTGCAGCGTTGCCAGATAGGTGTGCACCGTCCCAGGAGAGAGACCCAACTCCGCGGCGAGTCCGGATACCGTGCTCGGCCCTTCTCTCCGGAGGTAGATCAACAGCCGACACGCTCGCTGTACCGACTTGATCCGCCGCGGCGCGGTATCTGTTCCCATACGAGAACGACACTCACGGTCTTACTTAATTTTTTGTGATTATCAAAATGCTTTGCAAGCGCCGTCAGTACGGATCCGCGATCGCCAGCCCACCCCCGCCCGCCACAGTACCTTTAATCAGGGCCATAGGTAAATAACAAATGTACCGGTGTTATCGGGTCACATACCTCGCCTGCAGGAGATGGGGTTGCTCGGGTTGAGATACGCCCTTCGGATAGTCGGCTTCAAGTATGTTAAAATAAGTACTTTCGAATAAGTGTAGTATACTTAATCTTCTAGAATTGGTTCTAAAACCAATTCTAGAAGTAACTCTGCTCTAAATCCAGACTAACTAACAGACATTTTTATATGAATATTATCTGTTAATTATGGCGCCGGATGAGAACGGAGAAACACAGAAAGACTCAAGGGATCAGTTATTGGTTATCAGAGGTGAGATAGATGACCTCGGAGCAGCTTACAGCGGGAGTCACACTCAACGAACAGGACGGGAAAGCGGAATTACAGCAGAAACTGGACTTCTGGCGGCAGATGTTCGATACCGTCGTCAACGCGTTTCCGGAACCGGTCGTTGTCGTCGATAATAATGGAGTTATCACTCACTGGAACGATCGGATGGAGTCGCTCATCGGTTACACGGCCGAGGAGGCGATCGGCCAACAGGCCTACGACGTGTTCCAGACCGAGGGCGAGAGCGAAATACTCGCAGAGAAGGTCGCCAGAACGGGGGAGACCATTCGCGAAGACGACATCCGGACCGGCACGAACGCCGATGGAGACACGTGGCACATCCGAGCAGCCGCCTTTCCACTGACAGATTCGGACGGGACCGTGATCGGCGCGTTCGAGGTCACGCCGCAGGTCACCGAACTCGTCGAGCAGCGACTGTTGCTCGAAGACCTCCAAGCGCAGATGTCCGACGAAGTCGGGGCCGCAGTTGCGGAGTTACAGGACTCCGCCGAAAATGTCGCTGCAAGTTCCGAGGAGATCAGCGAGTACACGCAGGCGCAGGTGGACGACCTCGAAGAGGTCTCAAGCGAGATTGCGACGTTCAGCGCGACCATCGAGGAGATCGCTTCGAGCGCCGAGGAGGTGAACACCCAGAGCGACGAAGCACGGAAACTGGCCGAGGAGTCTCAAGAGGCCGGACAGGCTGTGTTGGACGTCACACAGCAAGTCGCGGAGGCCGGCGAAAACGTCGGCAGGAGTACCCAAAGTCTCGTCGCAAAGCTCGACGAGATCGACCAGCTCGTCGAGGTCATCACCGACATCGCAAACCAGACCAATCTCCTCGCGCTCAACGCGAACATCGAGGCCGCGCGCGCCGACAAGGACGGTAACGGATTCGCCGTGGTCGCAAACGAGATCAAGGAACTCGCCGAACAGTCGAAGTCCGAGGTCGACGAAATCGAGCGAATCGTCTCGGAAATCCGCCAGTCGACAGACGAAGTGACGACGCACGTCGGGACGGCGAACACGCACGTTCAGGACGCCGTCGAGCACACCGAAGCCCTCGTCGAGAACCAGGTCGCGATCGTCGAGACGATCCAAGAGACGGCTTCGGGGATGGACGAGATCGCCGACGCAACCGACGAACAAGCGGCGAGTGCCGAGGAACTCGCCGCCACGGTCGACACGGCGGTCGGTCGTGCGGAGACGATTTCGACAGAGATCGAAGACGTCGCTGCGGCCAACGAAGAGCAGACGGCGATGGTACAGGAGATCCGCGAGAGCGTCGATCGGGTCGAACGCCAGCTCGATTCGAACTGATAGGGGTTATCGTAAGTCCCCATAGATTTCTCGCCGGACGGTACGGCGGGAATCTCCGAACAGTTACGATAACCCCTATGAGTCGCGAGTCCGTTCTTTTGCGGCGTCGCCGGACGCGCGGGTCATCGACGCTGGTCTGTATCCCGCTAATTATTTCCGCTATCTCTGACACGGTAGAGATACCTGTAAGCGATGTCGAACGAAGACTCCTCGAACACGGCGGCCGGACCGGACCCGCTCGATCTGGCGTTCGACCGGTGGACGGCACTGGATCGTGACTGGAAAGCAGTGGTCCTTGGAACTCTCGTGCTCTCGGCCGTCCTTATCTCGTAACCAGGAATATAACTGATCTGACTGTACACAACTAATCATCTCAATGATAGCTCGAAACACGGCGCGAGTGGTCCCCGGAGTGGCAGTTCTCGTTGCTGGGGCGGCCGTCGCACACGTTCTCTCGACGGTCGTCGGCGTCAACAGACTGATTTTGGCCGTCGGGCTGGGCGTCGTCGTCGCCAACTCTGTCGGGACCCCCGAGTGGGCCGAAGACGGCCTCGCGACGCACAAACTCTGGCTGGAGACCGGCATCGTGCTGATGGGTGCGCGGATCGCGGTCGACCAGTTGCTCTCGGTCGGTCTCTCCCTACTGGTGCTCGTCGTGGGCTTCCTCGGCTTCAGTCTCCTGTTCGTCGAACTGGTAGCGCGGAACGTCTTCGAGATCCCGGACCGGTTGGGGTCGCTGCTGGCCGCCGGATACTCCATCTGTGGCGTCTCTGCGATCGTCGCCGTCTCCAGCGGCGTCCGCGCGAAGAGCGAGCAGATCGCCTACGCGGTGGCGACGATTCTCCTGTTCGACGCGGTCACGCTGGCGGCGTATCCGGCGATCGGTCGCCTGCTGGATCTCCCGGACATCGTCTTCGGTATCTGGGCCGGGATCAGTATGGTGAGTACGGGGCCGGTCGTCGCTGCCGGATTCGCGTATTCGCCGACGGCCGGCCAGTGGGCGACGGTCACGAAACTCGGACGGAACGTCTTCATCGGCGTCGTCGCGATCCTCTATGCGGTCTACTACGCCCGGCAGAACGGCGGCGACGGCGAGACGTCAGTAGCGAGTTGGCGGTACTTCTGGGGCCAGTTCCCGAAGTTCGTCCTGGGATTCGTGCTCGTGGCCGGCGTCGCCAGCGCCGGTCTCCTCTCGGACGCGGAGGTTGCCCTGCTGGAACGCGGCTACCAACTGCTGTTCCTCGTCGCGTTCGTCGGTCTCGGAACGAGCATCGAAATTCAGGGGATGCGGCGAACCGGTATCAAACCGCTCTTGGTCGTTCTGAGCGCGCTCGTGACCGTCAGCGTGCTGTCGCTCGGCGCCGCAATGCTCGTCTTCGCCTGAGACGACTCGGTGCCACCTTACGCGCTCGTTGCGATCCGCCCCCTACGAGAGTTTCCAGATGAGCGAGCGGAGCTTGTAGCCCAGCGACCCCTTCTGATAGCCGTTCCACCCGCCCATCCCGCCGAGGAGCGTCATCGCGTCGTACCCCTCCTCACGGAGGATGCTCGTCGCCCGTTTCGCGACCATCCCCTGCTTGCACACGACGATAACGTCCTTGTCGGCGGGGATCTCGTCGAGTCGACCGCGTAGCGTGGAGTCGTCACCACTCCGCAGGTCCTCGTAGACCGGGACGTTCCGACTCCCGTCGATCGAACCTGCCCGATAGGCAGACGTCGGGCGGATGTCTACCACCAAAAGGTCCTCTGTCGACCCGGAGTCGAGTCGTTCGTCGAGTTCGGCCGGTCGGATCGTACTCATTGGATGTATATTGCGCTCAGAGTACAAAACTGATCTGCTTCGGTAGATCGACAGTCCGCGTCGGCGGCGAGTCGCCCGCTCGCGAGGATTAACAGTAAGCACGGGCTAACAAAACGACTTCCCCGCCTCTCGTCAGCCAGCGATGCGACCATCCCAGCCGACGAACCGACGGCAGCGCACAGCGCGTGGGCAGTCTTCCTAGCCCGTAATCACGCAGGTCCATCTATGTACGACGACATCCTCATCCCGACCGACGGAAGCACTGGCGCAGAAAACGCAATCGCCCGAGCTCTGGACTTGGCACGGACGAGCGAGGCCACAGTCCATATCTTGCACGCCGTCGACACCGGTGCGGAGCCGGCAGGGCTGGAAGCAGCCGCTCGCGAGAAACTCCGGGGACGGGTCGAGAAACGCGGGCGGGACGCGGCCGTTCGAATCCAGGAGCGAGCCGACGACCTCGGACTCGAAACGGTCCGGGTCGTCGAAACCGGGCGTCCGCACCGGGTAATCCGCCACTACGTCGACGAGAACGGGATCGACCTGGTCGTGATGGGAACGCACGGCCGCGCGGGTGCCGAACGGTCCCGGCTCGGGAGTACGACCGAGCGCGTGGTGACGGCCGCCAGCGTCCCGGTGATGGCCGTCCGGCTCTCTGGGGAACCGGCTCCGGAGTCGGGCTACACGATGTACGACCACGTCGTGATCCCCACCGACGGCAGCGACGCCGCCGAGCGGGCGGCGGAACACGGTCTCGGCATCGCCGAGCGGTACGGTGCCGACGTCCACGTCGTCTACGTCGTCGACACGACGACCTATGATTTCGACGACGTTCCGCAGAGCATCGTCGGGATGCTCAAGCAGGGTGGCGAGAACGCGGTCGAATCGATCGCCGCAGCGGCGCGTGATCGAAACCTGCCCGTGACGTCGAACGTGCTTCGCGGGGTCCCCCACGAAGAACTCCTCGACTACGCCGACGGGGTCGACGCCGACCTGGTCACGATGGGAACGCGCGGCCACGGGGAGGCCGACAGGTACCTCGGCAGTACGACCGCCCGCGTGCTCAGACGCTCGGAGATGCCGATCCTGACCAGCAATTGAACGATGAGCGTCGAAGGCCTCTGTCAGATCTGCGAGTCGGCTCCGGCCGAACACCAGTGTCGCCGGTGCGGCGCGCTCGTCTGTGATACGCATTACGACGCGGAGACAGGACTGTGCACGGACTGTGCGGCGGCAGTCGACGGTGGCGAGTCCGACTCGATCAGGTGATGTGGACGACACCGTCTCAGGCACTGGGACATTGATTAGCACGGCGCGCGTCTGTAACGGTATGGCGACTGTCTACTTCCGTGACGACGCCGAACCGGTCGAGAGCGAGCGCGTGTTCGTCGCCGAGAACGGTTGGGTCGCGGTGACCGACGAGGGTCGGGAGCCAGTGATGTATCCGGCGGACCGAGTCGCGCGGATCGAAGGAACCGACGACATCTACTACGACACAGCCGTCCTCACCGAGGAGGTCGGGTCCAGAACCGTCGACGACGAGGGACACGTGCTGCAGGAACCGACTGTCGTCCGGCGAATGGTGACCGAAATCGAGATTTACTGAGCCCAACCGGACACTCCTCGACGACGTCAGCGATCCGGCGGTTCGAGGTACGCCATCGCCTCCTCGTCCGACACCTGGCTGAAGTTCTCGTAGAAGCCGCCGACGCCGATGAACCGACTCGGCGTTTCGAGACAGACGACCTCGTCGGCCATCGACTCTAACTCTCGGACCGTTTCGGGCGGTCCGACTGGAACCGCCAGCACGATCCGCGCTGCGTCTCCGTCTCGGAGCATCTGGAGGCAGGCTTTGGCGGTCGAGCCGGTGGCGACGCCGTCGTCGACGACCGCGACGGTCTTCCCCGCGAGATCGGGTGCCGGCCGGTCGCCCCGGTAGCGCTCGGCCTTCTGCTCGGCTTCCTCGGCGATTCGCTCACGTTCGCGCTGGAAGTACTCTTCGTCGTACCGGTGGCGCGCGTCCTCGTTCCGCCAGACGGAGCCGTCGCTGGCGACGGCGCCGACCGCGAACTCCGGATTTCCCGGTGCTCCGATCTTCTTCGCGACGACGATGTCTAGGGGTGCACCGACCGCGTCGGCGACGGCCCGTCCGAGCGGGAGGCCACCGCGGGGGATGGCGAGCACGAGGTCGACGTCGATGTCGCGCTCTTCGAGCGCCTCACCGAGCAGTTCTCCGGCCTCGGTGCGGTCTGCGAATCGACGGGTGGATGTCATAGCTATGTTCGAACTACGAACTCCACCAACCTGTAATGTGTGGGTAAGTTCACAGGACCGGGGTCGGGGTCGGGATGGGGACTAGTGCCGGAAGCCCGGCTACCCGCCGTTACGACAGGCGGTTCTCGGCTTCGCTGACCTTCTGGATCGTTTCGAGCGCGACGTCGGGAGTGACGGAGATCGAATCGACGTCGGCTTCCAATAGGAGGTCGACGAAGCCGGGAACGGTCGAGGGAGCGTCGCCGCAGATACCGACGGGTCGGTCGTGCTCGTGCGCCTCCTTGACCAGCGACTCGATCGACCGCGCGACCGCCTCATCGCGCTCGTCGAACAGCGAGGCGAGTTTCTCGGAGTTGCGGTCGACGCCCAAGAGGAGTTGCGTGAGGTCGTTCGAGCCGATCGAGAAGCCGTCGAACAGCTCCGAAAAACGATCGGCGAGCACGACGTTCGACGGCACCTCGGCCATCACGAAGACGTCAAGGTCGGTCTGAGAGAGGCCGTGCCCGTCCATCATATCGAGGACGCGCTGTCCCTCCTCCGGCGTCCGGCAGAAGGGCACCATTACCGTCACGTTGTCGAGGCCGACTTCCTCGCGGACGCGTCGCAGCGCCTCGCATTCGAGGCGGAACGCCTTCCGGAAATCCTCGTCGTAGTACCGCGAGGCACCACGCCAACCCAGCATCGGGTTCGCCTCGTCGAACTCGTACTTCCAGCCGCCTTCGAGCCGCTGATACTCGTCCGTCTTGAAGTCACTCAGTCGGACGACGACCCGATCGGGGTAGAATGCCGCCGCGATCTTCGCGATCCCGGTCTGGAGCGCGGTGATGTACTGCTCGCCCTCGCCGCGTTCGAGCATCGCGAGCGGGTGCGTGCCGACGTGCGAGGTGATGATGAACTCCTCTCGGACGAGTCCGACCCCGTCGACCGGCAGGCTGGCGAGCGAGAAGGCGCGACTGGGATCGCCCAGGATGAGCATCACGTCGGTCTCCGTCTCCGGCACGTCGGTGAGCGTTTCCTCGCGGGTCTCGAATTCGAGTTCGCCGTCGTACACGTACCCCGTTTCGCTGGTACAGTCCACCGTGACCGCGTCGCCGTCCCGGAGGACTTTCGTGGCGCGCTGGGTCCCGACGACCGCGGGCACGCCCAACTCCCGCGAGACGATCGCCGCGTGGGAGGTCTTTCCGCCACGTTCGGTCACGATCGCGCTCGCCTTCTTCATAATCGGAACCCAGTCGGGAGCGGTCATCTCGGTGACGAGGACGTCGCCCGCCTGGAAGCGGTCCATCTGGCTGACGTCGTCGAGCAGTCTGACCCGGCCGGTGGCGATCGCACTGCCGATCGCGACGCCGTCGAGGAGCGTCTCGCCCTCCTCGAGGAGTCGATACGACCGGATGACGTTCGCTTCAGCCGCGCCGTGAACGGTCTCGGGACGCGCCTGCACGACGAACAGTTGCCCGAGGTCGCCGTCCAAGAGCCACTCGACGTCCATCGGACGATCGAAGTGGTCCTCGATTCGCTCGGCGTACGCCGCCAGCGTCCGTATCTCGTCGTCCGAGAGCGCGTACTGGTTTCGTTCTGGCTCGGGAACGTCTTCGACCACTGTGTCGCCGTTCTGCCGGACCATTCGCTGTGCTTTCCCCCCGAGCCGTTTTTCGAGGATCCCGTTCGTCGGCTTGAATACGACGTACCGATCGGGATCGACCTCTCCCTGGACGATCAGTTCTCCGAAACCGTACGCGGCTTCGACGACGACGACGTTCTCGAAGCCCGAGTCGGGGTCCAGCGTGAACAGCACGCCCGAGGAGCCGAGGTCCGCCTGACCCATCTTCTGTACCACACAGGCGAGCCGTACGTCGAAGTGGTCGAAACCCTTGTTCTCCCGATAGACGATCGCCCGATCGGTAAAGAGCGAGGCGTAACAGCCCTTGACAGCGTCGAGTAACTCCTCCCGGCCAGTCACGTCCAGAAAGGTGTCCTGTTGGCCAGCGAACGATGCGGTCGGCAGATCCTCTGCCGTTGCCGAGGACCGAACGGCGACCGCAGGATCGCGTGTGTCGAGTTCTCGCGCGACGGCCTCGTACTGTTCGACGATTTGAGTTTCGAGGTCTGGCGGCATCGTCGCCTCCCGGATCAGCCGTCTGACCCGCTCGCCGCGCGACTGGAGGTCACTCACGTCGTCCACATCCAGGCCATCGAGCGCCGATTCGATGTCCGAGCGGATGCCCGTCTCGTCGACGTAGTACTCGTAGGCCGCCGCAGTCGTCGTAAATCCCGGCAGAACGGGGACGTCGAGCCCTGCGAGTTCGCCGAGGTTCGCGGCCTTCCCGCCGACTGAGCCCACGTCGTCGCCGCCGACGTCCTCAAGTGACCGAACGAATGGTTGGCTAGTCATCACTTGAGGCTACGTGGTCATCCGTGTTAACGTTCGGCAGGAATCAACAGGAGCGTCGCCGAGGCCACAGCGGACGAGACACGGACTGTCGTTACTGATTTGTCACAACGGACGAAACACAGAACCAATATGTCCCCGCAAGACGACCTCGACGCCGACCTCAGCGCACTCCGTGACCTGCCGGTCTTTCTCGCGTACAACGCGAACGTCGACGCGGTCGTCGATGTCGGCCCGGCCCTCGAAGCCGAACTCCCGCGGCCTGACGAACCGGGCACGGCGGCCCCGCCCGCCCGCCTCGCTTCGGCGTCGGACCTCGCGACGGCGATCACACACACGATGGCGACGGGGGAAGGCGACGAAGTCGCGATGACGTCCGAACTCGCGGCCGAACTGGAGACGCGACTGGAACCGGATGCGATGCAGATGGGCGGACAGGCGGGGATTATGACGAATCTCCTCTCGACGCTCGACGCCGCCCCGACATTGTACACGTATCTCCTGTCTGAGACCCAGCAGTCGATGTTCGAGCGGCCCGAGCGCGTCAGATATCCACGCGTCGAAGACGGAACGGTCTCGTTCGTCCCGGTCGCCGAGGCGACGAACACCGAACGGACCAAGATCAACTGGATCTTCGAGTTCCGGGAGGGCGCAGAGTTGTTCGGCGTCCGCGCGACCGGCGACACCCGATTCATCGCGGCGTCGCGACCGCCGGAGTTCGACTTGCACGCCGGCGACCTGGATCCGGTCGTCGACCAGGTGGGTGCTGAGATCGACGGAGCCCTACTGGCGGGCTATCACAACCTGACGCCTGAGAACATCGACGACGGCTACGTGGAGACGCTGCGACACGCCCGCGAGACCCTGGCTCGACTACGGTCCGGCGGCGACTTTCCGGTCCACGTCGAGTACGCCGTGACCCACGACGACGACCTCCGCGCGGCGATCACCGAGATAATCCTCCCGGAGGCGAACGTCATCGGTCTCGATCCGAACGAACTGGGGTTGTTGCGGGGTGACGTCGACCGCGACGGTGCGACGACGGACTCGCCGCCCTCGGGTGGGGATCTGCCGGGTCGGGACTCGCCTGCGGCGGAGATCCTCGAACACTACCGAGTCCTGCACTCCCTCGTCGACCACCTCGGCGTCGACTGCATCCGACTGCACGCGATGGACTACCATCTCGCGGTGATGGACGAGTACCTCTCTCCGGAGGCCGTCCGCCGGGGGCTCGAATTCGCCGCGATCAACGCGGCGACGAAGGCGGCCACCGGCCGTATCAGCGCCCCGGAAGATCTCGAAGCGGGGCTCGACTACGACCCCTCAGAGTCGGGAAAGCACGCGATCGAGACGCTCGCCGACGCTGTCGGTGCCAGCGCCGAAGACGGCGTGTTAACGACGCCGAGGGTTGTGGCCGCCCCCAACCGAGTCGTCGCAGATCCCGCGAGCACGGTCGGCATCGGCGACATCGTCTCCGCGGCCAGTTTCGCGCTCGAAGTGGCCGTCACAGGTGAGAAGAGGTGATTCGAGGTCGCTAGCTCGCCTGGGCGGTGGAGTTGTTCGCCGTCCGATCTTGGACATTGACCGAGACGCCACCGCCCTCGGGGACAGTGACGTTCCGCGTGCCCACGATCTCGCCGTCGGCGTTCGTCACCACGACTGTGACTGTGGTCCCACCGCCCCGGTCGTCAGTCTCGTCCTGGACGTTCTCGAACTCCGACTGCGTCAGGAAGGCGTAGATCGGTTCCGTGTCTTCGACGAGCGTTACGTCGCCGCTCTCGGCGTTCACGAACGCCGTGTACACGACGCCGGACCGGCTTCGCGGCACGACCTTGACGTGCCAGTAGAGAGTCTCTCCCTTCACGACTGGCACGGGCGCAATCGCGTCGGCGTTCGAGAGGCGATTGACCTGCGGCCGACGCTCGACGAAGTCGACTGCCTTCTGTGGTCCGATCTGGGACTCGTCGTAGCCCTGCACGCCGATCGCTCCGGTCTGGCCGTCGATCGTCCAGACCTCGTACACGCCGTTGCCGCTCCCGGTGGGTTCGGTGGCGACGAAGTACGTCAATTCGGGGTCGTCTCCGTCGGTCGGGACGACGATCGGCCACCGGTTGCCCGCTTCGGGGAGATCGGCGATCGCCAACACGTCCTCCTTCCAGAACCACTTGTTGAGGGCGCCGTTGACGTACTGCATCGACTCGACTTTGAACATCGTGAGTTCGTAGGGGTAGAAGTTCTGCCCGCGGAGGAGCGGGGACGACCGAGCCTCCCCGGGTGACAGGCTCTCGATCGACCCATCGGAGCGCATTAGCTCGACGGACCCGTGTCGGGGGATCGCATAGAGCTGCGGGATGGGTGCGAGCCGGAACTTCCAGTCGTAGACGGTCGTCGAGTGCGCGATGTAGGAGGTCCCGTTCGCCCGGGCGTTGAACGTCGTCTCCCAGTTGTGGCGCTTCAGCGGGGAGTGCAGCACCTGTTGGTACTGATAGGAGTCGAAAAAGAGCTGGCCGCGGCCGTGGGTGAACGTCCGCTCTTCGACCCGGACCCGCTTCTGTGTCGTCGTCATATCGACGTACAGCGCGCCTCTCTGTGTGCCGAACCACGCCACCATAAAGTTGTCAGGCGCGAGTCCGTGCGACCACGCGTACGAACCGTTGTGGTAGGCGATGTCCGAGCCCGTGAGCCGGTACTGCGGATACTGCATCGACGATTGCGCGTAGTTGTCGGAGACGCTCCGGGGCAGCACACGCACGTTCTCCGTGGACGTATTTGGCAACGTGTCCAACCGCGTCGCGTCCTGCTGCACCTGCGTCGCCATATCGGTGTGCGCGTAGACGCCGCCCACGACCGGGCCGACGAAGACGCCGAGGACGACGAAGACGACGACGCCGAGCAGCAGCAGTTCCTGCCGCTCACGCACCACCCCGACGGCAGCGATCACTGCCGATACCAGGCCCCACTGGAGAATGCTGGGCGTGCCGACGAGGGCACCATAGAGTACGGACTGTACTGCTGGGAGGGTGAGTACCGCGCCGACGAGGGCGACGACCGCAGCGAGCCCCAACTGGGCCCGCGTCAGGTCGGAATCGAAGGTATCGGGGACACTCATACCCACGCCTCGGAGTGCCAGTTTTGAGTGCTTACTGGTATCGCGATCCATCAACCCGAGGCGAACGTCTGTCTGAGGGGCACCGCGCTCGCCCCTATGGAGAACACGGTATTATGCTTCCTGACGTAATCAACGTATGGGTACTTCCCGTGCCGCAGGAACTGCCCGCAGCGGTAAGCCGATTCCAGCCTTCTGTGTGAGTATGGCAGACGGAAACGGTAACTCACGTCGACGGTTCTTGCAACTGACCGGCACGACAGCAGTGGTTGGTCTCGCTGGGTGTTCCGGTAACGGCGGCGGCGACGGAGGCGGCGAGGAAACGACCGAAGCACCGACGACGACGGCGCCGCCGTCTGACGACGACACCGTGCCCGAGCAGTACGCCACGGCAACGTCGCTGGGCGGGCAAGAGCGCGACCCCGACAGCCTGTCGGCTAAATCGGACGTACAGTACCAAGAGGAACCGAAAGAGGGCCAGCAGTGTTCCGGCTGTACGTTCTACATCGAGGACAAGAACGACGACGGATTAGGGGCCTGTGCCATCGTCGAGGGGACGATCGACCCCGAGGCGTGGTGTATAAGCTACGCACCGTACCAGGAGTAGTAGCTACGCCGGCGACACGACGAACCCCACGTCGGTCTTTCCGCGCCGACACGTCGAGAGCCGCTTGAATTCGGCCCCGCACCTTCCAGCAGGACCGCTCAGTGGGACAACGGACGATCGCGGGCCGACCGAGAACACCCGCAATGCTATTTCCGGCCCGGACTGTACCTCAGTTCGATGACTGCCGATCCACGCGTCGAATTGTACGAGTCACTGGCGGCGACGGCCGAACTTCCGGTCGACCGGACGCCCAGTCGTGTGCTGGGTGAAGCTGAAGCTATCGCGTCGGACCTCCGTGACATAGACGATCCGACCGTCGCCGCCGACCGGGCACAGACGATCGTCGATCTCTTAGCTGAAATCGACGAAACGGGCAATTCAGAAGCGGACGCACACGTCGACCGGGCTCGTGAACTGGCCATCCAACTTTCCGACCAGTGACCTCGTCGGTTCGAGAAAACACGCCGGGGCAACCCACCAGCCCGTACGGGACGTTCAGATCCGGCGTCTGCGTCGAGTGAGAGGTTCGACCCGTCTATAGGGTGCGTCTCGACAGGGCCGGGAGTCGAGAGGCACCGCGAGCAGGTCGTCCAATTCGCTCTGTGCGGCGCCGATCACTCCCGAGCGTCCCTCACGTGCGTCCGACTCTGTTCGCGCATAAACTGCGGGAGGTACCAGTAGCCGCCGGCGAACTTCCCGGTCGTCCCCGAGAACTTCCAACCGCCGAAGGGCTGGGCCTGCACGAGCGCGCCGGTCGTCGCGCTCTGGGCGCGGTTGACGTAACACATCCCGGAGTCGATCCGATCGAACCACGTCTCGATCTCGCTCTCGTCCTCGGAGAAGAGGCCGGCACAGAGGCCGTAGTCGCTGTCGTTGGCCTTGTCGATTGCCTCCGCTAAGTCCGTGACCGGATGAACCGTCACGAACGGGAGGAAGTGTTCTTCACGCGCCAGCGCGTGGTCGTGCGGGACGTCGCTGACGACGGTCGGTTCGACGTATCGTCCGTCAGGGAGGTCGGAGGCGTCGACGACGTCGCCGCCCGTGTGGATCGTGCCCTCGGCGGCCGCCTGCTCGCAGATGTCAGCGTACCGTTCCAGTGCCCGGTCGTCGATGACCGGGGAGACGACTGTCTCCTCGGCCTCGGCGGGTCCGATCCCGAGCGACTCCGTTTTCTCGACTAGTCGGGAGAGGAACTGATCGAACACGTCTTCGTGGACGTAGACGCGGGAAGTCGCTGAACACTTCTGCCCGCTGAACGAGAACGCACCCATCGCCACGCCGGAGACGGCCTTCTGTATATCTGCCGCGGTGGTCACGATCACGGAGTTCTTCCCGCCGAGTTCGGCGATGACGGGGCCGCGCTTGCCGAGGTCTTGGAACGTCCGCTCGATCGAGAGCCCGACCTCTCGCGAGCCGGTGAAGACGATGCCTGCGACGTCCTCATGTTCGACGAGGGGTTGGCCGACGGTGCTGCCGCCCCCGGTGACGAGATTGATGACGCCGTCGGGCAGGCCGGCGTCGGTCAGGATCTCGACGAATTTGTGCGCGATCAACGGTGTCGCACTCGCGGGTTTGACCACGGCGGTGTTGCCGGTGATGACCGCCCCCGTCGTCATCCCGGCGAGGATCGCGATCGGGAAGTTGAACGGCGCGATGACGCCGAACACGCCGTACGGTCGCAAGAGGTTGCGACAGTGCTGTCCCGGCGTCGGTTCGCCGGTATCGAACTCGTAGCCGTCGTGTCGTTCGAGTTCGCGGCTGTAGAATCGGAGGAAGTCGATCGCCTCGTCGACGTCCGCGACGGCTTCGGTGCGGTTCTTGCCGTTTTCGAGCGAGACCGTCGCAGCGAGTTCGAACTTCCGTTCGCGGAACTCCTCGACGGCGTCGCGGAAGATCTCGACGCGCTCCTCGACAGCGGTCTGCCGCCACTCGTCGAACGCGGCGGCCGCCGCTCGGACCGCGCGATCGACGTCGTCGGGGGTCCCCACAGCGAACTCCCCGATCGTGACGTCGAAGTCGCCCGGACTCGTGACTGTGAACTGCTCGTCGGCGTCGACGGGACCGCCGTCGATCCACAGCGGATGTGATTTCCCGAGCGTGGCTCGGACGTCCGTGACTGCGTCCTCGTACGACTGGTGGAACTCCTCGACGGTGTCGTTCTGGCGGTGTGTCTCGAACGTGAGCTCGTTCTCGAAGGGGACGGGGTCCATACGTCACACTTCGGTCCCAGAGGTGATATTATTATCCAGTCATATCAGATATAGGAGCTTTTCCGAGGCCGAGGGTTCCGGTGCCGACTCGAAACGGTGGTTGCAGGCGTTCGAGAGCATCTATCTGGGGAGAGCGATTATATAGTACTAAAGAAATAAAACGAATTTTATTATTCGATACACGGCATTCAACAATCTTATGAGAGCAAATCGCGGATCGTACCCTATATGGCAAATTCGACCCGCTGGCCGACAGTCGCCGACTTTCCTGATCCGGTGGCGGCGGACCACGTCACATACAACCCCTCGTTTGCGGACCTTCGGGAGTTCTCCGCGCCCCTCGAAACGACGACCGAGTTCGGAGCACCCTCCTACGTGAGTGAGTACCGCTCCCGGAGCGCAGACCGGACGGTAAACAACGTCGACGGGTCGTTCGATGCCGAGGACCTCGACGTCTTCGAGCAGGGCATCGACTGGGTCAACGATGCCTCCAACGACGTCCTCTGTGTCGACCGGGTCGTCGGCCGACACGAGGAGGTCGCCGCCGTGTGTCGCCTCTTCGTCCCCAAGGAGTACGGTCGAATCGCGCTGGCGTGGGCGAAACTCCTCGAACCGGCCCCGGAGGGCGCGGCGCCGGACTTCGTCACTGTCCAACTACCTGACGCGGCCGACGAGCCACGCATCCGCGTACTTCCCGACGAGGGGTTGACGACGGTGCTCGGAAGCGACTACACGGGCGAGGCGAAGAAGTCGTTCCTGCGGCTCTTTATGCGCCGCGCGAAGCAGGCGGGCGGTCTCGGACTGCACGCCGGCAGCAAGCGCGTCAGCCTCGACGACGAGGACGGCGAGCGGGAGGTCGGGCAGTTGTTCCTCGGACTGTCCGGGACGGGCAAGTCCACGCTGACAAGTCACGGACTCTGGCTCGACGATCCCGAAGGTGCCGAGATGCTGCAGGACGACGTCTGTGCGCTGCTGCCCTCGGGCACCGTCGCGGGGAGTGAAGGAAGCGGGCTCTACATCAAGACCCTCGGCCTCGGCGCCGACGAACAGCCCGAACTCCACAGCGCGGCGACCGACGAGAGCGCCGTCCTCGAAAACGTCGCCGTCGACGACGACGGAACGGTCCACTTCGACGAACCGCGGCACGGCCGCAACGCCCGCGCGGTGATCCGTCGCGACTACCTCGAAAGCTCCGCGGACGACATCGATCTTCAGGAGGTCGATCAGGTGTTCTTCATCACCCGCAACCCGCTGATGCCGCCGATCGCGAAACTCTCGGACGCGCAGGCGGCTGTCGCATTTATGCTCGGCGAATCCGTCGAGACGAGCGCCGGCGACCCCTCGCGCATCGGCGAGTCGATCCGCGTCGTCGGAACGAACCCGTTCATCATCGGATCGGAGGGCGAAGAGGGCAACCGCTTCCGCGACCTGATCGCCGACCTCGATCTCGACTGTTTCGTCATCAACACCGGCGTCGTCGGGACCGACGACCCCGTCGACGTCGGCGTCGAAGAGACCGTCGCTATTCTCGAAGGCGTCGCCCGCGACACGATCGAGTGGGCAGCCGACGACTCTCTCGGGCTGACCGTCCCCACGGAGGTCCCCGGCATCGACATCGACCGGTACGTCGTGGCCGATCACGTCGAGGACTTCGCGGACGCACACAGCGCGCTGCGCACGGAACGGCAGGAGTACCTCGCGCAGTTCGAGGCCCTCGACGACGATATCGTCGACGCGACGTACTGAACGGCGCACGGTTTCCGCCCGCCGGAATCGAATCGTCGCGCTACGGTCAGATGGGCTGCCGGTCCGATGTGCACTCTCAGCGTTTCTATCTACCTGCGCTCGCAGTCGCTAATCGCGTCACAGCACTCGTTCGAGCGCCCGTCGATGAAATTCGACGGCGGCCGCCCGCCCGACCGGCGGATACTGCGGGTTCGTGACGACGCCGCGTGAGTCCACGGCAGCGCTCGCGATCGCACAGACGCGGTGTGCCGGTCTGATCTCCGGGCTGTCGCGGACGGACGTATACCCTTCACGGAACGCCGCGCGGAGCCGATCGGCCCGCGCTTCGGACACGTACCAGTCAGCGACGAGGTACTCCGCCTTCGCCACCGACAGCGCAGGGTCGGCGGCGAGGGGAGACTCCCAGTCGAGTACGGCCGTGACAGTGCCGTCGGCGACCAGTGCGTTCCCGGGTCGAAAGTCCCACGGGAACAACCGCGGTGTCGGTCCCGTCGTCGCCGGGAGGCTCGCGACCACATCGAGGAGCCCCGATCGGAGGTCGTCGAACTCAGAGGGCAGGCGAGCGACGTTCGCCCGTCCGTATGTGACCAGCCACTCGCGCCACTCCGCCGGCGTGGCGGCGACACAGCCAGAAATCCCATCCTCCAGATCGAACTCGTCGTCAATCGGCGCGGACCGCGGGGGTCGGGGTTCGGTAACGAGATCGCCATCGTCGACCGTGAGCGGCCCGTAGCGATCGAACCGAAAGGCCTCGTGGAGCTCCGCGAGGAATCGACCGAACGCGCCGGCGATAGCCTGCTGCGTGGCCGCGTCGAGATCGACGAACGCCTCGTGGAGGTCGTCGCCGGCGAGGAGTGGCGTGACGAGCCACCCGTCGTCGCCGGTGTCGCCGCTGTCGATGGGGCGGGCGACCGGGACCGACGTCCGCTCGTCGATCGCCGAGAGCAGACGCGCCTCGACCCGAGCGCTGCTCGGATCCGGCGTCTGCTGGACGACGATCGGGTCGGCGTCCGCGAACCGGACGACTGCGGTCTGTTTGCGGTTTCCTCGCTCGATCGGGTTCACGGAAGCGACGCTCTGACCGGGGGCGACTGCGGAGATGACACTTCGGAGTGAGGCGTCGGGCCGCTCCGTCATTCTGCTGTGAGCACGTCGTGTAGCTCGGTCAGCGAATCGAGTTCGTACTCCGGGCGGTAGCGTCCGGCGTCCTCGCCGTCGGGACGGAGCCAGGCGGCTTGGAGACCGGCGTTGTGGGCACCGGCGACGTCGTACTCCAGCGAGTCGCCGACGTAAACCGATCGTCCGGCACGGACGCCGAGTTCCTCGAGGACGATCTCGAATGGATCGACGTGCGGCTTTCGCCGCGGAAGGTCCCCAGCATAGACGATCGTGTCGACGGCGTCTTCGAGGTCGAGCGCCCGGATCTTCGCTCGCTGCCGACGTCGTGGACCGTTCGTGAGGATCGCGACCGGACCGTGGGATCGGGCGGTCTCGAGCACTCGCTCGGCACCCGGGAGGAAGGCTACTGCCGACGTGTCGATACCGTCGAGGAGCGCGCTCGCCAGGGCGATCGGATCGACGTCTCTCCGGTCGTACTGTGCGGCGACGCGGGCGAAGCCGGCACCCAGGTAGCCGATGCGGTCGTTCGGATCCGGGGAGCCATCGAGTGCACTCCACAGGTCTGCGGGCTCGCCAAACGGCTCGGTCCCGACCTGTTCGAACGCCTGCCGGTAGGCCGCCCCCACGTCACCGTCCTGCCGACAGAGCGTGTTGTCGAGGTCGAAGACGACTGCGTCGAACGCCATCAGAGACGTGACTACGGGACGAGAACACAAAACCTCACGCCTCGGTCAGGAATTCGGACCGCGAGTCTCAGACGCCCCCCGGTGATAACGGAGCGTGAAACTTACGACGGAACGCTCGCGACCTGCTTCCAGCTCCGCATACCACCCTGTAGGTTCTCGACGTCGAGCCCGGCCTGATCTAGGATTCGCGTCGCGAAACTGCTCCGGTTGCCCGAGCGGCAGACGGCGACGATCCGGTCGTCGGAGACGCTGTCGGGGAGTTGGTCCGGTCCCAGCGTCTGGAGTTCGTTCAGCGGGACGTTGATCGTCTCGACGTTCTCGGCTTCGATGTGGTCGTTTTCGAACTCGTGGGGTTGGCGCACGTCGAGAATCGTCAGTTCCGCGCCGTCCGCGATGGCTTCCTTCAGTTCTTGGGGTGTCGTGGCCGGGATCTGTGACATCGTGTAGGACAGGATACGGGATCCAGAGTACATTAGAATTCGATTACGATACAATATCGCGAGGATTTTCGAGTGTCCCAGTGGATTAGAACCAATTTTGCTGCATCAGCGCCGTAGCGTGTTCAGCCACACTCGAAGAGACCAGTCGGGCGGTCGCAGCGGCAAGAACAACTATGTATGAACGGGCCAATATCCAGGTATGGAGACGAACGTCGGTCAGACAGACAGTCTCGTTCGAATCGTCCTCGGCGCATTTGCGGGAGTCATCTCGCTCGGCCTCCTTGGAAACCTCGTTCCGGGGCCGATGATTCTCTCGCCCGTCCTCGGCGTGGTCGCGCTGGTTCTCATCGGGACCGCCGTGACCGGGTTCTGTGGGCTCTACTCGCTCATCGGCGTCGACACCTGTAGCGCGCGCTGAGTCGCGCTCCTGCTGTATCGTCGGTGACACCGCGACTGATAGGGACTATGGTACGTCCGCATAGATTTCTCGCCGGACGGTACAGCGAGAATCTCTGAACAGTTACGAAACTCCCTATGACGTCCTCTCGCTCCCGTTTTCGTTTATCATTCCACATTACTGTTCCAAAATCTGCTGCCACGCGACGACCGCGTGGGGGGCACAGATTCACTCGCAATCTACCATAATCAGTGAACACAATCGAAGAACACAGTTAATGAACACAACTAATGAATAAATATATTGAGTCATAGTTTTGAATACCGGGACGGAGGGCTTACCTAGGTCTTGAGAGAGGAATCGTCGTGGGTAGATCGAATTCACTAGCAAACCGTGGTCAGTATACGGCAGACCGAGCAGTTCGCGCCCTTTTGGGCGGATGATCGCCCGCGTGTGCACAAAAGACAACATCGCTAGGAACCGATCGGAAACCAAAGTTCGTATATCGGCGGCCCCGTCTATAGAGTCACAAGATGATCGACGTCAGCGTAATCGGCTGCGGCAATATGGGGAGCGCCCTGATCACGGGGCTCTCTCAGGCCGACGGCTACACCATCACGGCCTACGACGTAGCGCCCGAGGCTCTCGAAGCGATCGAACAGTACGCCGACCGAACGACGACCGACATCGCAGACGTTCACGACTCCGAAGTCGTCGTCCTCGCGGTGAAGCCCGACATCGTCCCGCTCGTGCTCGACGACCTGGAACTCGACGCCGACACGACACTCGTGACGATCGCCGCCGGCGTCTCGACGGACGTCGTCCAGCCGCAGACCGACGCCACCGTCGTGCGTGTGATGCCGAATCTGGCCGCGGAGACGCGCGACATGGCGGCCGCCGTCTCTTGGAACGAGCGCGACGAGAACGTCGCACAGATGCTCTCGGACCTCGGCGAGTACGTCGAGATCGACGAGGACCTGATGGACGTCGCGACGGCGCTGAACGGCAGCGGTCCCGCCTTCGTGTTCTATCTCCTCGGGGCGATGCAAAAGCGGGCCGTCGAGGAGGGACTCGACGAGGAGGATGCGGAAGTCCTCGCCGCACAGACGTTCAAGGGCGCCGCCGAGACAGTGCTCCGCTCCGACAAAGAGGTCGACGAACTGATCGACGCCGTCTGCTCGCCGAACGGGACGACGATCGAGGGGATGGAAGTCCTCTGGGACAGCGACGTCGAAGAGGTCGTCGGCGACGCGCTGAGCGCCGCGAGCCGGCGCTCCGCCGAGTTGGCCGAGGAGGCCGCGAAGGACGCCGAACAATGAGCGGCGCCGTCGAAGCGGCGGAAGTGGCTAAAGCACGCTCGCTCGCCGCGAACGCCGGACGCGTGGTCGTCAAGGCCGGCACCAACTCGCTCACCGACGACGAGTCGAACCTCGACGATGGGAAACTCGACAAACTCGTCGACGACGTCGCCGGACTCGTCGAGCGCGACAAAGAGGTCATTCTCGTCTCCTCGGGGGCGATCGGGGCCGGGAAAGGCCGCATCGGCTTCGCGAGCGACGACACCGTCGAGGAGTCCCAGGCGCTCTCGACTATCGGGCAGAGTCACCTGATGCGGCGCTACACCGAGAGCTTCGAGCGCTACGGGCTGACTGTCGCGCAGATTCTCGTGACCGAGCACGACCTCGAGAACCCAGAGCGGTTCACCAACTTCAAGAACACGATCGAGACGCTCTTAGAGTGGGGCGTCGTCCCGATCGTCAACGAGAACGACGCGGTCGCGACCGAGGAGATCCGGATCGGCGACAACGACATGATCTCCGCGTCGATCGCGATCGGCGTCGACGCCGACCTGCTCGTCACGCTCACCGACGTCGGCGGCGTCTACACCGGCAACCCCAAGGAGGACGCGGGCGCCGAACTGATCGAAGCAGTCGGTCGCAACTACGACGAAGTCGAGCAGATCGTCGATTCGAGTGCGAGCGGCTCCTTCGGCGGCATCCGCACGAAGGTTCAGGGCGCGCGGTCCGTGAGCGAACACGGCATTCCCGCGGTCATCGCCCGCTCGACGGAGGAAGACGTCCTCGAAAAGGTCGCCACCGAACAGCCCGTCGGAACCATCTTCACCCCTATCAACGATCACTGATGAGCCAGAAAGAAACTGAGGCGAAAGTCACCGAAGCACAGTCCGCAGCGTTAGAGCTGGCGAACCTCTCGGAATCGGCCCGCGACGACGCTCTGCACGCGATCGCAGACGCCATCGAGGCAAACAGCGAGGCAATTCTCGAAGCCAACGCGATCGACGTCGAAGAGGGCAAAGAGATGCTCGAAGCCGGGGAGTACACCCAGGCGTTCGTCGACCGCCTGAAACTCTCGGAGTCGAAGCTCGAAAGCATCGCCGAGATGGTCCGCAGCGTCGCCGGACAGGAAGATCCCCTCGGAAAGACGCTTGCGGCCCGACGGCTCGACGAAGACCTGGAACTCTACAAACTGTCGGTCCCGATCGGCGTCATCGGCACGGTCTTCGAGTCCCGTCCCGACGCGCTGGTGCAGATCGCGGCGCTGAGCCTCAAATCGGGCAACGCCGTCATCCTCAAAGGCGGCAGCGAAGCGGCACACTCGAACCGCATTCTCTACGAAACGATCGTCGAGGCCGCCGCCGAAGTCCCCGACGGCTGGGCGCAGCACATCGAAGCCCGCGAAGACGTCGACACGATGCTCGGGATGGACGACGCCATCGACCTCCTGATGCCCCGCGGGAGTTCCGCCTTCGTGAGCTACGTCCAGGACAACACGAGCATCCCCGTTCTGGGTCACACGGAAGGCGTCTGCCACGTGTACGCCGACTCCGAAGCGGACCTCTCGATGGCGGCCGACATCGCCTTCGACGCGAAAGTCCAGTACCCAGCGGTCTGCAACGCCGTCGAGACACTGTTAGTCGACGAGTCCGTCGCCGGGGACCTGCTGCCCGACCTCGTCGAGCGCTACCGTGAGGCGGGCGTCGAACTCCGCGGTGACGAACGCACGCGCGACATCGTCGAGATGGACGCTGCCAGTGAGGAAGACTGGTCGACAGAGTACGGCGATCTGATCCTGTCGGTGAAGGTCGTCGACTCACTGGAGCACGCCATCGACCACATCAACACCTACGGCTCGAAGCACACCGAGTCGATCGTGACCGAAGAGTCCGACCGCGCCGCCGAATTTATGCAGCGCATCGACGCAGCGAGCGTCTTCCACAACGCGTCGACGCGCTTCAGCGACGGCTACCGATTCGGGCTCGGGGCTGAGGTCGGAATCAGTACCGGCAAGATCCACGCCCGCGGCCCCGTCGGTCTGGAGGGGCTGACGACTTACAAGTACCATCTTGAAGGCGACGGCCAGCTCGTGGCGACGTACGCCGGCGAGAATGCGACGCCCTTCCTCCACGAGGACTTCGATGGCGAGTGGATCCCCGGCCACCTGAGTAGCCGCGAGGAGTAACGGCACTCGCACCGCCGCCAGAACGGCCGGCGTCTGCCCGCTGTGACCTTTCCCCGCCGGAGCATCTCAGAATCCGTCGCTGCGGCGAGTTCGACCGGAGTACAGACGACGCGAAGCCGTTATTGCGTTACCTTCGACGCGAAGCGTTCGCGTACCTTCTCGACCTTCGGTTGCGCGTGCATCCGACAGTACGCGTCGTTGGGATTCTTCTCGAAGTAGTCCTGGTGGTACTCCTCTGCGGGCCAGAAGCGTTCGAGCGACTCGATCTCCGTCACGACGTCGTCGTCGTACTCCTCGTCGAGGGCCTCGACGTAGGCCTCGGCCTGCCGACGCTGTTCGTCGTCGTGATAGAGGACGATCGAGCGGTACTGCGATCCGACGTCGGGGCCCTGACGGTTCAGTTGCGTCGGGTCGTGCGTCGCGAAGAACACCTCCAGGAGGTCGTCGTAGCCGATGACGTCGGGATCGTACTCGATTTGGACGACCTCCGCGTGGCCGGTGCTCCCCGAGCAGACTTCCCGGTACGTCGGATTCTCGGTGTTGCCGCCGGCGTACCCGGACGTGACCGACTCGACGCCGTCGAGTTCCTGCATCGCCGCCTCGGTACACCAGAAGCAGCCGCCACCGAACGTCGCTGTCGCGGACATTGGCTATCGATTAGGTCCCCGGCAGTATGTAATTGACGCGGGGAGCCGTGTGGAGAACGACGGGGATGCGGTGGGCGGCGGGGCGATCCGGTGGACGACGGGGCGATGCAGAGAGCGACGGGCACCGCTCGGATGGCCGGACGCGTTCAGTCCACGCGTTTCCGCCTGACCCACTCTTCGAGCGTGAAACCGTCCTCGTCCGACGTCGACGCGAGTTCCCACTCCTCCTCGTCCCACACCGGGTAGTGGACGTCGCCCTCGTACTCGCCGGGCACGCGGCTCAGGAACATCCGGGAGACGTGCGGCTGGAAGAGGGCGTAGATCTCGGCCCCGCCGAGCACGTAGACGGTCTCCAGACCCAGCGACCCGGCGATTTCGACCGCCTCGTCGACGTCGCTGGCGTGCGTCGCCGTTGCGACGTCGTACTCGCGTTCCGTTCGACTCAGCACGATCTGGTGGGTCCCGGGGAGGTGATCGCGCATCGACTCGAACGTCTCGCGGCCGAGAACGACCGCGGAATCGGCGACGCGAGCGCGATACTGCCGTTTGTCCGCGGGAATGCTTTCCCACGGGAGTTCGCCGTCGAGGCCGATGACGTTGTTCTCGGCGACGGCGGCGACTGCGACGAGTTCCATCACCGGAGTGTACGAACGGCGGCTACAAAAAGAGGCGAGGGAGCCGCCGCTCCGAAATGAGTTTGTTCCGGGAGGCAGTATATCACGAGGACGATGACACTTCAGCGACCGGGCAAACGCCCCGGAACGGACGCATTACCGGCGTCCGACGCCGACTCTCGACGGGTGATCACCCGATGACAGTCGAGGAGATCAGCACCGACGAACTCAAGCGGAAACTCGATGCGGGCGAGAACGTACAGATCATCGACATCCGCTCGCCGTCGTCGTTCGATCAGGGTCACATCCCGGGCGCGGAGAACGTCCCGATGGCCGAACTCCACACCCGGATCGACGAGATCGAGTGGGGCGAGGACGTCGTCGTCGCGTGCCCGATCGGGCAGTCGTCGGTTCAGGCGGCCCGCCTCATCAGCAGCTACGAGGGCGTCGGCGCGGAGACGTCCGTCAGAAGTATGGCAGGCGGTTACAACGCCTGGGAGTACGAACTCGAAACGGACGCCGACAGCGACGCGTAAGCCGGGGCGAGAGTTTTTGCGGCGAGCGCCCCTAGAACGCACGTGCTCACGATTCGCCGCGACGCCTACGACGAGATCGTCCACCACGGGTACGCCGGCGGCGACGAGGAGGTCTGTGGCGTCCTCGCCGGAGAACACGGAGCCGACGCGAGCCGCGTCACAGACGTTTCCCGCGTCGAGAACGTCGCGGACGCGCCACAGATTCGCTACGCGATGGACCCCGAAGCGCAACTACAACGGATCGACGAGATCGAATCCCGAGGACTCGACGTGGTCGGGTTCTATCACACGCACCCGACCGGGCCGGCGCGTCCGAGCGCCGTCGATGCCGACCGTGCAACGTGGCCGGGGTACTCCTACGTGATCTGTGCGTTCGACGGCCACCCGTATCTCGGCTCGTGGCGGTGGAACGGTGAGGAATTCGAACAGGAGACCGTCGCGATCGCCGAGGAGTAACGACGGCGTCGTGATATAGTCGGAAAACTGATTGTTTGTGGATGCTACGGTCGTGTGGTAACAATGTCCCGGCAGACGGAGCCGACACCACTGCTTTCTATACAACTGGCGAACACGTCCGAGCACTGATGGCTACCGAACGGAGTGACGGCCGATCAGACCGAGATCGGTCGGGGCAAGCGTCGGGACGGGACTGGACGACGTATGGTCTCGTCGCGGGCGCGAGTCTGACTTCGGTGGGACTGGCGGCCTACGAGATCGTCCCAGCGAGCGTCACTCCGCTGATCCGTGAGTCCCTAAACATCGGGCCGGCGATCGCCGGACTCCTGGTGAGCGTAATGTTCGGGACCGCCGTGGTTGCGAGTCTGCCGGCCGGCGCCCTCTTGGATCGAACGGACTCTCGACGTGTGATGGTGGTCGCCGTGTTCGTGTTGTTCGCGGCCGGCATCTGGGGATGGATCGGCGGGCGAGAAGGGAGCTACCGGTCGGTGATCGCCTCGCGCGCAGTCGGTGGCATCGCGTACGTGGTCGTCTGGAACGCGGGCATCGACATCGTGAGCCGCGCAGTGACCGGCGACCATCGCGCGACGGCGGTCGGTATCTTCACCGCGAGCGGTCCGGTCGGCTTCGCGATCGGGCAGGGGACGGGGCCGATCATCGCCGCGCGGTTCGGCTGGCCCGCGATCTTCATCGCGTTCACGGGCGTCGCGCTCGTCGGCTTGCTCATATTTTGGCCGACGAGTCGCGGACTCGGCGGTCGCGACGGTGAGGCCCCCACGCTTGGGGAGTTCGGGACCGTTCTCCGCGACGAGACCGTCTGGCTCGTCGCGACGCTCGGCTTTCTCAGCTACGCGCTGTATCTCTTCATCAACAGTTGGGGGTCGTCGTATCTCACCCAGGAGATCGGGCTCTCACTGGCGGTGAGTGGCGTCCTCCTGGCCGTGTTCCCCGGCATCGGTGTCGTCTCGCGAATCAGCAGCGGTCTCCTCTCGGACCGCGTCTTCGACGGGCGGCGACAGCCGGTCCTGCTGGGTTCGTTCGGCCTCGCGGCGCCGCTCGTGTTGCTTTTCGCGTACCTGGGCTCGGTCCCACTGCTCGTCGGCGTCCTGCTGCTTTCGGGCTTTGCGATCCAGCTCACGCTCGGGCTCTCGTTTACCTACGTGCGCGAGGCGGTCGATCCGCGCGTTGCCGCGACGGCCGTCGCATTTCAGACGACCGTCGGTCTCGCTGGGGCGTTTCTGGCTCCGATCGTCGGTGGCGCCGTCGTCGACGCCGCGGGCTTCGACGCGGCGTTCCTTCTCGCGGGCGCACTCGCTGGGGTCGGGACCGTGCTCGCGTGGCGCGCACCCGAGCCGCAGGCGACGTGATTCGCTGGCGACGAACTCACTGCGCCGCCTGAGCTGGATCCCGTCGATAGAATATTGTGGCCTCGTATCTCACATCGAAAATATATGCTTAAAAATGAAGTTTACATCGTAACGGGGAGCACGGGCGGGCTCGGGCGGGCGACCGCACGAGAGTTAGCCTCTCACGGTGCGACCGTCGTCCTCAACGACCTAGGGGGAGAGGACGAGTCCGATGCCGTCACGCTGCGGGAGGAACTGGACGACGGAGCGGGATCTGCGACGGTCCACCTCGGGGACGTCACTGAGATGGAGTACGCCGAGGAGTTGATCGACGACACCGTCACCGAGCACGGTCGGCTCGACGGCCTCGTCAACTTCGCCGGCGTCCTCCGTGATTCGTATCTCACCGAGATGACCGAATCCGAGTGGGACCGAGTGATCGACGTCCACCTCCGCGGTCACTTCAATCTCCTCCGAAGTGCCGCGCGCCGGTGGAAAGAGACGGCCGAGACCCGATCAGCGGGTCGCTCGTTTCTGACAGTGGCGAGCCCGTCAGCGTTCGGCAACAGCGGACAGGCGAACTACTCGGCGGCGAAAGCAGGGGTGCTCGGGCTGACCCGCACGGGTGCGATCGAACTACAGCGGTACGACGTTCGCGTGAACGCGTTGGTTCCGATCGCGCATACGCAGATGACCGAAGCGTTTCTCGACGCGCAGGAGTACCCCCCGGAGAGCGTCGCGCCGGTCGCGGCGTTTCTACTGAGTGAGGCGGCCGCGGGCGTCACCGGCTGTACCGTCGAAGCGGCGGGCGATGGCGTCGCATTGCGCTCGAACCCGGAGATCGAGCGGATCGCGTTCGAGGACGGCGGCTGGTCCCTCGAAGGCCTCGCAGACAGATTCGAGGCGACGTTGGGGAGACAGACCAGCCTCGACCGGACCGAGACCTGACGCGGGTAAGTCGAGTCAGCGTCAGGAACCGGCGTACGGGAGCGGTGGACAGCCATCAGCGGGAGACGTGGAGCCGCCATCGAGCCACCCGGATTCGATAACCAAGTTGTCTCCATTCATCGATTTCGTATATTATGGTAATTTTTGGGGAACAATTATATACTAATGTAAATTATTGATCTGTGATGCCATACCAGGGCGGTCGTTGGGTGCGCGGACCGCAAGACGAGCGGAAGGTTCCCGACAGCGACGCACTGGTGTGACCTGCTAACTGGACCGAAACCAATGCACAGGCCACTACTCACGACTGACTTCTTGGACAGGGCGACGGAACTCTACGGCGACGACGTTGGGGTCATCGCAGACGACGGGACCGAGTTCACTTACGGCGAACTCGGAGCGCGAGTCAATCGGCTCTCGAACGCGCTCCGCGAGTGGGGCGTCGAAAAGGGGGATCGGGTCGCGTTGCTCTCGCCCAACTCGCATTACTTCATCGAGACGCTCTACGCGACGATGCAACTGGGCGCGCTGTTCGTCCCGCTGAACTTCCGCCTCCAACCCGGAGAGTACGATTACCTACTGGGCGACTGCGAACCGGACGTGCTGATCGCCGATTACGAGTACGCCGAAAAGCTCCAGCACCTGAAAGAGGGCGGCGAGACAAGCGTCTCGCAGTGGGTCGCATACGACGCCGACCGCGTCGAGGGCGACTGGGACGACTACGAGACCGTCCTCAGTGACGCGTCTCCCGCACAGCCCGAACGGCCGGACATCAGCGAGGACGACGACGCGACGATCCTCTACACGAGCGGGACGACCGGCGATCCGAAGGGCGTCGTCCACACCCACCGCATCCAGCACTACCACGCGATGATCCACGCCCATCACGTGGAGTTCGAGGACAACGACACGCTGCTTTGGACCTCGCCGATGTTCCACATCAACGGCTGGGGCCACATCTACGGGCTGACCGGCATCGGTGGAAAGCACGTGATACTCCGGGACTTCGACCCCGCGACCGTGTTCGAGCGGATCAACGACTACGACGTCTCGTATCTCGGCGGCGCGCCGACGGTCCTCAATATGCTGCTCGAATACCACGAGGACGCGGACGTGCCGACGACCGGCGAGATGCCCGTCCGCGTCGAAACCGCTGCCAGCCCCCCGCCGAAACGGACGATCAAGCGGACCGAAGACGAACTCGGCTGGCGGATCATCCACGCCTACGGGGCGACCGAGACGGGGCCGCTCATCACCACCAGCAACTCGAAGCGGAAGATCGAACAGGGGAACAAGTACGACATCATCAACAAACCCGGGTTCGCGACGCTCAACACGGAGATCCGTGTCGTCGACGAGGACGGCGAAGAAGTCCCCCTCGACGACCAGACCAAAGGCGAGGTCGTCGCCCGCGGGAATCAGGTCCTCGATCGCTACTGGAACAAGCCCGAACAGACGGAGCAGGCCTTCCACGACCGGGTCGACGGCTGGTTCCACACGGGCGACATCGCCACGATGGACGAAAACCGGATGCTCACGATCGTCGATCGCAAGAAGGACATCATCATCTCGGGCGGCGAGAACATCTCCAGCATCGAGGTGCAAGACACCATCTTCGATCACCCCGACGTGAAGGTCGCCGCCGTCATCGGCGTCCCACACGAGAAGTGGGGCGAGACGCCGAAGGCGCTCGTCGTCACGCGCGAGGGGGCAGACCTCACGGAGGAGGGACTGATCGAGTTCTGCCGCGAGAAGTTGGCCCACTACAAGTGCCCGACGAGCGTCGAGTTCCGCGAGGAGCTCCCGCAGACCTCGACGGGGAAGATCCAGAAGTACGAACTGCGAGAGGAACACTGGGACGACGCCGAGCGCGACGTCAACTGATAGCCATCGCGAACTGTTTTCAGAGAGGCTCGAACCGGTAGAAGACGCGGTCCTGCTCGGTCGGTCCGTCGATGTCCATCACCTTCAGTTGGACGGCGTCACCCGTCTCCAGTTCGTCGTAGGTGGCGTCGTCGACCCGCGCAGAGAGCCTGACAGGTCCCAGATCGACCACGCCGACGACGAACGGCGGGTCGTCGCTCATCCCGATAGCCGCGGTCCCTCGGACCTCGGTGAACGAGGTGAGCGTCCCCTCGTGCGGCAGGTCAGTGTACGCGAGGTCGTCGCTCAGACACTCCGGACAGACGACGCGCGGGGGAAAGTGAATCGCGTCGCAGTCGGTGCACTGTGTCGTCGTGAGCGAGCCCGCACGGAGGTTGTCGTAGAACTCGTGGATCCGGGTGTGTGCTGGGTCCTGGAGATCGTAGAAGTCGAGCAGCCGCGGGAGCTCGACTTCGTCCGGAAGCGAGATGGTTCCGCGTGGCGGGTCGCTGCGCTCACCGCCATCCGTACGGAGGAGGTCGTCGGTCGGGTCGTCTGCGTCTTTCGAGCCGGTGTGGTGGGGTCGAGTCATTGTGGGTCCCTCGCGAGCGTCATCACGCTGTGCACTGAGGCGCTGCCGCTCAGATTGTGAATGAGGCCGGTCTCTGGATCGTCGGGCACCTGCCGGGCACTGGACACGTCGCCGGTGAACTGTCGGTACACCTCCAGTGCCTGGCAGACGCCGGTCGCACCGAGCGGATGCCCGCACCCGAGCAGGCCGCCGCGCGGATTGACCGCGACGTCGCCGTCGAGTTCGCTGCGCCCGTCCTCGATGAACTGCCCGCCTTCGCCCTCCTCGGCGAACCCGAGCTGTTCGTACTCGATGATCTCGCTGATCGAGAAGCAGTCGTGGACCTCCGCGACGTCGATCTCCGCAAGCGGGTCCTCGATCCCGGCCTGCTCGTAGGCCTGCTGGGAGGCCTCGCGGGCCTGCGGCCACGTCGTCAGCGACGGGATGTTGTTGACGGAGTTGCTCGCCATACAGGACTGGCCGCTGCCGGTGATGTACGCGGCCGTCTCCACGCCCAGTTCGGCGGCTTTCTGCTCGCTGACGACGAGTACGCCCGCAGCGCCGTCGGTGATACCGCTACAGTCGAGCAGTCGGAGCGGCGGGGCGATGGGGTACGAATCGAGGACGTCGTCGACGTCCACGTGCTCTCGGTAGTGTGCGAATTCGGTCTCGGCGGCGAGACTCTTGTTCTTCGCGCTCACCATCGCGAGCTGTTCTTGGGTCGTCCCGTGTTCTTCCATATGCCGCTGGGCGTACTGGGCGAAGTACGACGGTCCGTTGAGGCCGTTGACGCCGTCGAACTCCCGGTCGAGCACGTTCGTCATATTCGACTGGATCTCCGGCATATGCTCGCGGTCGATGTTCATCTTCTCGACGCCGAGCACGAGCGCGACGTCGAGTTGACCGGCGGCGATCGCCAGCCAGGCGTAGCGCAGCGCGGCCTGCCCGCTCGCGCACGCGAGTTCGGTGCGAGCTAACATTCCGTTCACGTCGATGCCGAGTAGTTCGGCGACCATCGGCGCGACGTGGCTCTGGAACGCGAACCGTTCGGGTTGCACCGCTCCGACGAACAGCCCCTCGACGTCTTCGGGCTCAATCCCGTCGACGTCGTCGAACGTCGCTTTGCCGGCTTCCTGTGCGAGATCCTTCCACGTGGCGTCGCGCTCGCCCCATTCGGTGAGCCCGCCGCCGACGATGGCTGCGTTGTGTGGCATTTCTCAGTCCTCGAAGTTCGGTTCGCGGTCGTTTCTGAACGCCTGGACGCCTTCGAGCATATCGTCGGTCGTCGTCAGCAGGCCGAAGCCCTGGCTCTCCATCTTCAGCCCGGCGTCGAGACTGGCGTCGTCGCCCTCGTTGATGACCTGCTTTGCGACTTTCAGCGCCGTCTTGGGCCCCGAGGCGACGTCGCCGACGAACTCCTCGACGGTCTCGTCGAACTCGGCTGGCGGAGCGGCACGGTTGATGATTCCCCACTCCTCGGCGCGCTCGGCGCCGAAGTGATTTCCGCGGAAGATGATCTCCTTCGCGCGTGGCTTGCCGACGAGGCGGGTGAGGCGCTGGGTGCCGCCGCCGCCCGGAATCAAGCCGAGATCGACTTCCGGACTGCCGAACGTGGAACTCTCGGTCGCGAGTCGGAGGTCGCAGGCGAGCATCAACTCGAATCCGCCGCCGAGACAGAATCCGTCGATCGCGGCGATCGTGGGTCGATCGAAGTTGTAGATCCGTTCGATGGATTCCTCGACGTCCATAATCTCGGTCGGCGCGTTGGCGGTGAAGCCCGTGATGTCCGCACCGGCAGAGAACGCGCGGTCGCCGGCGCCCTCGAAGACCACGCAAGACACCTCGTCCGTGTCGGCGTCCTCGAGCGCGTGGCCGACTTCTGCGAACATTTCCTCGCTGAAGGCGTTGAGCCGCTCGGTGCGGTCGAACTCGATCGAGAGCACGCCCCGCTCGTCGAGATCGACGTTCAGGAACTGATAGGGGTACTCGCCCGTGTAGTCGTAGAACCCCGCGCCCGCGTCGACGCCGGTCTCGCCGGCCTCGACCAGTTCGACCAGGTAGTCAGCGGGTTCGTATCGCGCGGCACCGGTCTCCTCGTAGAGCGCCTCCAGTTTGTCGAGGACCGTCTCGAGCCCGACCGAGTCGCCGACGCGACAGGTCCCCAGCGGGAACCGGCCGCCGAGACGAACGCCGAGGTCGATGTCTTCGGGCGTCGCCACGTCGTTGCCGACCAACTTCGCCGCCTCGTTGATCATCCGGGCTTCGATGCGGAGCGTGTCGAAGCCCTCGCCGTCGCCGGGTTCGTAGTCGACGCCGTCGCCGTCCTCGTAGTCGTAGAAGCCCTTGCCTGTCTTGCGGCCGAGCGTCTCGTCGTCCACCATCGCGGCGATCGACGGCGGCACGTCGTACGCGGAAGCTTCGAGGAAGTCGTAGGCGATGTCGATGCCGCCGTAGTCGTTGAGTTCGAAGGGCCCCATCGGGTACCCGCGGTTGAACACCATCCCAGCGTCGGCCTCCTGGATCGTGCACTCCTCGCGGTCGAGCATCCACGCGGCCTCGCCCATAAACGGCACGAGGACGTTGTTCACGACGAAGCCGTGGACGTCCTTCTTGACGTCGATGCCCGTCTTGCCGATCGAGTCGACGTAGGCGTGTGCGCGCTCGATGGTCTCGTCGCTGGTCGCGTCGCCGTGGACGACTTCGACGAGGTCCATCCGCACGGGCGGATTGAAGTAATGCGTCCCGACGACCTGTTCGGGCCGGTCAGTGGCCTTAGCCATCTCGGTGATCGAGAGCCCCGACGTGTTGCTCGCGAGGATCGCTCCTTCGGGGGCGTGCTCGTCGACTTCGGCGAAGGTGTCCTTCTTGAGTTCCATCCGTTCGGGCACCGCCTCGACGACGAGATCGGCATTCTCGACCGCCGCTTCGAGGTCGGTGAAGCCCTCGACTCGGTCGAAGACGTCCGCAGCCGATTCGTCGATCTGCCCTTTCTCAGCGAGTTTGCCGAGGCTCCACTCGATGTTGTCGAGACCGTCGTCGACGTACTCCTGCTCGATATCTCGAATAGAGACAGTGTAGCCCGCAATCGCAGCAACCTCGGCGATGCCGTGACCCATACTTCCGGCGCCGAGTACCGCGACGTGTTGGATGTTCGCTTCCTGCATTGCTTACCCAAGCGTTAACGTTGCTATTCAATCTTCTGGTGTTTTAGACACAGTGTTTAGAATTAGCTATTGAAGAGACATTGTGGTGAAATTGTAGGCGTATACGACACCAACTGTAAAGTCGATTGCCGGGGCTGTGTCTGGAGGGTTATACGAGCACCAGACGTGTAGTACGTCCTCCCACTGCGTACAGAGCGGCCCGCTATCGTGAAGTGTGGTAACATACGTGTTCTAACAAGGTTTCTGAATGGGCGCTGCTTCGTTTACTATTTCACCACAATCGACCCCTATACTTAACGAAAGTATTATCAAGTTCGGCTCTAAGGTGTGGAGCGAGCTATGAGATCACCTACCAGACGCAAGGTGCTAAAGACGGGTGGCGCAGCCTCAGTAATCGCAATGTCCGGACTCGCCGGTTGTTCAGGTGGCGGCGGAGGCGACGGCGACAACAGTGGTGGGGACGGCGGTGGCGACTCGGGGACGACGGGTGGCTCGACGAGTCAGGACACAGGTCCGAATTCGTTCCACGTCGGCGTGTTCAACCCCCAGAGCGGTCCGTTCGCGCCGTGGGGACCCGCACTCCGAACGGGCGCCGAACTCGCAGCGGAGGACCTCGAAAGCGAACTCGGCGTCGACATCGAGATCAGCACCTACGACACCGAAGTCAATCCCAGCGCGTCGCTGGAGCGAATGAAACGAGCCGTGACGGCGGATGGCATCGACTTCGCGCAGGGCGCGCTCTCGTCGGCCGTCTGTACGAAGATCGGGACGTGGGCCTCCGACAACGGCGTCTCCTACATCGCAGACGGCGCGTCTGACACGCTGACGGGATCGAGCTGTCAGCCGCATATGTTCAGCACGTACTCTTCGAACACGATGCTGGTCAAGTCCATCGGGGCACGGATGGCCGACATCGCCGACAAGTGGTACCTGCTGTACTCCGATTACATCTGGGGGCAGAACGCCCAGGAGCTCTACATCGAAGAGATCGAGGCCAACGGCGGCACGGTGGTGGAGTCGGAAGCGACGCCGTTCCCCAACGACGACTACACGTCGTACCTCAACAACGTCGCTAACTCCGACGCGACCGGGCTCGGTCTCGTCCTCCCCGCGCTCGACAAGCGACTGGCGATGAAACAGCTCCGGAACAAAGGAATGCACGAGAACTTCAAGCTGATGGGTCACCAGGCCGAAGACATCGCGTTCTGGGGACTCAGCCAGGAGTCCGCGGCGATGATGGACATCGCCTCGACCGGCTGGACGAACGCGATCGACAGCGCAGAGGAGTTCAAGATGCGGGTCGCAGACCGCGATCAGAACCCGTACGTGCGCCACGCCAACGCGTACATCGCGATGGATCAGCAGGTCCGCGCGGCCGTCCGTGCCGGGTCGACAGACGGAGAAGCGATCCGCGGCGAACTCGAAGGCCACACCGTCGAGAGCGAGAAGGCGCTGAGCATTATGCCGGGCGACCTCGAATGGCGAGCCTGCGACCACCAACTCGTGCACCCGACCTGGGCGATCTCGGGGCGCTCGATGGACGATATGCAGACCGACCCCTACAACGCGTGGTTCCAGGTCGAGGGGTCGAGCGCCGGAAAAGACGTAATGCGTAGCTGCGACGCGACGGGCTGCTCGCTGTGAACTCACGTATGAACGCCATTCCCATTCCGGGAACGCAGCGCAGCATCACGCCCGCTGGAGGTGTCGTCTGGGGCGTCCTGGTGCTGTTGACGGTGATGAGTGCCATCGTTCGCCCCGGCCTGTTCATCGATCAGGTCATCGGCGGCCTCGTGTACGGACTCGTCTTGGTGCTGATCGCGCTGGGGCTGTCCATCGTCCTGGGGCTGCTCGGCATCGTGAACTTCGCCCACGGCGCCCTGTTCATGCTGGGCGCGTACTTCACCTTCCAGTTGATGGAAGTCTGGGGAGTCTCGTTCTGGGTCACGCTGATCGTCGCACCGATCGGAGTTGGACTCGTCGGCGTCGCCATCGAACGCGGCGTCCTCCGACATCTCTACGACAAGAACCCCCTGAACGGACTGCTCGCGACGTTCGGCATCGCGTTGATGCTCGGTGAGGCGACACGCGCCATCTGGGGCGGGACGCCGCGAAGCGTCGTGGCTCCGCAAGTCCTCTCGATGGGCTTCGATCTGGGTGTCACGACCGTCTCGCGAATCCGCCTGTTCACCGTCGCCGTGGCGGTTATCGTCATCGCGGCCGTCTACCTGCTCATCGAGCGCACCGACTTCGGTCTCTCCGTTCGCGCGGGCGTTCTCGACCGCGAGATGGCCGAGTTCCTCGGCGTGAATATGAACGTGCGGTTCATCTCGATGTTCGTGCTCGGCGCGGCCATCGCGGGTCTCGGCGGCGTCCTCCGGGGTGCCGCGGTGGGAATGGACGTCGGGATGGCGAATCAGTTCATCATCCTCGCGTTCGTCGTCGTCGTCGTCGGCGGGATCGGAAGCCTGTTCGGGAGTGTCGTCGCCGGCCTCCTGATCGGTGGCGCGAGCTATCTGACGCCGCTGTACCTCTCGACGCTGGCCGAGGTGACGACGCTGGAGTTCATCAATATTCCCGGCATCGGCGGACTGGTCCCGTATCTGGTGATGATCGTCGTGCTGCTCGCACGGCCACGCGGGCTGTTCGGACAGGAGGGCTTCCTCGAATGAGCGACGAATCCGCCACGAACCGAACCGGAGGGAGCCTCGTTTCGGGACTCCCGCTCGGGGCGCTGAATCGGTACAAGGTTCCAATCGGGTCGATCCTGTTGGTCATCTTGCTCCGTCCACTAGTGTCGATGGAATTCCTCCTCGGATACGGGTCTGTGGCGAACACCATCCTCATCTGGATGCTGTTTGCGGCCTCGTTCAACCTCCTCTTGGGGTACACGGGGCTGCTGTCGTTCGGCCACGCGATGTTCCTCGGGATCGGGGCGTACGTCACGGCGATCGGGCTGTCACGGTTCAGTTCGTCGTTCGTCCTGTCGGCGGTCGTCGCGCTCGCGCTCGCCGGGGTCGTCGCCTATCTCATCGGCCGGATCACCGTCCAGAAAGGTGAGATCTACTTCGCGATGCTCACGCTCGCGTTCGGGACGACCGCGCACTTCATCGCCAACTACAACCCGGCCGGACTGACCGGCGGGACGACCGGCATCGCGGGCGGTGCGGTCCCGGCGTGGATCGAGACCGAACGCGGTCTCAAGTACGTGAACCTCGGCGGCTTCCAGTTCGACTGGTACTGGCTCGTCGCGGCGGCGGTCCTCGTCGGCCTCGTGGTTCTCTGGCAGATCGTCCGCTCGCCGTTCGGGCGGACGCTCATCGCAATCCGCGAAAACAAAGAGCTGGCCCGCGCGATGGGGATCAACACCTACCGATACAAGGTGTGGGCGTTCACCCTGAGCGGGGTCGTCGCCGCCTACGCCGGCACGATCCTCGAAATCAACGAACAGGGCGCGACGCTCTCGCTCCTGACCGTCGAGACCAGCGGCGACGTAATCCTGATGACGGTGCTCGGCGGTGCGAACTACTTCTTCGGCCCCGTCGCCGGCGCGTTCGTGTGGCTGTTCGCCGAAGATTACCTGACCGACTTCGAGATGCTCGTCCTGCCGCTGAAAGAGGTCCCGATCGTCAGTCTCGAACTCGCGGGCGTGTTGGCGTACTGGCAGTTCTTCCTCGGACTGCTGTTCGTCATCGCAGTGCTGATCGCGCCACGCGAGGGGATCTGGGGACTCCTCAGAGACAGTATCGAAACGCTCTACGACCGACTGCGGACCGGTGAAGAAGATGTCTGAAACAGATACGTCGACGACCGATCGAACGGACACAGGCGACGCCCAGACGGCAGCCCTTGGCTCGACGGGCCTCACGAAGCGGTTCGGTGGCATCGTCGCCGTCGACGACGTCGATCTGGCCGTCCCCGAGGGCGAACTACGAGCGATCATCGGTCCGAACGGGGCCGGCAAGACGACGCTTTTCAACGTGCTCACGCACGCGCTCGAACCGACCGACGGAACGGTGTATCTCCACGGCGAGGAGATCACGGATCTCCCACAGGAACAGCGGCCCCACCGCGGCCTCGCCCGCTCGTTTCAGTCGAATCAGTTGTTCAACGAGTTGAGCGTCCTCGAAAACGTCCGGGTGGTCGTCCAGACGATCGAATCCGGACCCTTCTCGTTCGATCTCCTCGGCGAGGGGCGGTCCCAGCACCGCGAGCAAGCCCTGCACATTCTGGACTCTGTCGGGCTGACTGACAAACGCGAAGTCACTGCGAAGAACCTCTCGCACGGCGACCAGCGTCGCCTGGGTATCGCGATGGCGCTGGCGACGGATCCTTCGGTACTCCTGCTCGACGAGCCGACGAGTGGCCTCGGAACGAACGAGACGGGGCTCGTCACCGACCTCATCGAATCGGTGCATCAGGACCTCGGGTTGACGCTGCTCTTGATCGAGCACGATATGGATATCGTCCTCTCGATCAGCGACCGCGTCACCGTCCTCGATCAGGGGCGCGTTCTCGCGACGGGCACGCCCGACGAGGTCAGAGGCGACGAGGAGGTCCAAGAAGCGTACCTCGGCGGAATGCGGGAGGAACTATGAGCCTCCTCGACGTCTCCGAACTGGAAGCCGGATACGAGACCGGACAGGTGCTGTTCGGCGTCGACCTCTCGGTCGACGAGAACGAGGTCGTCTCGCTGCTCGGCCGCAACGGCGCGGGCAAGACGACGACGATGCACGCACTCGTCGGTGCGGACGTGCCCCGGGTGTTCGGTGGGTCGATGACGTTCAACGGCGAAGACCTCCGTGCGCACCGAAATTACCAGATTTCGGACCTCGGGCTGTCTCTCGTTCCCGAAGGACGCCGGTGCTTCCGAGACCTCACGGTCAAAGAGAATCTCCGGCTCGCGGCGAATCACGCCAGCGATCCGCTGCCAGTCGAAGAGGTGCTGGATCAGTTCCCCGAACTCGACGATATGCGGGATCGCCCCTCGAAGAATATGAGCGGCGGCGAACAGCAGATGCTGGCGATTGCGCGAAGCCTCGTCACGAACCCGAAGCTGATGCTCCTCGACGAGCCCTGCGAGGGGCTGGCTCCGTACATCGTCCGACGGATCGAGTCGATCATCCAAGAGATCAACGAGAAACAGGACGTGAGCGTCCTCCTGGTAGAGCAGAACGTCGCCGTGGCGGTCGCTGTCGCCGAACGGCACTACATTCTCGACGAGGGCGAAATCGTCGAGGAAGTCTCGACGGCGCAACTCCGCGAGGACGACGAACTCAGACAGGAGTACCTGGGAGTCTGATCCGGGTCGTCAGTCGCCGACCGTCTGCTGTCGCGAACCGTCCCCTGTCGAAGTAAACGGTCGCATACGTGTCCTGTCGCTCAGGGCTGTATCACTCACCGCCGTTCGATTCGAGGTGATCGAAGAGGCCGGGCGTCGTCCCGAACTTCAGCACGTTCGTCATCGTGGAGCTACGGACGTTGCTGACGGCTTGTCCGTGCTCTTTGTAGAACTCGTGGAGCCACTTCGACTCCGCCTCCTGGCTGGGGAACATCATCACCGACTTCCACTGGTACTCCCCGTCCGAGAGGAAGTAGAAGATGGAGTACTGACTCGATCGGATGTGTTCCATCGTGTCACGCCAGTGTTCTTTGAAGTTCTCGGGGTTGAATTTGAACTCCATCAGCGCGAACGTGAAGTACGACTCGTTCGGGATTATCGCTTCGCGGAAGACGCCCGCTTCACGCATATTCCGGATCGCTTTGCTCACCGTGACGTGGCTGACGTCGATTCCGTGTTCTTCTTCCAGGACGTCGGTGAGTTCACGGGCGGAGAGTTGTGGGTCCCGTGCGAGTTCTCTGAGGATGACGACGTCTCGCTCTTTGAAGTCCCACGCTGGTCTGCTGTCGCTCATTCTGCGTTCTGCCTCAAAGCCGGTTGTCGGGGAGAACGTTTCGATAGGACGGCCCGCCAGCGACGGTCTCGCCGAAACTCAAACATTTGGTAACACACTCACGGCTAATAGAAAATGTGTGGTAAAATAATTACCGTGTGACGTAGTTGGTGTTAATCGGCGCTGAGGCACGTATCGTCCGTCGAGAAACGACGAATACCCGTCGAGACACACCGATCGGCGCGGGTCCCAGTCCAGTGGCGCACAGGTTACCGGTTGCGGAACAGCAGCCACGCCGCGACGAGCAGACAGACGACGAACCCGCCGAACGCGAGGTCGTAGCTGCCGTAGGTGGCGACGATCCCGACGTATGCCGGGCCGACCGCGTTCGCGCCGAGAAAGAGCGCCCGCGCTGCACCGAGGTCGGCACCCATCCCGCCGTCGGGCGCGTCGTCGACGATGATCGCGTCGGCGAGCGGGAAGCCCGCCTTGTACCCGAGCGCGAGAAACGCCACTGTGAACCAAATCGCGACGGTCGCGGACGCGACGACGAGAGCCATCAGGCCCGTCGCGGCGACGAGCAGCCCGGCGACAGCGATCCCACGCCGCGAGAACCGATCGCCAAGCGACCCAGCCAGCGGCTTCACGGCGAGGCCGACCGCGAAGACGATCGCGAACGTCAGGCCCGCCAGGCCCTGGGAGAACCCCTTCGTCTGGGCGAGGTACGTCGGAATGAAGTTGATGATCCCACCGACCATAAAGTAAAACAGCGAAAAGGCGACGAGCGTCTCCCGCTGCTGGGAACTCTCGACGAGCCGACCGACGGTGCCGGAGACGTCGAGTGAGGTCTCGCCGACGTGGTAGCCGTCTCTCGTGGTTGCGGCGTAGGCGGCCGTGAGCAGTCCGAGGCCGATCGCGACAGGGAAGAAGGGCGTCCGCCAACTCGCGTACGTCAGCGCGAGGATCGCGACGCCGGAGGAAATCAGTCCCCCGGCGTCGGTGCCGGCGGCGTAGATGCCGAGCGCGCGGCCGCGCTGCTTGGTGAAGAGGTCCGAAAGCAGCGCTCGCGACGGAATCGCAAAGAGCCCTTTCCCGATGCCGACGACCGTCGCGGCGACGAAAAACAGCACGACACCGTTCGTCAGCCCGAACAGCGCGAATCCGGCGGCGAGGACGAGCAATCCGGGGACGATGAGCGTCGTCCGGTTCCAGCGGTCGGAGTACTCGCCGCTCGGATACTGGATGAGCGCGTACGCGCCACCGAAAATAGAGAGCGCGATACCGGCAGTCGCCTCGGTGATCCCGAGGTCCGCGATGATCGTCGGCAAGAGCGGAGAGATGAGAAACCGACCGGTCTGGAGCATCGCCCACCCAAGCGAGACGGCCACCAGCATCCGCCGCGCGTAGCCGGTCATCTCGGTCGTCGAGTCGGTCACGGTGCCGACTCGGACGCGGAGCGTGACGTGGGTTCCGGTTCGTTCCTCCGAGCCGAACCAGAAGATCGGGGCCGGTCACTACAGGTTCGAGGCGCTCTCGCCGCCGTCGATCGGCAGCGCGACACCCGAGAGATAGCTCGACTGTGGGGAAGAGAGGAACGCGACGGTCCGCCCCAGATCCATCGGGTCGCCCAGGTGTCCGGCAGGAATCTCTTGGGCCCAGTCGTCGATTCCCTCCTCGTAGGAGTCGTACGCGCCGGTTTCGAGGCTCTCGTCGACGAGCGCCTCGACCCGCGGCGTCTCGTGGGTTCCGGGGAGGACCGCGTTCGCGCGAACCTCCGGGGCGAGTTCCTTCGAGAGCGTCTTCTCGAGGCCGACGACGCCCATCCGGACCGAGTTCGAGAGCACGAGGTCGTCGACGGCTTCCTTGACGCTGATCGACGCGATAGTGACGATCGTTCCGCCGCCGTCGGCGCGGAGATGCGGTGCGGCCGCCCGGACCGTCCGGACGACACTCATCACGAGGAGGTCGAACGCCTCGTACCACTCCTCGTCGGTCGTTTCGAGGAACGATTTGGCCGGCGGACCACCGGCAGAGGTCACGAGGTGATCGAGGCCGCCGAACTCCTCGATCGGGCGTCTGACGAGCGCGTCGACGGCGTCGGGATCAGTCAGATCTGCGGCGTGCCCGACGACAGTCGCGTCAGTCGCCGCGTCAGCCCGGACGTCAGCGACGGCTTCTTCGAGCCGGTCTTCGTCGCGTCCGTTGAGCACGACGTTCGCGCCCTCTGCAGCGAGCGCCCGTGCAGACGCCTTCCCGAGGCCGCTACTCGATGCCGTCACGAGTGCCGCATCGCCCGCAATTTCGAGATCCATAGCTGTTCGACAGAGCCCGAAAGCAAAAGCGTTCAGCAGACCAGGAGGCGGTAACGCTCTCCCGCCGACGGCCTCACTCTGCCGGTGTCCAGTACGGTGCGGCGTCGAGTCGAGCGGTCGCGGTCTGGACTTCCGAACGGGTCGTTCCGTAGAATCGCTCGCGACCCACCGGCGTGCGCAGACACAAGATCACGGTGTTGCTCGTCACCTCGAAGACCGAGAGCGTCCAGGGACTCCCCGCGTGTTCCCACCGATTCCGGAGCGTAGCCTCCTCGTCGTCGACGACGCGCGTTCCCAGCTCCCAGCTCAGGCGCGTGAGGTAGGTGAGGTCGAACGGCACGACGTCAGGAAGTTCGGTCGTCGGCTCCCCGGCGTTTTGAGTGCTATGAGCCGCCATACCAATCCGAACTCAATCTTTGATTAAAAACGCAACTATTTCGCTGTCCGGAGCGGACGAGCCAGTCGCATCGCGATCCGGTCTCGCGAGCGCGACGGTCAGTGGGTGTCACTCGTCGCCTGAGACACGCAGGTGCGGAACGACGAGCGATTTCGCGAGGCGTATCGACCCTTCGCGCCACTGGACCCACCCGACGGTGAGGACGAGGCCGACGACGGAGGCAGCGAGGCCGAGCAGTCCCGCTTCCGGGCCGAACGCGCCGCCGGTGAGGAGACGAGGGCCGGACTGCGTGGTCGCGATCAGCGACACGCCGTTCGAGGTGCCGCTGACGGGGAAGCCGTAGACGACGCCCTGAAAGAAGTTCCAGGTGGTATGCAGGCCGATCGGAATCGCCAGTTCGCCGGTCAGTACGTAACCCGCCGCGAGCATCACGGCAGCGAGTACGATCCCGACCGTACTGGCGAGCGTCGCGTTCGGGTTGGTCGCGTGCGCGACGCCGAAGAGGACCGAAGTGACGAGGACGGCCAGCGCGATCGCACCGCGGGTTCCAATCCGGTCGAACCACGTGAACCCCTCCGAGAGGTTGGTTACGAGGTAGCCGCGGAACAGGAGTTCCTCGTAGATGCCCACGGCGACGAACGTGAGAAGTCCCCAGAAGAACCACGGCCAGAAGTCGAACCCCGAGCGAGCGACGTAAAATATTTCTCGGACCGAGATCCACCCAGCCAGCAGTTCGACGGCAAAGATCACTGTCATCAGCGCGCCCCCGAGCGCGAGCCCGAAGCCGAGGTCCGCCCACCACGAGCGGTCGACGCGAAAGCCGAAGTCGCGGAACCAACGACGGTCGGCGAACCGGCCGGCCAGATAGACGCCACCGACGATCACGACGATCTGGGTCGAGACGAAGAGCAGATTCCGGATTGCGACAGCCGTCTGCTCGGCCGACTGCGACTGCGTGAGTGCGAGGAACGCCCGCGACGGCCGCGTCGCGAGCGCCGTGACGACGAGCGAAGTGAGAAGTCCCAACACCGCAAGGAGGACCACGAGCGCGATAAGTCGCCACGGCAGTCGCAGTCGGTGCGCACTGTCGTTCCACAGGAAGGCTTTGACGCGAGGGAACATCGCGTGTAACTGTCGGAGAGACGAACGTTAACTCTATCTCTGCGTGCCGGCGAGCCGCCGGAGCAACCCGACCGGATCCTCGATCTGCGAGAGGAGAACGCCGCTGACGACGAGAAGTCCGCCGAGGGCCGTCTCAACCGTCAGCGACTCGCCGAGCAGGAGCACGCCCAGCGTGACGGTCGTCACCGGCTCGGCCGTCCCGAGGACGCTCGCGCGGTTCGCTTGCAGGAACCCGAGGCCCTCGTAGAGTAACACCAGCGGGACGCCCGTGCCGAGGACGCCGATCCCGACGACGACCCCCCACTGGGCCGGACTGGTCGGGAGCGTCGCCCCCTCGGCGTACCACCGAAGGCCCAGCAGAGCGGTCGCAACCGTCAGTACGTGGGCCGTGAGCACGCTCGCTTTCGCGCTCGTCGACAGCACGCGACCGCCGACGATGTAGACGGCGTATCCAATCGCCGCCGCGAGGAGCAGCACGACGCCCAGCGGCGTCGCACCCCGCGTGTCGGCGCCGAGGATGAGACCGAGGCCCGCCAACGCGAGGACGAGCGAGACGACGAGCCGAAGTGTGACCCGCTCGTCGAGGAAGGCTGCAGAGAGCACCAGCACGTACACGGGATACGTGAAGAACACCACCGCCGAGAGCCCCGCCGTAAGGTGAGTAAGGCCCGTGAAGTACGCGATCGTCAGGACGGCGTACATCGTTCCGAGTCCGGCCGCCGACCAGGCCGGCCGCCCGGAGAGAAGCCTCACGTCGCCGCGGAGGGCGAGAAACGCCCAGACGAGCACGCCGCCCCCGAGGAAGCGAAAGAAGAGCAACGGCGGCCGCCCGAGTCCCGCCGCTTCCGCGAACTTCCCGAAGATTGCCAGCGTCCCGAATCCGACCGCCGACCCCATCACGAGAAGTGCGCCGACGGTTTCCTCACGCATCGTATGCAGATTTGCCGGTCCGTTTTTTAACGATTGTGGACCGGTCACGTGGTCGAGAAGTCACAGCGACGGAGTGTCAGCCGGACGCGCCCGGCCGACAGGGCCACGCGCGGAAGACCGACGAACGGGCGAGCACCTACGAGGAGTTCATCTGACGATCAGCACCGGCATCGGGGCGCGCTGGAGGACCGTCTCGGCGACCGAGCCGAGGAGGACGCGGGTGAGCAGTGCGCGCCCGTGGCTGCCGAGTACGATCGTATCGACGTCGTGTTCGTCTGCGTACGCGACGATTTCGCGGCCCGGCTTGCCGAGCCTCGTCGCTGTCGACACCGTTCGGCCGTGGTCGGCGGCAATAGCCTCGGCCGCGGCGAGTAATTCCGTCGAGCGGGCGTGCGCGCGCTCACGGAGTTCTTCGGCACCGACCAACGCCTCCGCGCTGTATCCCTCGTCGAGATAGTCGATTACGTGGATGACGGTCACCTCCGCTCCCGGGTACGTCGTGAGCGCGTATTCGAGGGCTCGCTCCGCGAGCGGGGTCCCGTCGAACGCGACGAGGAGTCGCTCGACTTCGGGCACGGTGGTACATCGGGCTACTGGGAGAAATAAGACCGGGGCAGATCGCTGGCGGGTCGTCCCGAAACCCGGACCAATCAACGCGGTAGAAGCGCCAGCGCGACGGGGACGGCAATCAGGAGGACGACGAATCCGACGAAGTACCGCAGGTCCTCGACGAGCCGTCTGTGTGCGGCCTCGACGGTCCGAAAGTACGGATCGAACCACAACGTGGCTCCGAGCGTGAGGAGCGTGCTCACGAGGAGGAGTGCCAGGACGAGTGCGACGCCGACAGGTGATTGCAGCACCACGGCGACGAGGACCGTATCGAACAGCGTTCCGAGGTTCGCGCCGAGGACGTAGGGGACGACCTCACGGCGTTTGAGGTATCCCCGGTTGTAGAGCGGCACGATCACTCCCAGCGAGAACGCGACGCTCGTCGTGATTCCGGTGAGTAAGACGCCAAGCGCGAGAGCGACCCAGGTACGTTGAAACCGGCGAAAGAAGCGCGCTCGGAGCCACGCGGTGTCGACCCGCTTGAGCACCCGATCGAAAAGATTGAGGCTGGCGAAGAGGACAGTGATCGCCAGCACGAATCCGAGTTCGGCTCCGACTGCGTCGACGACGGTGGCCGTCACCGATTCGAGGGGTGAGAACTGCGACGAAACGTTCGTCCGCGTCCCGACGGATTCGAGGGGGTGCTGGAGCCACGGTAAGGCGAGATAGCCCACGACGGTCGCAGGGAGATACACCGAGTGCGTCAACAGAAACGCGAGGAGTCCGAGGCTGGTCGCCTCACCGAGCGAGTACCGACGCTTCTGGAGATAATCGAGAGCCCCGATGAGAACGACGATGGCGGCCGCACCGAGGCGAGAGCCGGCGACCATCAAAAACAGTTGTGCGTCGGTGACGATCCCGTTTCCGAATAGCGACACCGACAGCGCAGCGACGATCGAGCCGTTCGTCAGCACGTACGTGGCGAACCAGCTCACGCCCAGCGCTTGGGCATCGCCGGAGACGTGATGAGCGAAGAACTGTCGGAGCGGCACGGCCGCCGCTTCAGTGGCGGTACCGAGCAACTGAACCGCGAACAGAAACAGCGCTACGGACGCGAGGGCACCGATCCAGAGCGGGGCCGAGGCGCGAACCCGCGCGAAGGCGTGATCCACGGTGCACGTAGACTCACGCCGACGGCACAAAAATTACGCCGGCGGCGCGTTAGCTCTCTTCTCCCCCGTTGTCCGGCCCACTCTGCTGGTTCGATGTGAGCGTCTCCCAGAGAACGGTGCCCTCGCTGACGATGTACGACGGTTGGAGCGCCGGATCAGTCAGTGTGACCCGTGCCAGTCCGACCGGTCCCGCCCGTGGTTCGGGGAGGTCCTCCGGATTCGAGGTCTCGAATTCCGTCTCGGTAACGTCGCCCACGACGACCCGCATCGCCATTCCGTATCCCTCGTGCGGCGAGCAGAGGAGGTCGTAGACGCCCGGTGTCTCGAAGGCGTGGAGCCACGTATCCGGAACGGGCCCCTCGCCGTCGCTGTCGTCTCCGTCTTCATTATCGTCGTCGCTACCGTTGCTCCCGTCGTCGGTCTCGTCGTCGGAAGCGCCGTCCTCAGCGTCGTCATCCTCGTCATCGCTGCCGTCAGCATCGCTATCTTCCTCCTCACCACCCATCTCGGCGGGCGGTTCGATCTGATCGCCCGGGATCGACTCCGGCCGCCAACCGAGGAGTGGAGAGGAGAACGCGGTGACGCCGATCGGGACGCGCCGCCGCATCCCGAACGCCGGGTGGTAGGCGACGACGTTGTGATCGGGTGTTCGGAACACGAACTTCACCACGTCCCCCGGTTCGATGTGGAGTCCCGTGGGCTGAAAGAAGAAGTCCACTGGCCGGTTTGGATTCGTCGGCGGGGCGCGAATCAGCGTCTCGACAGTATGGACCGTGCCTGTGCCGTCCATCGCTTCGTCGTCGCTACTCCCTTCGTCGTCCATCTCGTCATCTTCTTGGGCGACGGTCGAGCCGCCGAGCACCGAGATGGCCGCACCGGCACCGAACGCCTTCATCAGGGGTCGTCGGTGTAAACTGAGTGTGTCGTTTCGGGACATACAGTACAAACGTATGACACGATCTCGAATTGTTATTCGCGTTCTATCTGAGTGATAGCTCGTTCTCCCGTCGTGACCGTATCGAACGCCCGTCGTATCCGTCCGTTGGATAGGAATACCCAGATTGTGTGTCACACTACTGCAATACGTCTCCGATGTCAGGGACGTGCCAGCGGCGACAGTAAGGGCGCCAGATAGCGAGCGCGGCAGTCGTCAAGGGAAACTTACCGCAACCGGAAACAACGTGGCCGAGAGTGAGCGCGCCGAGCGGCTCGAAGAGCCGGAGCGGGTGTCGCAGGCGAGACTTCCGACGCGAGCAGGTCGCGAGAGACCTCACTGATCCAGTGCTGGCGGCTCCTCCGTTTCCGACGCGCCCAGGAGACGCGGCAGCGCCGTATTCGCGAACGTCAGCCCGACGACGAGCAGGATCGGCGCGAAAAACAGGCCGTAGAAGCCCAGTACGACCGGACCCAGCGTGTACGCGAGCATCAAGAGACCGACGTGGGTTTCCTCGCCGCTGAGAAGCGGCCGAAGCACCACGTCGGGGATCGTATCGACGACGACGACGGCGACAGCGAAGAACCCCCCCACGTACACCAGACTCGACAGCGTCCCACCGAGGGCGATCGGGAGCGCGGTGACGAGTGTCAGCGGGACGTAGACGATTTTCATTCCGACGACCGGAATCAGACTCGCGATGCCAGTGAGCGCACCGGCGAGCGCGGGATAGGGAACCTCCGCGGCGGGCGGTACGAACGCGTTATACGTGCTGAACGAACCGATAGCGATCAGCGAGACAGCGAGGACGTTCAGGAGATTTCCGAACAGCACCGCTTCGAGTTCTCTGTCGACGGCTTCGAGGTACTCTCGGATGATGGCCTCGTCGTCGAAGTTAAGCAGCCACTGACTGATGCGGTTGCCGTCGACTAAGAGGTAGTACGTGACGATGACGACGACGAACAGATTCAACATAAACTCCGAGACGAGCGTCGTGAAGAACGTGGCGTGCTGGGTCGCAAAGTCGATGAACGGGGCCAGATCGCCGGATTGGTACGCTCCGTAGAGCCCCTCGATGGTGAACTTGGGGATCTCGTTGATGCCACCGAACCACTCGAGGTTCTCGTTTGCGACGTCGACGAGCGCGTACTGGTCGATGAAGCGGCGGGCCTCGATCGCCAAGAGCACTGTAGCGTAGCTGATCAGTAAGATGAGTGGGACGGCGAGCGAGACCATCACGACCACCGCTCTGGCGTTCGCTGGAAGGTGGAACCGTCGGAGCATCCGGTGATAGCGGCGCGTCGAGTAGTACAGGAAGACAGAGATAGTCAACGGAGCGATAAATTGGTACGCGAGTGCGCCGATGACGACCGAGACGATGATCCCAAACAACGCCACGGCGAAGCGGTTCCCATCCATACAAACTGACCTTTCGCCACAGTAACACAAAAATATGGCCTTGTACGGGCGTCCTGTGGGCGGTGAGGTCACTTACACGGGGGGAACGATAGACGCCCCACGGAGTGCCGGTGCGATAGAGTCAGTTCAGCCACAGACGGCTGGCAAATACCATTAGGGCGAGCACGGCTAGACCCGGACCAGATCCGGGTGTGTTGGTCGGAGTCGTCTCCTCCGTGACAGTCACGGTAGCTGTCGAGGCATCGGGGACCGGAGCGACAGCGAACTCGGAGAGACCTGGCGACGCCGCACGGAAGGCGACCTGTGTGGCGTTCCGCCCGGTCACTCTGGTTTGCAGTCGGTTCCAAGACCGGTTCGGTGCGTTGTACCGATACAGAGCGACGCGCTCGGCCGAGACGTTCCGCTCGCGCAACCGCATGCGGTTCACAGCAAACGTCATCGACGCGTTCGTGACGTTCTCGTTCGGGAATTGGTGTGTGATATTGAAGTATCCGAACGGGGCAGGGCCAGAGAATGCACCGACGCCGGCACTCGCCCCGGCGGCCGTTCGAAGGGCGAACTGGTAGTCACCGCTTCGGTTAGTTCGAACCGCCATCTCTCGCATCCGAACGCCGACGTCGGGGGACTCGGCCCGGTAACGGAACTGCACGCGAATCGTCTGATTCGCGCCGACGTTCTCCACTCGCATCGAGTGGCTTCCGTTCTGATGTTGACCGGCTGTGACGTTCGGGCCGGGCCCGGTTCCGGAGCCGTGCATCCCTTCACCGTTACCCTGTGCGGCGACAGTCGTAGTCAGAATCGGTGCAGCACCTGCGGAGGTGACGACGAACACGATGAAGACCGCAAGGAGAAGTTCTTTTTATTCTCATACATTATTATCCGAACATTACTAATCATACGTATTCAGACTGAGGCAAGTAAGTGGCAATAATCTGTGTCGCATTAGAGCCCGGTATAGCCCCTGTTGCGTCGTTCTCGACCCCATCCAGCGAGCGACACCCAGGTCCAGAACACGAGGCGTCGTTGAATATATATTGATCGAACGTCATATACGAGAACGCTATGAGTGACTCAGACGGGATCGACGAGGCGGTCCAGCGCGTTCGCGACGCATTCGACACGGCCGCGGAGGAAGCAGAGCAGATGACTGACGAAGCGCGTGGCGACGTCGACGAGGCAATAGACGCCCTCGAAAAGCGAATCGAAGAACTTCGAAGCTAGCGACCGAAAGCACGACGGCGAGTCGGCGGTGCTATCGTCTCGCTCACCGCCGCGTACACCGCCTTGCACTCAGTCGTGCGATCAGAGAGCGAAGGCCTACGAACGCGACTCATATTTTTCCGGGCGACACGTGGCGAATACGTTCGACGGTGGGCCTATAATTTTACACATATATCTATTAATATACTAGTTATAAGATGAATCCGAACTCAAATTATTCTGTCGTCGAGATCATTTTCATACGCATTATTGCATAATTGTTGCCAGAATGTATTGCAATAAAAAGGTATGGGTATAGAACTACAACTACTACAGTGATATCCGTAATTTGTCTTATATAGTTTTTCTGCATACACTTATTCAGTAGCTCTTCGCTACCGAAAGTTGCTGAGTCGACAACCCCACCCCGCAGTATCTCCATTTGGGGTAGCTCTCGGTCGAGCCCTGCAGGAATCGCAGGATTTCTGTCGAGGGGAGGCAGCCAAGCAGTCGCGCTACGTGGGACTGGTCCGATTGCGTTGCTGCGGCGTCCGGCTGCTGCCCTCCCCCGACGCGAGCACGTCTTCGACGCGGTCGACAGCCGACGCGAGGTACTCGAGCGTCTCGTCGCGGTCGTCGGTGACGAGCGCGTCCGAGGGACTGGCGACCGACAACGACCCGAAGACTCGTTCGTCAGCCACGACCGGCATTCCGATGGCGTAGATCCCGGAGATGTCTTCGCCTTGATTGACGGCGTAGCCGCGGGAACGGACGTATTCGAGTTCTTTCCGGAGGTCAGTGGGACTGAGAGAGTCGTCGGCGGTCGAGTCGGCGTCGACGATTTCGTCGAGTCGGTCACCCGGGAGATGCGCGAGGATGGCTTTGCCGGCGGCCGTATGTGTGATCGACGACCAGTCGCCGACGAGCAAGTCCGGGTTGTGCGTCGGGTTCGATCCAGCACCGTTGACGAACATCAGTTTTCCGTTCTCCTCGATCGCACACCAGGCGGTTTTCTGGGTTCGCTCCGCGAGATTCTCGACAGCCTCTTTCGAGGCTGCATAGAAGGGCTGTCGAGTCTTGACCGCGGTCCCGATGTGGAACCACTGGTGCGACAGCCGGTACGTGCCGCTATCGTTGACGGCGTAGCCGTGGGCTTCGAGCGTCTGGAGGTGCCGGTGCGCCGTGCTCTTGGTGAGATCGAGCCGTTTTGCGACCTCCGTCACGCCGACCGGCCCCGCCTCAGCCATCGCTTCGACGATCCGAAAGAGCGTTTCGTCGGCCCCGACGAGATTTCCGGTCATAGATCACGTTGACGGTGCGGCAAAATAAAGATGCGGTATGAGATCGAACGTCGGGGGCGTTCCCCTCGTCGGGAGCTAGTTCTTCTGGCCGCCGACGTAAACGACGCCGTCTTCCACGACGACCTCGTAGGTCGGCAGGGAGATGTCGTCGTTGGCGAGGTGGTCACCGGACTCGATGTCGTAGGACCACCCGTGCCACGGGCAGGAGATCACGCACTCGTCTTCGGAGTACGACTTCTCGACGCGCTGACCCGGCTCTTTGAACTCGCCAAGGAGCTTCCGGTGGGTCTTTCCGCTGCAGACGGGGCCGCCGTCGTGCAGACAGTAGTTCTGCAGCGCGTAGAACTCGTCTTCGACCTGCAGCACGCCGACCTCGACGCCGCCGACGTCGACGAACTCGCGGTCGCCGTTCTCGAACTCGTCGGCGGGTTTGACTTCGACCAGATCGCTCATAGGCCGAACACCTCCTGGGCGTTCTTCGAGAGGACCATCTCGACTTCCTCCTCGGAGAGGAACGGCAGGTCCATCACGGTCGTCGGGCGGTCGTAGTCCCAGTGCGGGTAGTCGGAGGCGAACATCAGCTGGTCCGCGCCGACCATATCGATACACTTCTCGAGGTACTCGGGGTCTGCCGAGATCTCGAGCGGCTGGGTGCCGTAGTAGAAGTCGGTAATGTACTCACCGGGCTTCTTCTCGAGGAGCGGCGCTTCCTCGGGGCGCTTGAGGTACTCCTCGTCGAGGCGCGTCATCAGGCCCGGGAGGTACGTCACGCCGGACTCCATAAAGGAGATGTCGAGATCGGGGAACTTCTCGGGGACGCCCTGCACGACGAGGCTCACGATCTGGGACATATTGGATTCGAGGAAGCCCAGCGTGTGCGTTTCGAGCATCTCCTGGTAGCCGCCGCGGACGTACTCGTCGAGGCCCGCGCCGCCGGTGTGGAACACGGCCGCAAGGTCCATATCCTCACAGCGCTCGTAGATCGGATCGTACTTGCGGTTGCCGAGCGGAGGCGTCGCGCCAGCAGTGACGAAACACGCGCCCACGTACTCGTCGCGGTCCTCGATCCGGTCAAGGATCTCCATCGAGGCGTCGACGTCGTAGTACGGGATCGGGGCCAGACCGTGGATCCCGTCGTCGGGGTCGAGAACCTCCTCGCTCATGTACTCGACGTACGCCTTCGCGAAGGCGGACTGGCGGGTGTCGTCCGCGATCGTCCCGGCGCCAGCGAGGATGAGGTGCGAGATCAGGAGCGTCTCGTCGACACCGATCGACTCCATCCCCTCGCGGATCCGCTCCGGTGTCTCGGGGGAGTCGGGGTACGAGGAGTGTTCGCGCGTGATCTTGCCGTGCGCCTGACGGTCACCCGTCGAGAAGGGGAAGAACGAGCTGAGGTTCTGCTTGGCCCCTTTCTCGTCGAAGTTGCTACCCTCGAACTTCGTCTTCCAGGGTTCTTCCATATACTCTGCGACGTCGTTGAACGACTCCATATAGTGGCAGTCGCAGTCGATTACGTGATACGCGTCGAGGTCTTCTTGCCGTCTCGACTCGGTATCTGCCTGGGACATACCCTTACCTTCGATCAATATGTAATAAAACTACTGGTAACGCGCTGTTCTCGTTTCGGATTGACACGTCGAATCGTCAACTCAGGAACGCAGTCGTGCGGTTATCGAGGGCCAAAACCCAGACCAAAGACAGGCTATCCGATCTGCAACAGTTGTCCCGTAATTCGGAACAGCTTTGCCCGGTGGATTTTACCGTGAGACGCCCCCGTTCCGATAACAGTCGTACTTTTGTTAGCCTGGTTCGGACGCCGGATCGTCCATTTGATCCGGGAAGTAATATAAGAAACCTTCATATTCGCTAATAGTATAGATTATTTTATGAAATTTTCTCTCGATATTCGGCCAAATATATTTAAATTATTCGTTCAGTGCATAAATTATCTAATTTTTATATGTATATAGTATATTTTATATATTATTTATGATATATTTGGGAAAGTATAGATTGGCGACAGAAATCGCAGTGACTGCACTCACAGACGACCATCTGGCATCGGCTTGTCCCGTGATACGGGATTTTGTATCAGTGTTCGGTCCGAACACTGTGGCTCGAAGGTGCGGGGCGAAGCGTGCCTTGACGTCGCATACGGGAGAGACAGACACGCGACGACCTGCCGATTCGAACTTTTTTTGACTGACCGGACAGTCAGTTCGAACAACGAAATGGAGCGCCCCGAATGACGACGGAGACGGCGACTCAAATACTGCACGCGACACACAGCGCACTCTGCAAGCACGGCTACGCAGAGCTCACGATGCAGGACATCGCCGACGAGACCGACCTGTGTAAGGCGTCTATTCACTATCACTACGACGGGAAGCACGATCTTCTCGTAGCGTATCTCGACCACCTCTACGAGCAGTTCGAAGACCGTATCGCGGAGCCGGCCGGTGAAACACCCGCAGAGCGACTCCGAGGTCTCGTCGGCGCACTCGTCACAAACCGATCCGACGCGCCGGCGTTTCAGACTGCCCTGTTAGAGATCAAGGCACAGTCGCCGTACGACGACGCGTTTCGAAGCCGACTGCAACGCTTCGACGACGCGTTTACCGCTGCCGTCCGCGAGGTCGTCGCCGAAGGTGTCGCAGACGGGACGTTCCACGAGGAGATCGATCCGGACGCCGTCGCGTCGTTCCTCACGACGTACGTCAACGGCGCGCAGACGCGCCACGCCGCAGTCGGGCACCCGCTCGACGATTCGGCCGCGGCCGTCGACGCCTACATCGACGGGGCGCTACGGGCAGACCAAACTGCCAGCACTGGCGACGGTCCACCGTCCGAGACCGCGAACGTAGGGGGCACCGAATGAGCCTCGGTGAGCGACTGGGTTCGCTCTTCAAGGGTCCCGACGAGCTAAACCTGACGAGCGGCGGCATCGGTCGCCCGCTGTTCTTCCTGTCGCTTCCGATCATCATCACGAACCTCCTGCAGACGGCCTACAACCTCGCGGACACCTTCTGGGTCGGTCAGTACAGCACGGAAGCGCTGGCGGCGATCAGTTTCGCGTTTCCGATGGTGTTCTTGCTCATCTCACTCGGGATGGGTCTGTCCGTGGCCGGGAGCGTCCTCGTCGCCCAACACATCGGAGCCGACGAGGAGTCCGAAGCGGAGTACGCCGCATCCCAGACGGTCATCTTCTCGATACTCGGGTCGATACTGCTGGGGGCGCTGGGCTACGTCGCGGTCGGCCCGTTCATCCGCTTCCTCGGAGCCTCGCCGGCGGTCCACCCGCTCGCGACGGGCTATATGCAGGTGATCGCCGCCGGACTGCCGTTTATGTTCGGCTTCTTCGTCTTTATCGCGCTGATGCGCGGCTACGGCGACACCGTCACGCCGATGCTCGTGATGTTCGGATCCGTCGTGTTGAACATCGCGCTCGATCCGATCCTCATCTTCGGGTTCGACGGAAATCCGCTGTTCGGAATGCTGGGCCTCCGCGGGCTGGAAGCCTCGCTGTTCGCGACGACCGGATACACGGGCTCTGGGATCACTGGCGCGGCGATCGCGACGGTGTTTTCACGCGCGCTGGCGTTCGTCGTCGGGATCGCGGTGATGATCGAAGGGGTCCGCGGGGTCCGAATCCGACCGAGTCAGATGCGGCCGGACGTCGAGTACCTGCGACGGCTACTCGACATCGGCGTGCCGGCGTCCATCGAGGGGACTGGCCGGGCGCTCTCGGTGAACTTGCTGCTCCTCGTAGTGGGGATGTTCCCGACGACTGTGGTCGCCGCCTACGGAATCGGCGTGCGCGTGTTCTCGGTCATCTTCCTCCCTGCAATCGCTGTCGCCCGCGGGGTCGAGACAATGACCGGCCAGAATATCGGTGCCGAAAAGCCCGAGCGCGCCGGCGCAGCGGCCGACTTCGCCGCGAAGTGGATGCTCGTGATCCTGTCGGGCGCGGGCGTCGTCGCCCTGCTCGTGCCGCGGCCGATCATCGCCGTCTTCACGAACGATCCGGACGTCGTTCGCGTCGGCGTTGACTTCCTCCGGTTCGTGGCCCCCTCCTTCGGCTTCATCGGCGTGATGCGAGCTTACACGGGAAGTTTCCGCGGTGCGGGGAAGACGCTGATCGCGGCGGCGATCTCGGTGATTATGCTGGGCTTCATTCGGATTCCCGTCGCGTACGTCGCCTCGCTCAATCTCGGGTCGACGGGCATCTGGCTGGCGTTTCCGATCTCGAACGCCGCTGGGGCCCTCATCGCCTACGCGTGGTACCGCCGCGACACGTGGCGAACGGGGTCGGTTCGTCGGCCGACGCCGGCCGACGATTGAAGAGCGGACACTGACAGAGCAGGAATAAGTAACCGTGCAGCAGAAACGAGGTCGCGGCCGTTACAGCGTGTCGTCGTCGAGACCGCCGGGGTCCGAGGCGGTGTCGAAGAGGTTGTTCTCTGCGCCTTCCATAAAGTCGTCACCGGGCTCGCCCTCGTCGACGACGTCGACGTTGTAGGCGTCGATACCCATACTGAGCAGTTCTTCGACGGCCTGTTCTTCGGTTACGAACTCTTCGTCGACCAGTTGCTCGAACTCGCTCAGCAGTTCGTCGGGGAGCGTCACTTCAACGATTGGCATTGGAGAACGCTTCGTACTCAGGGTACTTGAGTGGCAGGCTTCGCACCGCATCGCGACAGCGGGCACTCGGTGAGCAGATCAGCGTCGCTGTCTGGCGGTTGCGCGTCTTCAGCCCTCGGCTGCGGACTACCGGAGGACGCCGCCGAGCAAGCGGACACCGAGCATCAGGACGATGCCGCCGAGAAAGACGAGGAAGTAAAGTATCGAGCGTCGAACTCCGCTTTCCTGTTTGATCTCGGGGATCAGGTCAGAACTCGCGATGTAGATGAAATTCCCCGCCGCGAACGACAGCAGCACCGACGGTAATCCGGTGACGACGTCCCCGAGAAAGAAGCCGACGACGCCGCCGAGGATCACGGTCGCCTGCGTGAGGTAGTTGAGAACGAGCGCGCGCCGCCGCCCGAAGCCACCGTACACGAGCACGCCGAAATCGCCGATCTCCTGTGGGATCTCGTGGAGCGCGATCGCCAGCGTCGTGACGATTCCGAGCGGCGTGCCGAGGAGGAACGCCCCGGCGAGCACGAGGCCGTCGATGAAGTTGTGAAGCGTATCGGAGACCAAGACCAGATACGAGACGGGTTCGTGCTCGTGCGTCGCCGCGTGGTGGTGATGCCAGTGAAGAAACTGTTCGAGTACGTAGAACAGACAGAAGCCGCCGATCAGAAATAGAAACAGGGGGAGGGTATCCGCCGATCCCGACTCGGCGATCGCACGCGGAAGCAGGTGGAGGAACGCGCCACCGATGAGACTGCCCGCGGCGAGCGCGACCAGGCCGAGCAACACCTGATCCACCAGTTCGTCGCGGAGGAACAGCGTGAGAACGCCGATCCAGGCGGTGAAGCTGATACTGACGGTCGCGACGACGATAGCGCTGAGTGTGTCCATTCGAGATTCCAGTAGCAGTCACATACGTCGGTTAAGCAGTCGATTCCTCGCTCAAGAAGGTCCGGTGGTGAGCGAGATAATCGTAGCCGCCACCGAGGACGAGCCCGTACACGACGTACGAGAGGAGTGTGATGCCGAGAAACGGGAGGTTCGACCGCAGCGACTCCCCACCGAAGCCGACCGCAAAGAGCACGATGACGAGGTAGCCCGACCAGAGGATCAGGCCGTAGATCACGCCGTGCGTGAGGCCCGATTCGCCGGGGAGCCCCCACGTGAAGCCGCCGAACAAGAGCGGCCACGCCACCGCGAAGAGCAGCACGAACCACGTGAGCGTCAGGAGGGTCGCCGTCAGCGTTTGCGGTCGACAGTACGGCGGACCACCGACGGCGCACAGACTGGTGAAGGTGGCGAATACGAACAGGTCCGTGCCGGCGAGGAGCACGTCGAACATCAGCAGAAGCGCCAAGAGGACGACGGTGGCTGCGATCCCGCCACCGAGGCTACTGCGAACTGGGTCCATACCGCCCAGTTCACACGTGCGTTAGAAAAGGATACACCGATTTACGGGTGACAAAGAGCGACATCGGCACCGTGCCGTCACCTGGTTCGCGGACGTTTTGTCAATCCTCCCAAACGTATTTGTAGACAGCCGAGTTTGTTGCTATCGTATGTCACAGACAGCCGCGGATGCGGAAACTGAGGAGACGGCCACCGAGGTCGCGACGGATGTCGACGCCGACGCGGACCCGGAGACAGACGAGCCCACGATCGAGGAGGACCTCTTCGAGGAGGAGCTCAAGATCGACGGCATCTGTGGCGTGTACTGAGATGCCGACGACCGTCTCAAAGCCCGCACACATCAAATTCCGGCGGGAGGCCGACGGCGGGCTCGTGTACGACCACGAGAACTACGGGTACGAGGACGCCTCGATGTACGCCGTCAGCGACACCGTCATCGACGTGCTCGAATTTGTCGACGGCGAGCGGTCGCGCGAATCCGTCGAAGCGGAGTTCTCGCCGGCCGTCGTCGAGACACTCCTACAGCGGGGGGTTCTCAGCGATGGCGAGTGAGCCTCTATCGGCTCCGGTCACGATCACGTGGGAAGTCACGCTGGGCTGTAACCTCCACTGCGACCACTGTCTGTCGGGGAGCGGCCCCGGTCATCAGATGCCAAACGAACTCACCACCGAGGAGGCCAAATCGTTCATCACCGAGCTCGACGAGATGGATGTCTTCCAGGTGAACATCGGCGGCGGCGAGCCGTTCGTCCGTCCCGATATGCTGGAACTCCTCGAAGCACTCACGGCGCGGGACATCTCGACGTGCGTGAGCACGAACGGGACCCAGTTGGACGAGACGACGCTCGACCGCCTGGAGGCGATGGACCCGCTGTTTCTCCAGGTGAGTATGGACGGTCTGCGCGCCGAGAACGACGCTATCCGCGGAGAGGGCGTCTACGAGCAGGTCGTCGACGCGCTCGAACGGTTGGAGGACCGCGACATCGGCACCACCGTCAACACGGTGGTCACCCGACAGAACGTCGCCGACCTCCCCGAGATATACGAGTTCGCCGACGCGCACGGCGCGGGCCTGCGCCTGAACCGCTTCCGTCCAAGCGGTCGCGGTGAGGACGCCTGGGACGAGTTCCGTCTCGAAGCCGAGCAGATCCGGTTCCTCCACGAGTGGCTCGACGACCACCAGGACGTCCGGACGGGCGATTCGTTCTTCTATCTGAACGCGCTCGGCGAGGTCAGAAACGACACGCTCAAACAGTGCGGTGCGGGCTCGATGACGTGTCTGGTCGACCCCGCGGGCGACGTCTACCCGTGTGCATTCACGCAATGGGACCACCTCGCATCGGGGAACGTGATCGAGGACGGTTTCGAGACGGCGTGGAGCGAGATCGCGAACCTCCGGAGCCGGATCGACGACCACGAGGGATGTCCCGCGGTCGCGATGGGCAGTTCGGATCCGAACGGCGAGGACCCACAACTGCGGGCGATCCTCTCCGGTGACTGACCCGGGCGATGGAACCGTCCCACTCCACCTCTGACGTACGCACCGAAGTCACTCGTAATTCGCAGCGAAGACGGACCGAGGCGAACGAATCCGATCCCATCGGCGACGGCACGACACCGGCGCCAGAGTGTACCGACGGAAGCGAACCGGGTCCGCCCGGGGAGTATCGACTTCGAGACGGTGTCGACCTCGCCGACGACGTCCTCGTCTCGAAGCGTCCACTCACGGCGACACGACTCAACGACGCCGCAGTCAACGTCGTCGACGCGCTACGTCGCGAGAGCGCGTTCTGCGCACCCGAGGCAATCGCCCGAGAAACCGGGACGCGTCCGTCGGCGATTCGAACCCTGTGCGAGCGGCTTCACCAGCGCGGATTCCTGGAGTGGCGACCCGCGCGGGATCCCACTCACACGCCGCCGGTATCGGTCGTCGTCACGGTGCGAAACGATCGCGAACACCTGCGGGCGTGTCTGGACGCGCTCGCAGAGCTTGCGTATCCGACCTACGAGGTCGTCGTCGTCGACGACGGATCGACCGACGGCACCCCAGACGCCGCTGTGAGCCACCGGCTCGCCGACGAGCGGCGTATCCGAGTGATCTCCGTCGGGACGGCGGACGAGCCGCTGGGCATCGGTGCCTCCCGAAACCGCGGCGTCGAGGCCGCCGCCTACGGAGTCGTCGCGTTCACCGACGCCGACTGCCGACCGCGGCCGTGGTGGCTCGCCGATCTCGTGCCGCATCTCGCCGCGCACGACCTCGTCGGCGGCCGGATTCGTCCCGCAGGGGACGGCCCCGCGAGCGTCTACGAGGGGCACAACTCCTCGCTCGATATGGGGCCGCGGGCCTCCCGCGTCGATCCCGGGGGAGAGACGCCGTACCTCGCGACGGCGAACCTCGTGGGGGGCCGGGCGGTCTTCGAGGCAGTCCCCTTCCCCGAGCGAAACGTCGCCGAGGACGTCGCCGTGTGTTGGGGCGCACTGGAAGCGGGGTTCGACGTCGTCTACACGCCCGACGGCGTCGTCGAGCACGCGTATCGAACCGGAATCCGGTCGTTCGCCCGACGGCGGACGGCCTACGGTGCGTCAGAAGCGCTCCTCGCGCGTGAGCGGGGACGCGAGGGGATGGACCGCGTCGGAGTCTCGGCGATCGGCCTCGCCGTCGTCGTGCTCGCGAGTCTCGGGATGGCAGCGTCGAGTGCTGCTCCGCTTCCGGACTGGCTCTCGACAGTCGGGGTCGGAGTCGGTATCGCGCTCGCCGGCGTGGGCGGAATCGCTGGCGGGGCTGCCCGGTGGCGACAGTTCCGACGGCTCTCGCCGGCAATCGCGCCAGGTGACGTCGTCGAGAGTTGGGCACGGGAACGTCTCTCGTCGGCGTACGCGCTCACCCGCGAACTCACGCGGTACTACACCGGACCGCTGGCGACACTCGGCGGAGTCGGTGTGTTCGCCGGGGCGACCGGCGTGATCAATGGCGCCGAGGCGGGTGGGGCGGTCCTCCTGTGTGCCGTCGCCGCCGCGACGACGCTCCCGCTGGGAGTCCAGTACCGCGTTTCGAACCCTGAAGTGTCGTTTCTCGGCTATAGCAGGTACTATCTCGCGGATCACCTCGGCTACCAGCGCGGCGTGTACAGGGGGGCGGTCGAACACCGAACGCTTTCGCACCTCCACCCGACTGCCCGGTTCAGGCTCTCGGGAGTCGGTATGAACGCACTCAGACCTCTCAGAGCAGTTCGTTCGCTCTGAGGAACGCGACGACGCGGTGGGCAGCCTCCTCGGGGGGTGCGTCGATACGCTCGCCGGCGCTCTTGGTGTCGCCGCTGCCGCGGCCGAGCATCCGATAGATGCGTTCTTCGACGGTCCCCTGACGAGGCGGTCGCCCGCGACCCCAGCGCTCGTTCGGCCGGACGTTCTCGACGGTCGCGTTGCCGATGCTCATCGAGAACCGAGTTTCGCCGGGCACGACGGCTTCGAGGTCGCGCGTTTCGATCTCCGCGCGGCGCCCGGCGATGACCGTGTCCAGCGACGCCCGATCGGGGTCGGTGAATCCCGCGTCGACGCCGAGGACTGTCGGAAGCGCGGTGACGACGACCTCCTGCCGGCCGATCGCGAGCTTTCGCTGGACCACGAGTTCGTCGTCGTTCGCCTCGATATCCCCGTCGACGTCGATGTTCTCGGCCCCGAGGGCCGTGGCCCGCGTCGCGCAGGGCCAGTCGATGCGTGCAGCCGCGAGCGATGCAACCTCCGAGCCGGCGAACGAGGACGTTTCGCCGACGAAGACGGCGTCCGGCGACTCGCGTGCGGCGATGCGGGCGAGCGCCGTCGCGTACTTCTCGCCGGCGATCTCCTCGATCGGGTCGAACGCGACGTGGACCCCACGATTGGCACCGCGTTCGAGCGCGGATCGGACGCTCGCGCGCGCCGGGTCGCCGCCGATTCCCACGGCGACGACGTCGTCCGCGACGTCGAGGGCGGCTTCCAGCGCCACGCGGTCGTCGATGCTGAGTTGCCAGCGGTACGGTTCGGCGTTGCCGTCGTCGTCGACGACGCGGTGCGGTTCGGGTCGTGCAGTGACGAGTGCCTTCATCGTGCGGTGTACCCCCCGTCGACCGGGATCGTCGCACCTGTGATGGCCTTCGCGTCGGATGACGCCAGGAAGGCGACCGTGTGCGCGACGTCCGCGGGATCGGCCATCCCGAGCGGCGTCTCCTCGATCATCCGGTCGAGCGTGTCCGGAACATCGCCGTCGTCCTCTGGGCCCGCTGCGCTGTCCATCGCCGCTTCGAGCATCGGCGTCTCGACGACGCCCGGACAGACCGCGTTCGCCCGGATCGCGGGCGCGTACTCGATGGCGATCGAACGCGTGAGCGACACCAGCGCACCTTTCGTCGCGGTGTAGATGTCCATTCCCGGTTCGGCGACGAGCGCCGCGATGGAGGCGTTGTTCACGACGACGCCGTGGCCGTCGCCGGTGTCCTGCATCGCCGGAATCGCGTGTTTGCACGCGTACATCGGTCCCTGGAGGTTGACGCCGGTGAGGAAGGCGTAGGCGTCGTCCGCGAGGTGGGTGACCGGACCGTCAGCCTCGCGGGAGGCGACGGCAGCGTTGTTGACGAGGACGTCCAGGCGTCCGAACTCCGCTTCGGCGTGGTCGACCATCCCGGCGACGGCGTCCTCGTCGCTCACGTCGGTCTCGACGAACGACGCGCCGCCGTCGCGCTCGCGGTCGATCTCGTCTACGAGTTCTGCGCCCTGCTCTTCGTCGAGGTCGGCGACGACGACGTCGGCCCCGCGCTCGGCGAGCACGCGGCAGGTCGCCGCGCCGATCCCGCTCGCGCCGCCTGTCACGACGGCGGTTCGATTGTCGAGGCGCATCGTCACCCGAAGTCGAACTCGACGCCCTTGCCGCCCTCTGCTTTGGACCAGGAGACGGCGCCCTTTTCGGGGTCGTTCGCGCAGAACACCATACACGCACCGCACTCGATGCAGGGCTCGTACGCGAAGTAGATCCCGCCTTCCTGATCCTCCTGGTAGTCGAAGCACTGCGCCGGGCAGAGGTGGAGACAGGGCTTGTCCTCACAGGTGACGCACAGCTCGTTGTCGACGGTGATGTGGGCCGCCTCGCTCACGTCCCAGTTCACCGTCTCCAGGCTGTCCTGTACGCTCATCGCTCTCTCCCTCCGTGTACCGCCGTCGTCCGTGTGGTGTGTGAACTCATAACTGTTACCGGTGTCTCATTGGTGTCGACAGGCATTGCTTTTTGGGTCGCTTCGGTCATAGCGAGCGGAACCCCCGGAATCCATCTTTGAGCAGGTCAGTGACGCCCGCATCGCTCTGCTGGAAGGCGCGGAACGCTTGTTTCCAGGTGAGGCCCTCCGCGTCGCTGCCGGCGGAGTACATACCGCGGAGCGTCTCGGTCGCGATCCCGGGATACGCCCCGTACATCCGCTCGTTCTTCAGGAATTCGGGGAGGTGACGGTGCTGCTTCATATCTTCGAGGACGTAGGAGTTCTCCAGGCGCTCGTCGTAACGTCGGCCGAACGCGTCCCAGTTGCCGTCGCGCGTGCGCTCGATTGCGGCCTCGGCGGCCTCCAGGCCGCTCTTGATGCCGTAATCGAGTCCGCGGAAGGTGTATCCCTTGTTCAAGACGAGACCCGCGGCGTCGCCGACGAGCGCCACGCGGCGATCGTAGCGGTCCGGGAGCGTGTCGTAGGAGTGCTCGGGGACTAAGATCCCCTGGTACTCTTCGAGCGCGTCGCCCTGGACGTACGGGCGGACCGTGTCGAGTTCCATAAATTCCTCTAAGAGACCGTACAGCGGCGTTCCCGTCCCGCCGTAGCCCTGCTCGCCGAGCCACCGCAGGGTTTCGAGGCCGCCGACCGCGCCGACGGAGATGTACTCCTCGAAGGTGTAGATGAAGTAGCCGATCGTCGGCGCGTCCTCGGGGTAGCCGGTGTAGATGTACGCCGCGCCCTCGTCGCTGTCGAGGTTGAACCGCTCGTCGATGGTGTCGCGGCCCACGTCGAGGACCTTCTTCACCGAGAGCGCCATATCCTCGTTTCGCATCGTCCGCTGGATCCCGGTCGCGCGGCCGACCGTGGTGTTCACGCCGTCCGCGCCGATGACCGCGTGACACGAGAGGTCGCCGTTCGGGCGGTCCGTGTGGACCACAGCGCGGTCGGAATGCTGGCTGACGTCCGTCACGGTCGTCTCCGGGAGGAAGATCGCTCCCTCGTCGACGGCGCGCTCGACGAACCACTGATCGAACTTCCCGAGCATCAGCGTGTAGTTCGGTTCCTCGCGCAGCGCCAGGTCGCGGTAGCCGATCGAGACCTCGGCGTCGCCGTGGAGGAGTTTGATGTTGTGTTCGACGACGTGCCGCTCTAGGGGCGCTTCCTCGGGGAACTCCGGGACGAGTTCCGCGAGGATCTGTCCGTAGAGGACGCCGCCACTGATGTTCTTCATCCCCGGCTGTTTGGCGCGTTCGACGAGGGCGACGTCGAGTCCCTCGGTCGCGAGTTTGTACGCCGCCGCGGTCCCGGCCCGCCCGGATCCGACGACCACGACGTCGAAGTCGACGTCGGTCATTCCCGCACCTCCTCGGGGGCGTCCTCAGCGCCAGGATCGACGACGCGTTCGCCACCGTCGCCGACCGCCTCCGTCTCGCCTGCCCCCGGTTCGCCCTCGGCTTCGGCTTTCGCGTCTCGGATCGCGTTCGCGAGTGCCGGCGCGTACTCGTACGCGTCGCCAACGACGCCGATGTCAGCGAAGTTGAAGATGCGAGCGTCGGGATCGGAGTTGATCGGGATCAGGTACTCGGCGTTGACCGAGCGCATATGGTAGGAGTCACCGGAGATGGCACACGGCACGTACAGTTCGACGTCGATCTCTTTCCCCGTGACGCCGATCTGTCGATCGTAGGCCACCCAGCCCTCGTCGGAGGGCGGCCGCGACGCGCCCACCGCCGCCCCGACGGCGTCGGCGAGGTCCTCGATAACCTCGAAGCCGTCGGGGCCGCCGAGGCCGAACCCGCCGGCGACGATGCGGCGTGCCTTCGCTAAGTCCGCTTCTGGCACGTCGAACGTCTCGACGTGCCGGAGTCGGTCGTCGTCCACGACGCTCACCTCGACTTCGCGAACCGATGGAGTACCGGTCGGCGGGGCCGCCGGCGCCCCGAGTGCCTCGGTGTTCAGCGTCACGACGGGCGGGCCGCCCTCGAAGGAGAGTTCGGCGTAGGCGCGCCCGCCGTAGGCCTGCCGCCCCGCAGTCAGTTCGCCGTCGCGGACCCGGAGCAGGCAGTCGGTGACGCAGCCACTCCGGAGCCGCCGCGCCGTCGCCGCCGCGAGGTCGGCGCCGTCGGCGGTGTCTGGGAGTACGACGACGCGGGGGTCGTCTGCGACCGCCACGAGCGCCTCGGCACGGGCCCGGACACCGGCGGCCCCAGCAGCGAACTGCTCGTCTCCGTCGCGAACGACGTGGACGACTTCGTCCGGGTTCGCACTCGCCAGTTCGTCCGGATCGACGAGGCCCTCGAAGGCGACGGCGACGACGGCCGGTGAGTCGCCGTCGGTCTCCGCAAGTTCCTCAGCCAGCCGGTGTGCTTCCTCGAGCAACGCCACGTCGTCGGATTCGGGGACGATGAGTATTGCACCTGTCATACCGAAAGCTCCCGTGCGAGCATCTCGCCGTCGTAGATCGCCTTGTCGATCAGTCGGGGGGCGACGCAGTCGCCGATGCGGTGGACCGCGTCCCCGTCGACGCCCTGCTCGCGAATCGATTCGGCGAGGCCGGTCCGGGCCTCGCGCCGCGCTGCGACCACGAGCGAGTCGGCCTCGACCGTCGTCATCTCTTCTGAGTAGACGTTGAGCAACTGCGCGGCGTTGTCCTCGAAGCCGATGACGGTCGTGTGGGTCACGATGTCGACGTCGTTTTCGTAGAGCGTCTCGAGGAAGGGCGGGACGTTCGTCCCCTCAAGTTGGTCGCCCGGATGGTAGGAGGTCGTCACGAACGTCACGTCGCGGTCGGCGTCGACGAGGTACTCCGCGACGCCGACGCCCGCGGCGTGCTTGTTGTTGTCGAAGACGACGGCGCTGTCTCCGACCGACTCGCCCTGGAGCACGTCCCACGAGCGGTGGACGTCCGGGCCGGCGAGATCTGGTTGCTTTTCGGTCGCGCCGGTCGCGATCACGATCTCGTCCCACGACTCGCCGGCGACGTCTTCGGCTCTGACCTCCGTGTCGGTCTCGACGGTGACGTCCCGGTTCCCCAACTGATTGAGGAGGTTGCGGACGGCGTCGCCGAACTCCCGGCGGGAGTCGACCTGCGTGGCGATGTTCGACTGCCCGCCGAGTTCGGACTCCCGTTCGCGGATGGTCACGTCGTGGCCGAGATCGGCCGCCGTGACCGCAAAGGACAGCCCCGCTGGCCCGCCGCCGACGACCAGCACCCGCCTCGGGTCCGGGGCGTCGTCGACATCCTCGACGTGTGGGATCTTCGTCTCCCGCCCGGACCGCGGGGTCTGGATGCACCCGACGTGTCCGTTGGTGTGGATGCCGCCGAGGCAGTTCTGATTGCACGCGATGCAGTGTGTCACTTCCTCGTCCTCGCCGCGGCGGACCTTCCGGACGGTGTCGGCGTCACAGATGAGCTGTCGGCACATCCCGATGAAGTCCGCGCGTCCCTCTTCGAGGACGTCGTTGGCCTTCGTGAGGTCGTTGATCCGCCCGGCGGCGATGACGGGAATGTCGAGCAGTTCGCGGGCCGCGCCGTAGTACTCCGAGGTATACCCCAAGGGGGCGTGCATCGGCGCGTCGGTGATGTGGAGTTTCGAGATCGTGGCGATGTCCGAATCGAGGAAGTCGAGGCTCGGGTGGAGTCGGCGGAGGACCTCGACCGCGTAGTCGTAGTCGTAGCCGCCTTCCTCCATCTCGTCCAGCGTCAGGCGGATCCCGACCGGGAAGTCCTCGCCGACGCGGTCGCGGATCGCCTCGACGACCTCGTTCACCAGTCGGACGCGGTTGTCGATCGAGCCACCGTACTTGTCGGATCGGGTGTTGTACTTCGGCGAGAGGAACTGTCGGAGGATGCCGTCGTGGCCGGCTTTGAGTTCGATACCGTCGAGGCCGCCTTCCTTGACGTGTTCGGCGGTCTTCGCGAACCCGAGTTTGATCTCCTCGATGTCTTCGCGTTCCATCCGTTTCGGCATCTCGTAGCCGAACTCGGAGGGCACTGCCGAGGGGGCCCAGGTCTCGCGCATCGCGTGCTCGCCGGAGTCTTCGCCGCCGGTGTGCTGGAGTTGGGCGAACACTTTCGTCCCGTGTTCGTGGCAGGCGGCGCCGATTTCCTCTAATCGCGGTACGACGTCCGGATCGTAGCCCGCAGCGTACATCGGGTTCGAGGCGCTCGGGTGGACGAGCATACTTGACGGACCGATGATAAGTCCGACGCCCCCGCGGGCCCGCGCCTCGTAGTACGCGGCGTCTCGCTCCGTCGGGAGTCCGTCTTCGGCGAACCCCGTCTCGTGGGCGAGAAACACCGTCCGGTTCGGGATGGTGACGGACCCGATCCGTCGCGGCGTGAAGAGCATATCTGTCATAATTTTGATTGAGTGACGTTACCTAACATACAATAGTGAGAGAGACGATAAAGATGTACCGCTCGTGACACGGGGTCGTGACCATCTTGACCGCTAATTGTTTAAGATACCGTATCTTGTGTGTATTATTGTTATGGACGTATCGTACCCGTTCACCGCCGTCGTCGATCAGGCCGCGATGATGCGTGCGCTGCTCGTCAACGCGATCAACCCGGACGTGAGCGGCGTGCTCATCCGCGGCGAACGCGGGACGGGGAAGTCGACCGCCGTCCGTGCGCTCACCGAGGTCCTCCCGGAACAAGCGGTCGTCTCGGACTGTCCGTACGGGTGCCCGCCGGACGACTACGAACGGATGTGTTCGGACTGTCGCGAACGGGTCGACGCCGGCGAGGAACTCCCGACCGAGACCCAACGGATTCGAGTGGTCGACTTGCCGCTCAACGCCTCCGAAGACCGCGTCGTCGGCAGCATCGACCTCCAGACCGCCGTCCGGGAGGGTCGCCCGCGGTTCGAACCGGGGATTCTCGCCGAAGCGAACCGGAACGTCCTCTACGTCGACGAGGTGAACCTCCTCGACGACCACATCGTCGACGTCCTCTTGGACGCCGCCGCGATGGGCGAGAACATCGTCGAACGCGAGGGCGTCTCCGTCCGGCACCCCGCAGAGTTCGTCCTCGTCGGCACGATGAATCCCGAAGAAGGCGGCCTCCGTCCCCAACTCCTTGATCGGTTCGACGTCGTCGTCGACGTCACCGCGAGCGACGACGTCGACGAGCGCGTCGAGATCGCCGCGCGCCGCGAGCGGTTCGACGCCGACCCCGAAGCGTTCCGAGCGGACTACCGCGAGGAGCAACGCGCGCTCGCCGACCAGTTGCGGGCGGCACGGGACCGCCTCGGCGACGTGCAGATCGACGAAGAACTGCTCAGGGACGCGTCCTACGAAGCGCTTCGCCAGCGCGCCCACGGGATGCGAGCGGACATCGCAGTCGAGCGCGTGGCGCGGTCGATCGCGGCTCTCGAAGGGGCGTCGGAGGCGACGTCCGCCCACGTGAAAGAAGCGCAGTACTTCGTGTTCCCGCACCGCGTCGAGGGCGTCGCCGAGATGAGCTTCGGCGAAGGGGTGCTCTCGACCGGCGGCGACGAGGAGCCGGAGGCGGGCGAAGAAGACGACGAGAGCGACACCGAAGGCGACGAGAGCCTCGACACCGAGGCCGGCGGGATGCCGATCGCCGAGGGCGAGGACTCCTACACGGTCGATCGAACGGCGATCGAGCCGACGAAAGACCGGACGATGCGCGAGGCGCTCGCCCGCCGGACGCCCTCGCGCGTGGACGTGAGAAGCGGACGGTACGTGCGGTCGCGACTGCAGGAGGATGTCGACGACGTCGCGATCGACGCGACCGTTCGGGCGGCCGCGCCGCATCAGCACCGGCGCACCGAGGGCCGACGCGACGGTCTCGTGATCGAACCGCGGGACCTCCGCCAGAAGATCCGCGAGCGGACCGCCCGCGCGCTCGTCGTGTTCGTCGTCGACGCGAGCGGGAGCGTGATGAGCGGGCGGCAGATGATGGAGACGAAGCGGGGCCTGCTCTCGCTCGTCGAGGACGCCTACCGGGCGCGCGACCGCGTCGCCGTCGTCGTCTTCCGCGGCGAAGACGCGTTCACGCTCGTCGAACCGACCCGGAACCACCGAATGGCCCGCGACGCCGTCTCGAAGCTGACGGTCGGCGGGAACACGCCGCTGGCACACGGTCTCGTCGAAGCGTACCGTCTCGTCCAGCGCGAGCGACGCCGCGATCAGGATCTCTACCCGCTCGTCGTGCTGCTCTCCGACGGCCAGACGAACGTCGAGTACCGCGAGGACGGGGACGCGAAGGAGGACGCCTTCCGCGCGGCCGCGCTGTTCGACGACGACGACATCCCGTCGGTGTTCGTCGACACCGGCTACGAACTCGACACGACGCCCGACCAGATCTGGACCGACCGGAAGGCAGAGCGGATGAAGCGCAAGCGGTTCGAGCGGAACCTCACCTTCGCGGAGACGATGGGCGCGGACTACCTGCCGCTGGTCGAACTCCCACGGGACGCGACGCTGCCGACGGAAGTCGAAGAGGAGGAGGGACAGTTCGCGTGAGCGGCCGAGAGGCAAGTGCGGCGACGCGGCCGCGACTGCGGGCCGACCGACGCACCGACCCCGACCGAGACGGCGACCGACGAACTCGACCGGTGACCGACGACGTAGACGAAGCACGCTGACGAAGACCAATGACGAATCACGAAACCACACACGAGGCGACGGCGACCGAGGGACAGGAGACCACGAACCAGACGTTCCCCTTCACCGCGATCGTCGACCAAGAGGAGATGAAGCGTGCGCTCGTGCTCAACGCGATCAACCCCGACATCGGCGGCGTGCTCATCCGCGGGGAGCGTGGCACGGCGAAGTCGACGGCCGTCCGGGCGCTCGCGGACGTGCTGCCCGATCACGAGGTCGTCTCGGACTGTCCGTACGGCTGTCCGCCAAACGACTACGAACGGATGTGCTCGGACTGTCGCGAGCGCGTCGACGCCGGCGAGGAGCTACCGACGCGGACCCAACCGATGCGGGTGGTCGACTTGCCGCTCAACGCCTCCGAGGACCGCGTCGTCGGCAGTATCGACCTCGAACGGGCGGTCCAAGAAGGCGAACGACAGTTCGAGCCGGGGATTCTCGCGGAGGCGAACCGGAATATCCTCTACGTGGACGAGGTGAACCTCCTCGACGACCACATCGTCGACGTCCTCTTGGACGCCGCCGCGATGGGCGAAAACATCGTCGAACGCGAGGGCGTCTCGTTCCGCCATCCGGCGGAGTTCATCCTCGTCGGCACGATGAACCCCGAGGAGGGGGACCTGCGGCCACAACTGCTCGATCGGTTCGGACTGGTCGTCGACGTCGCGGGCGTCAACGAAGTCGACGACCGCGTGGAGATCAGCCAGCGGCGCGCCGCGTTCGACGCCGATCCCGACGCGTTCAGGGCGGAATACGCCGGGACACAGCGGGAGTTGCGAGCGGATATCGTCACCGCGGAGGAACGGCTCCCTGACGTGACGCTCGACGACGCCATCGCGCGGCTGATCGCGGGAATGAACATCGAACTCGACGTCGACGGCCACCGCGGCGACATCACGCTCCGGCGCGCCGCGCGGACGCTAGCGGCCTTCGAGGGCGACAGCGAGGCGTCGGCGCGCACCGTGCGGCGAGTCGCGCGGATGTCGCTTGAGCACCGGCTACAGCGACTCCCGTTCGAGGAGGAAGAGCAAGACGTACTGAGCGTGTTTCACGAGGTCCGGCGTGAACTCGGCCTCGAAGACTGATACTGTCGGACAGCAGTTCGTAGATCACGTTAGCACCCACAGGGTGGCGATAGGCTTCACATAGTTCTGTCCGGCAGTGTGACCACGGTTCGACGAGGGATCGGAGTCGACGTCGGAAAGCACCGATTATCGACCGAGACCCACGCGAGGAGCGTCGAGAGCCGCTCTCTATTCTGTGTTTATACCAACATAACGGTTTATAGTTAGTTGTCCCACATTCTTATTATCCGTGAAATTGAAATTTGGATGGGGATGGATAGCACGAGTCGTGACTAGTTCCATTCCCGGAGCCAACAATGCCAGAGTACGACTTCAGCGGGAAGGTCGCGTTCGTCACCGGCGCTGGGCGCGCCCAGGGACGCTCACACGCACAGCACTACGCCAGACACGGTGCCGACGTCGTCGTCACCGACATCTGTGAGAACATCGAGACGAACCCCTACGACCTCAGTTCGTCAGACGACCTCGCAGAGACAGCCAGTCTCGTCGAAGACGAGGGCCAAGCGGCCCTGAAGATCGAGATGGACGTACGCGAGGAGGCGGAAGTAGAGGCCGCCGTCGAGGAGGCGATCGACGAGATGGGGAAGATCGACTTCCTCGCCAACAACGCCGGGATCTTCAACGCGGCCGATATGACGGAGATGCCCGAACAACAATGGGACGAGATGATCGATACGAACCTCAAAGGCGTGTGGCTCTGCAGCAAGCACGTCGGGAAACACTTCATCGAGCGCGGCGACGGCGGCAAGATCGTCTCCACGTCGTCGGCCGCTGGGCTGATCGGGAGTCCGTCGGCGGGACACTACGTCGCGACCAAGCACGGCGTGCTCGGGCTGACGAAGACACTCGCGCTCGAACTCGCCGAGTACGACGTCAACGTCAACGCCGTCTGTCCAACCGGCGTCGACACCGAGATGATCTCGGGGTTCGCGGAAGCCTACGGCCAAGAAATGATGGACGAGATGGGATCGTTCAGCGGCCCCTGGAGCGTCTTCGAAGGCGTCGATATGATCGAGGAGACGGACATCAGCGAGGCGTATATGTGGCTCTCCAGCGACGCCGCCCGCTACGTCACTGGTATTGCACTCCCGGTAGACGCGGGTATGACCGCAAAGTAGACCAGAACAATGGTAGAATACGACTTCAGCGGCAAGGTGGCGTTCGTCACCGGCGCCGCACACGGCCAAGGCAGATCGCACGCACAGCACTACGCCAAACACGGCGCCGACGTCGTCGTCACCGACATCGGCCACAACGTGGACTCGGTTCCCTACGACCTCGGGACGAGCGACGAACTCGACGAAACGGCCAGTCTCGTCGAGGACGAGGGCCAAGAAGCCCTCGCGATCGAGATGGACGTCCGCGACGAGAGCCAAGTGGAGGCCGCCGTCGAGGAAGCCGTCGACGAGATGGGGAAGATCGACTTCCTCGCGAACAACGCCGGCATCGAGTCGATCGCCGACGGTGTCGAGATGGACGAGATGACGTGGGACGAGATGATCGACACGAATCTCAAGGGCGTGTGGCTCTGCTCGAAGCACGTCGGCCAGCACTTCATCGAGCGCGGCGACGGCGGGAAAATCGTCTCGACGTCCTCGACCGCCGGCCAAGTCGGCATTCCGGGCAACGCGCACTACGTGTCGGCCAAGCACGGCGTCGTCGGTCTCACGAAGACGCTGGCGCTCGAACTCGCCGAATACGACGTCAATGTCAACTGCATCGGCCCGACGGGCATCGAGACGCCGATGATTGCGGGAATGACCGAAGCCTACGGCGACGAGGTTCTCGAAGACATCGGTGCGATGACCGGCCCGTGGAACGTCTTCGGCGACGGTGGGATGCTCGACGCCGCAGACATCAGCGAGGCGTATATGTGGCTCTCCAGCGACGCCGCCCGCTACGTCACCGGGATCTATCTCCCGGTCGACGCTGGATTCCTCGCGAAATAGGTGAAAAAGATGCCAGAATACGACTTCAGCGGCCAGGTGGCGTTCGTCACCGGCGCTGCACACGGCCAAGGCCGATCGCACGCACAGCACTACGCCAAACACGGCGCCGACGTCGTTGCGCTCGACATCAACCACAACAAGGACACAGTCCCCTACGACCTCGGGACGAGCGACGAACTCGCCGAAACGGCCAGTCTCGTCGAAGACGAGGGACAGGACGCACTCACCGTGGAAGCAGACGTCTCCGATGAAGCCGAGGTGGAAGCGGCCGTCGAGGCGGCACTCGACGAGTTCGGCCGGATCGACATCCTCGCTAACAACGCCGGCATCGAGTCGATGGCCGAAGCCACAGAGATGGACGAGGCGATCTGGGACGAACTGATCGATACGAACCTGAAAGGCGTCTGGCTCTGTGCGAAACACGTCGGCAAGCACTTCATCGACCGAGGGGATGGCGGTAAGATCGTCAACACGGCCTCAGTGTCCGGATTCACCGGAATCCCGCTCGGGAACGCCCACTACATCTCCGCGAAGCACGGCGTCCGCGGACTGACGAAGACGCTGGCGCTCGAACTCGCCGAGTACGACGTCAACGTCAACGCCGTCGCACCGACGGCTATCGACACGCCGATGGTGAGCGGGATGCTCGAAGCCTACGGCGACGAGGTGCTCGACGAAGGGGGCTCGGCCCTCTCCGGCCCGTTCAACATCTTCGATGAAGGCGCGATGCTTGAATCGAGAGACATTACTGAGGCGTACCTGTGGCTCTCCAGCGACGCCGCACGCTACGTCACCGGCATCACTCTCCCAGTCGATGCCGGGTTCCTCGCGAAATAAGGGAGAAAGACAATGGTAGAATACGACTTCAGCGGCCAGGTGGCGTTCGTCACCGGCGCCGCACACGGCCAGGGCAGATCGCACGCACAGCACTACGCCAAACACGGCGCCGACGTCGTACTCACGGACATCAACGAAAATATGGACACCGTGAAGTACGACCTCGGCACCCCGGACGAACTGGAAGAGACAGCCAGCATCGTCGAGGACGAGGGACAAGAGGCTCTCACGGTCCAGATGGACGTCCGCGACGAAGCCGAGGTGGAAGCCGCCGTCGAGGGGGCGATCGACGAGTTCGGACACATCGACATCCTCGCCAACAACGCCGGCATCGCGCACTTCGGCGACCTCGTCGAGATGGACGAGGCGATGTGGGACGAGATGCTGGACACGAATCTCAAGGGCGTGTGGCTCTGCAGCAAACACGTCGGCAAACACTTCGTCGAGCGCGGCGACGGCGGCAAGATCGTCTCCACGTCGTCGATCTACGGCAAGGTCGCCGGCCCGGGTTCCGGCCACTACATCGCCGCCAAACACGGCGTACTCGGACTGACGAAGACGCTGGCGCTCGAACTCGCCGAGTACGACGTCAACGTCAACGCCGTCTGCCCGACCGGCGTGAGCACGCCGATGGTCGACGGCGTGCTGGAAGCCTACGGCGAGGAGGCCCTCGAAGAAGCGACAGAGATGACCGGCCCGTGGAACATCTTCGGCGACGGCGGGATGATCGACGCCGCAGACATCAGCGAGGCGTATATGTGGCTCTCCAGCGACGCCGCACGCTACGTCACCGGCATCGGCCTGCCCGTCGACGCCGGAATGCTCGCGAAATAGGTGAGAGGGATGGTAGAATACGACTTCAGCGGCCAGGTGGCGTTCGTCACCGGCGCCGCACACGGCCAGGGCAGATCGCACGCACAGCACTACGCGAAACACGGCGCCGACGTCGTCGTCACCGATATCGGTCACAACGCCGAGACAGTTCCGTACGACCTCGGCACGACCGACGAACTCGACGAGACCGCGAGTCTGGTAGAGGACGAGGGGCAGAGCGCGCTCGCCATCGAAGTCGACGTCCGCGAGGAGAGCCAGGTCGAGGCCGCCGTCGAGGAGGCGATCGACGAGTTCGGACACATCGACATCCTCGCCAACAACGCCGGCATCGTGACCATCTCGGATCTTGTCGAGATGGACGAGGCGACGTGGGACGAGATGATCGACACGAACCTGAAGGGCGTCTGGCTCCCCTCGAAGCACGTCGGGAAACACTTCGTCGAGCGCGGCGACGGCGGCAAGATCGTCTCGACCTCCTCGACCGCAGGGCTCGTCGCCTCAGTCGGCGCCGGGCACTACACGGCCGCGAAACACGGCGTGCTCGGACTGACGAAGACGCTGGCGCTCGAACTCGCCGAGTACGACGTCAACGTCAACGCCGTCTGTCCGACGGTCGTGAACACGCCGATGATCTCGGGGATGACCGAGGCCTACGGCGAGGAAGTCCTCGCGTCGATGGGCGAACTGACGGGGCCGTTCAACGTCTTCGACACCGAAGACCCCGGAATCGAGGCGAGCGACATCAGCGAGGCGTATATGTGGCTCTCCAGCGACGCCGCACGCTACGTCACCGGCATCGCGCTCCCCGTCGACGCCGGCTTCTCCTCGAAGTAGGAGCGAGCGCGACGGGCCGCAGGCTTTTTTGATGCTTTTTCAGTCGGCAGATTCCCACGGGAGCTGTGGGTTCTCCGTGCTCCAGAACGAGGCCAGTCCGACAGCCAGCGCGACGCCCGCCAGGAACGCGGCCGCGAGCGTCGCTCCGCTGATCGCGTCGCGAAAGAGCCACGCGAGCGCACCCGCGACGGCGGCGTTCACACTACCCCAGAGCACGTTCAGGACGGCGCTGGAGTCGGACCCGAACGGCGTCATATGTCGCTGCCCGGTGATCCCCTGCACGAAGTGCGGGATCGCATTCGTTCCGAATAAGCCGACGACGACGAAGACGACGAGCGAATCGAGAGTCGCCATAGGACTACGGATGCTGCCCCTCAGACCTCTATTTCGGTCACGTCGCTGATCTCGTACTGCGTGATTTTGGGCTCACCGGCGAGCAGTTCGGGAAGTTTCGCTTCCAGTTCGTGGTAGTGGTCCGTCTGCCCGTGTGCCTCGACAGCCTCGGCGTCCTCGTACCGTTCGATGAATCGGATCGTGTTCTCTTCGTGGAGATCGGCCGCGGCCCGGTATTCGAGGATTCCCGGTTCCTGGTTCGACTCCTCGACCATCGTCTCGAAGAGGTCGAGCGCTTCTGCACGGCGGTCCGGGTCGATCGGGAAAGACGCGTGGACGACGAGCATCACGGTTCTATATCCATTGGAATATTGAAATAAATTTGGGAGTCGATCACAAGCTAGATGCGGCCGGGAATCCAATACCGGAGCGTGCCGACCTACGACTTCAGCGGGCAGGTCGCCTTCGTGACCGGCGCCGGACGCGGGCAGGGCCGCTCGCACGCCGTCGCCTACGCCGAACACGGCGCCGACGTCGTCGTTACCGGACTGAGTCGCGGGATCGAGACCTCACAGTACCCGCTCGCGACCGCGGAGGACTTAGACGAGACGGTCCGTCGCGTCGAAGCCACCGGACAACGGGCACTACGGCTTCGAGTCGACGTCCGCGACGAGGCGCAGGTCGAAGCCGCCGTCGGGAGAGCCGTCGACGAAATGGGAAAGATCGACATCCTCGCCAACAACGCCGGGATCTGGAACGTCACCGACCTCGTCGAGATGGACGAACGCCGGTGGGACGAACTGGTCGACTCGAACCTCAAGGGTGCGTGGCTCTGTGCGAAGCACGTCGGCCAGCACTTCATCAACCGCGGCGAGGGAGGGAGGATCGTCTCGACAGCGTCGACCGCCGGTCTCGTCGGGTCGAAGGGGTCAGGGCACTACGCGGCGGCGAAACACGGCGTCGTCGGATTGACGAAGGCGCTCGCGCTCGAACTCGCCGAGTACGACGTGACCGTCAACGCGGTTGCCCCGACCGGGGTCGCCACGCCGATGATCGACGGAATCCTCGAAACCGTCGGAGAAGGGGCGCTGAACGCCGTCTCAGACGCCAGCGGGTCGATGAACGTCTTGGACGAACAGCTTATCGACCCGCGCGACGTGACCGAGGCGTACCTGTGGCTCGCAAGCGACGCCGCCCGTTACGTCACCGGCGTGACGCTCCCGGTCGACGCCGGGATGCTCGCAAAGTGAGTGCGCGCTCGCGCCAGTCGTGCCGTCGAATGCGGCGCTCTCGGCGACTCACAGCCGCCGTGCAAGCACTTCGCCGTCGTAGTAGGCGCGGTCGAGTTTGCGCGGCGAGACGGCGTCGCCGACCCGGTAGACGTCGTCGCGTCGCTCGTCGAGTTCGAGGTAGAGACGTTCGTCTGCCTGGCGGCGGCCGACCACGACGACTGAGTCCGGCCGCCGGGTCGTCGTCTCGCCCGTGAGCGTATTTCGGAGCGTGACGGTTCCAGCAGCGTCGACGGCGTCGAGAGCGTGGTTCCCAGTGAACGTCGCGCCCTGCGCCTGCAGCGCCGCGACGAAGCCCGGAAGGTTCGGTTGCTCCGTCCGGAACGCCGGGTAGTGGTCTCGCGACACCATCTCGACGGACTCCGCGTGGTCGAGCAGCGCGAGGCCCGTCTGGACGGTGATGACCCAGCGGTTGTCGTCCACGAGGAGGACGTCCGCGCCGAGATCGAGGTCCGGCGGCCCACCTGCACCGCGTGCGCTTTCGAGCACGTCGAACGCGTCGACGACGTCGCCCTCGAACCCGAGCGCCGACGTGTCAGGCCGACTCGCACCGGTCGCGACGACGACCGAGTCCCACTCGGGGCCGACGTCGTCGGCAGAGACGGGCGCTTCGAGTTCCACCGTCACGCCTGCCTCGTGGACGGCGGCCTCGAGGTCTTCCACGGCGCGACCGAACGGTTCGAGCGGGCCCTGTGCGGCCAGATTCAACTGCCCGCCGAGGCTGTCGCTCGCCTCTCGAAGGGTGACGTCGTGGCCGCGGTCGGCCGCGACGGCGGCGAATCGGAGCCCCGCCGGTCCGCCACCGACGACCAGAATGCGCTGGGGAAGGGCCGCCGGTTCAGCCTCCGAGAGCGCGTACAGTTCGGTCTCACGCCCCGTTCTGGGATCGACGACGCACTCGACGTGCCCCCCGTGCGCGTGGCCGTAGACGGCTTCCAGGCACTTCTGGTTGCACTGGATACAGCGGTCGTATCGGCTGTCGGCAGCGGCCTTCGAGAGCGTCTCGGCGTCGGCCAGGAGTTGGCGAGTGAAACTGACGAAGTCGACACCCGCATCGAAGAGCGCGTCGGCGTCGTCGATTGTCGTGAACGGCAGTCGTCCGATAACGGGAGTGTCGACGTGTTCGGCGGCCGTCGTAATCGGGTCCAGGAGGTCCGGAGCCGAGGCGGAAATCCCCGCGTGCGTTTGATTGTAGGTCGCCCGCGTGCCGACGGTACAGGAGAGGTAATCGAACCCCTCGACGGCGTCTAAGATGTCCGGAACGTCTCCGTACTCGTAGCCGCCGTACTCCAGTTCCGCCAGGGAGAGGTGTAGTCCCACTGGCCCGGACGACTGCTCTGAAACGGTCGCGAGCGCCTCGTTTACGAACCGAGCGCGGTCGTCCCAGTCGCCGCCGTACGCGTCGTCGCGGGCGTTGTAGCGCGGCGAGAGGAACTGTCGGAGGACCGAGAACGGGCCGGCGGCGAGTTCGACGCCGTCGAAACCGGCCGCATCGAGATTTTTGGCGGCGGTCGCGAAACCGTCGAGAACGTCGTCGATGTCCGCGCGCGTCATCGTCTTGGGCATCTCGTAGGCCGCATCGGACGGGGACGCGGAGGGGGCGAGTTGGGGTTGCATCTCCCAGTCGCCCCGCGATTCGGCCCCCGTGTGCGTCAGTTGCCCGAAGATACGGGCGTCGTGGTCGTGGACGGCGTCGACGACGTCCGTGAGCCCCGAGACGGCACTCTCGTCGTAGGCGTCGAGGAACGCGGCGCCGCTCGCCGACGGGTGGACGAGCATCTGGGCCGGCCCGACGACGAGACCCGCCCCGCCGGCGGCCCGCGCGGCCAGGTGTGCGGCGAGTTCGGTCGTCGGTCGTCCGTCGTCGACGAACCGCGTTCGGACGGGGCGGAACACCCCGCGGTTGGGTATCGTGAGGTCTCGGATCTCTCCTGGGTCGAAGATTTCCATGCCAACAAATATCAATCAAAATTACTTGAAGATAGCGCACAGTCGCTTCGGTGGCGTCCGTCGGTTCGATCTTTCGACGAGGCAGTCGCTAAACGGAACGAGTCGCGATAGTGGTAGAAGCCGTCTACCGCGTAGTATACACAGACTACTCCGGACAGTACGGTGTGTCGACCGACTCCGCAGCCCGGCCAATGCTGAGGGTTTTAAACGACGGCCCGGTTACGTGGGGGTATGTCAGAACAGCCTGATCAGACCCGTTCGAAGGTCGGACGGCTCATTCAGGAGTACGAGATGGACGGCGTCGGCCAAGAGCTCGAAGACCGCTGGCTTGGTCGGGGCTACGAGAGCCAGAGCCTCCGGTCGCTCGCCGACTGGTTCAACGAGCGGCTCCTTCGGGCGAAAATCGAACGCGGCGGCGGGACTCCCCTCGACGGTGAAGTCGCGAACCTCTATCGTCTACTCTCTCAGGACGACGTCACTGCGGGGATGCGAGTCGATGCCGAAGCCGCACTCGAACGCAACGACATCGACCCGGAGACGCTCCAGGACGAGTTCGTCTCCCACCAGGCGGTACACACCTACCTGACGGAGTTCAGGGGCGTTTCCAAAGAGCAGGCGACGACCGACACCGATCGCATCGAAAAGGCTCGAACGACGATCCAGCGACTCCAGAGCCGCCTCATCGCCGTCATCGAGAGTAATCTGACGCAGTTGCGAAATAGTGGTCGGCTCGCGCTGGGCGATTTCAACGTTCTCGTGGACGTACAGGTTCTCTGTACTGACTGCGGGACGAGCTATCCGATTACGGACCTACTCGACAACGGCGGCTGTGAGTGTCAGATCGAAGATGACGAGTGAGTGTCGTTTGAGTTACTCTTCATAGAATCGGCAATAGGACGGGTCTCGCTCCGTATCGCGGTCCGGGGGCGGAGACGAGGTCGTTTGATCCACTCGTCCGACGAGCAAGTGTTCGCCCGGATTACAGCAGTAATTTTGTAATAGAACGGCCGACACGGCGGAGTCTTGCGAACTGGAGAGACGACCTGTCGGCGTGCGTGAAACCGGGAATTACGTCAGTTGGTACTAAGTGTACCGGAATACAGTTAGTATAGCTCACAATTATTTTCTGGATTATAGTCATATGATTAATAATATTTTCTAGTACGATGAATCCCAGTTGCCGGCAGATTCAACTCTTTGTAAAGCTATCTGAGTCACTCGTACGCACTATTTCAGGTATATCTAACAATATAATATACTATCTAACTATCGAATATATACTGGCCACAGTGCCAGCTAGGAGCGTCGGCACGGCGTGCAAAGTCGTGTTCGATAGGAGGCTCACTCCCAGGCGGTGTCGCTCCGGTCGCCGCTCGTGTCCTCCGCTTTGTAACCCTTATATTGCGCGCAGAAAGTACGGTCCAGTATGACAGGCCGAATCAGGCTTGGTGCCGACGTCGGGGGGACCTTTACCGACGTCGTGCTCGCCACAGGCGAGGATCTCGTGACGGCAAAGGTGCCGAGCACGGCAGACCAGAGCGTGGGGGTGTTACACGGCGTCGAGAAGGCGTGCGAGGACGCCGGGATCGATCCGACGTCGGTCGACGAGTTCACGCACGCGATGACTGTCTCTGTCAACGCGCTCTTAGAGCGCGCCGGGGCGAAGACGGCGCTTGTCACGACCGAGGGCTTCCGAGACGTCCTCGAAATCGGCCGGCAGGACCGCCCGGACCTCTACGACCTCTCCGCGGAGCGGCCGGAGCCGCTCGTCCCCCGCCGGCGCCGCTTCGAGATCCCCGAGCGTTCGACGCCCGAAGGAATCGAAGCCGGCGTCGACGAGGAGGCCGCTCGCGACGTCGCAACAGAGATCCGAGAGTGCGACGCAGAGAGCGTCGCCGTCTCGCTGTTGCACGCCTATGCGGCCCCTCAAAACGAGCAGCGAGTGGTCGAGCTCCTTAAGCAAGAGCTCGACGTTCCGATTTCGGCCTCACACGAAGTACTCGCAGAGTTTCGCGAGTACGAACGAACGTCGACGACGGTCGTCGATGCCTACGTGACGCCGGCAATCGATCGGTACCTCGGTCGGCTCTCCCAGCGCGCCGTCGAGACAGGGCTCCCGGAACCGCTCGTGATGCAGGCCAACGGTGGCATCGCCGCCGTCGAGACGGTTCGGGAACACGCCGTCACGACGACGATGTCGGGCCCCGCAGCGGGCGTCGTCGGCGCGAACGCTGCCGCCGGTGAGGTAGCCGAAGAACGTGGCCGCAACGGGCTCGTCACCTTCGATATGGGTGGCACGTCGAGCGACGTGAGTCTCATTCGCGACGGGGAGGCCGAGCGGACGACCGCCGCCGAGATCAACGGCCAACCGGTCCGCACGCCGATGGTCGACGTGACCACCGTCGGCGCGGGCGGCGGGTCGATCGCGTGGGTCGACAGCGGCGGTGCGCTCCGGGTCGGACCGGAGTCCGCCGGATCGGACCCGGGTCCGGCCTGTTACGGAAACGGCGGAACCGACCCGACGGTCACCGACGCGAACTTCGTCCTCGGATACATCGGCGAGAGCACGGCCCTCGGCGGCGAGCTCGCGCTGGACGCCGACGCCGCATTCGACGTGCTGGCGGACCTCGCCGATGAAGCGGGTCTCGGTGGGCCACTCGACGCCGCGCGCGGCGTCTATCGCGTCGCGAACGCGAATATGGCGCGGGCGATCCGGTCGGCGACGGTCGAACGGGGCCACGACCCGCGAGAGTTCGGCCTCGTCGCGTTCGGCGGCGCAGGGCCGATGCACGCCTGCGCACTCGCCGACGACCTCGACATCGGAACGGTCGTCGTCCCGCCTGCCTGCGGCGTTCTCTCCGCGTACGGACTGCTCGCGGCCGACGAGAAACACGACGCCGTGCGGACCCACCGCGTCGGTCTCGCCGACGTAGATCCCGCGGTCGTCGACGAGCGATACGACGAACTGGAGGGAGACGTGCTCGCAGACGCTCGCGACCCCGACGCGGCGACGGTTCGCCGGCGCGCCGACCTCCGCTACGCCGGACAGAGTTTCGAGCTCACCGTCGACGTGCGGGACCCCTTCGATCCGGATCACGTCGAAGAGCGGTTCCACGAGGCGCACGCCTCGACCTACGGCTACCGGATGGACGAGCCGGTCGACCTCGTCAACCTCCGGGTGTCGGCGACGACGCCCCGACGCGGCCCGGCCACCGCATACGAAGCCGAGGGCGACGCCCATACGGGCGAACGCGAAGCGACGTTCGGCGGAGAACGGACGTACGAGACGCCAGTGTACGATCGCACAGGACTCGAAGTCGGACGGTCGATCGGCGGGCCGGCCGTGATCGAACAGGCCGAAAGCACCGTCGTCGTCCCGCCGATCTGGGACGCCGAAGTGCGCGCGGACGGATCGCTCGTGCTTGTGGAGGAAGATCGATGACCCGAGACGACACACCCAGCGACGATGCAGGTCGCATCAGCACGAAAACGAACGGGAGCAGTGTCGACCCCGTCACGCTCGAAATCCTCCGGAATCAATTGGAAGGCGTCGCCGAGGAGATGGGCGAGGTGCTGATCCGCAGCGCGTACTCGCCGAACATCAAGGAGCGGCAGGACTGCTCGACGGCGATCTTCGACGCGGAGGGCCGGATGGTCTCGCAGGCAGAGCACATCCCGGTCCACCTCGGCGCGATGCCGGAAGCCGTCGAGGCGATCCGGGAGTACGATCCCGAGCCCGGCGACGTCTGGGCGTTGAACGATCCGTTCGAGGGCGGCACGCACTTGCCGGACATCACGCTCGTCTCGCCGCTCGCGCCCGACGTCGATGGGGCCCCTGGCGACGGCGAGGAGACCCTCGGTTACGCGGTATCACGCGCCCATCACGCCGACGTCGGGGGATCGACGCCCGGAAGTATGCCCGCTGGAGCGCGCGAAGTCTACGAGGAAGGGCTTCGTCTCCCTGGCGTCCGTCTCGTCCGCGACGGCGAACTCGTCGACGACGTCTTCGCGATGCTCCTGGCAAACGTCAGGACACCAAGCGAGCGACGGGCCGACATCCGCGCGCAACTCGCCGCGCACGACCGCGCCGAAGAACGCCTCGCCGACCTGCTCGAACGCTCCGGAGAGACCGTGATCGACGCGTTCGGCGCGATCATCGACTATTCGCGAGACCGGATCGAAACCGAACTCGAAGCGATCCCTGACGGCATCTATACGTCCAAAGACGTTCTCGAAGGTGACGGCGTCAGCGACGACGACGTGCCGATCGAAGTGACTGTCACCGTCGATGGGACCAAAATCGACGTCGACTTCGCGGGCACCGCGGAGCAGGTCTCGGGGAACCTCAACGCGCCGCTCGCGGTCGCGAAGAGCGCCGTCTACTTCGTCGTGCGGAGCCTGACCGATCCCGAGATCCCGCCGAATCAGGGCTGTTACGACCCCGTCTCCGTCTCGGCCCCCGTGGGGTCGCTCCTGAACCCCGAATCGCCCGCCGCCGTCGTCGGCGGCAACGTCGAGACCAGCCAGCGCGTCACGGACGTCGTGTTCGCGGCCCTGGCCGAAGCAGTCCCCGAGCGCGCGCCCGCACAGGGCCAGGGAACGATGAACAATCTCATCGTCGGCTCCCGCGAGGGGGCGTTCACCTACTACGAGACGATCGGCGGCGGCGCGGGAGCGACCGCCGAGAGCGACGGCATCGACGGCGCACAGGTGGGGATGACGAACACGCTGAACACGCCGGTGGAAGTGCTCGAAGCGGAGTACCCCCTCACCGTCGAGCGCTACGCGCTCCGGCCGGGAACCGGGGGCGACGGGGAGCACCGCGGAGGCCTCGGTCTCGAACGGGCGCTGACCGTCGAGTGCGACGCCACCGTGTCGCTGCTCACCGAACGCAGGCGCACCCGACCGCGGGGCGTCGCCGGCGGCGCGGACGGCGCGACGGGCGAGAACCTCGTCGACGGCGAAGCGGTGGCCGCGAAGACGACCGTCGACGTGGACGCGGGGACGACAGTCACGATGCGGACGCCCGGCGGGGGCGGCCACGGGTCGCCCGACGACCGCGACCCGGACGCACGGGCGGTCGACCGGCGCGACGGCAAACTCGACGAGTGACCCGGAGCGCGTGGACGCAGAAGGGATAACGCTGAAATCGCTCTGCCGTCTCGGTTCAGACACGAATGGCGCTCACCTATCCGCATTTTCTCATCAACTTCAAGCTCTACGAGGGGACGACAGGAGCTGACGGTCTGGCGTTAGCGAGGACGATCGAGACCGTACAGCGACGGACGGGCACGACGTTCGTCGTCGCGCCACAGACGCCTGACATCTATCGGATCGCTACGGAGACGTCGCTGTCGGTCGTCGCACAGTCCGTCGACGCGCTGGACGCCGGACGGGGGAACGGGAAGATCTCGCTCGACGCAGTCGAGTCGGCGGGGGCCGACGGCGTGCTCGTCAACCACCCCGAGAGCCCGGATTCGTTCGGCGACGTCGCGGCGACGGTGACTCGCTGTGCAGAGCGCGGCCTCGAATCGATCGTCTGCGTCGACAGCGTCGAGATGGGCCGGGCGGCGCTGTCGTTCGATCCGGACTGCCTCCTGTTCGAGAATCCGGCAGACATCGCGAGTGACCGCGCACTCGCGCGAACGGATCCTGCGCGCGTCGAGACGTTCGTCTCGATGGTCGACGCGGAGAGTCCACGGACCCGCGTCCTGCTCGGCGGCGGGATCAGTACCGGAGCAGACGTGAAAGCGAGTCTCGAACACGGCGCGGACGCGGCCGGCGCCGCATCGGCGTTCGTCGGCGCGAGCGACCGAGAAGCGTGGCTCACCGCTGTCGCGGCGGCGCTCGAAGCAGGCGACGAAAGCAGATGAAATCGGTCGACGGGAGCGGGACCGAACGGAATGACATCCCGGCGTATTATAGTAGGGTCTGACGTACTTCGGGAAGATGGACGATACGACGTACGAACTCGTCGTCTTCGACGGCGACGAGACGCTCATCGACGGCGACATCGTCGACGCCCTCGCCGAACACGTGGGCGTGACTGACGAAGTGGCGCGCGTGAAGACAGACGTCTGGGAACACGACCTCGACGCGATGGAGGCGCTCTCCGAACAGATCTTCCCACTCTTCGAGTGCGTCTCGGCGGCGGAACTCGAACGCCTCGTGCAGTCGCTCCAGTTCGCGCCGGGCGCGAAGGCGGTCGCCAGCAACGTCACCTGTCAGACCGCGATTTTCACGGCGCTGACGCCCCTCGCGGACCACATCGCCGACGAACTGGGGTTCGACTGGAAACGCGCGAACGATCCGACCGTCGAGGACAGCGCCCTCACGGGCGAGGTCCGCGGCGACATCATCGACCGCGGCAAAGGCCCCGTACTCGACGACCTCGTCGCGGAACTTGGCATCGATCACGACCGGGTGATCGCCGTCGGCGACGGCCCGCACGACATCCCTCTGTTCGAGCGTGCCGGGTTCTCGATCGCGATGGATCCGGGAGCAGCAGTTCGCGACGTCCCCGACATCGCCACGGACGAGCAGAACTTCTTCGAGATCGTTCCGCACCTCGAAGCGCGAGGCGTACTGGACGTCGAGGGCGTGCAGAGACACGCCGACGGGCCGGTCGACCTTACGGTCGACTGACCCGGTAGCGGCGACGCTGTCGGGGAAGAGAGGAGAGCGCTCTGAGAGAGCAAAAGCGCGTCGAGTAGAGCGACGGACTGTGACCGTTGCAGTCGCTTACAGTCGGTCGAGAATCCGCTCGGCCGTGCTCGACGACGACGTACTCGTCGCGTTCGCGCTCGCCTCGTCGTCCTCGTTCCACGTCGTCTCGGGGCGACTCTGTAGGATGTAGAACCGCTTGTCGTCGCCGTCTTCCTCGATCGCCCACTCGATGTCCTGTGGCTCGTCGTAGTGGCGTTCGATGGCCTTCGCGAGGTCGGTCAGTTTGACGATCTCGTCGGCGGTGACAGAGGGGACGTCCCGCTTGTCGTCGTCGATCTCGACCTCCTCGGTCCCCGCGTCGGTGGGGACCGTCATCACGTCCTTTTGCTTGACGTTGCGGTCGACGATCTTGTAGACGGGTTTGTCGACCAGGAAGCTATCGGGGGTGACTGTCCCGCTCACGACGGCCTCTCCCAGCCCCCAGTTCGCTTCGATCCGAACTTTCGATTGGTCGCCGTTCGCCGGGTTGAGCGTGAACATCACGCCGGAGGTCCGCGCTTCGACCATCTTCTGGATGCCGACGCTGATGAGGACCTCGTCGCGGTCGAATCCGTGCTTCTCGCGGTACGTGATCGCACGCGCGGTGAACAGACTGGCCATACACTCTTTGGTGCGCTGTTTGACCGACTCGAAGTCGGTGACGTTGAGGTAGGTGTCCTGTTGGCCCGCGAAACTGGCGTCGGGCAGGTCCTCGGCGGTCGCGGAGGACCGAACGGCGACCTGCAGGTCGTCAGTACCGGTCTCGGACCGGAGCTTCTGCCACGACGATTCGAGTTCGTCGGCGAGAAAGTCCGGGAAGTCTGCGCTCTCGATGTGGTCGCGAATATCCTCGCTCGCCGCGGCGACAGCGTTGTCGTCGTCGATATCCACGGTGGACAGTCGCTCGCTGATGTACTCGCCGAGCGATTGCTCTTCGATGAAGGCCTCGTAGAAATCCGTCGTGACGGCGAAGCCCGGTGGGACCTGAACCTCCTCGCCCGCCTCCATCAGTTCGCCCAGCGAGGCGTTCTTCCCGCCGACGAGACCGATGTTCGATTTGGTGCAGTCCGGAGACTCGAAGTGCAGTGTGTACGTTGGGTCAGCCATATTTTTGTAATTAGTGATGGTCTATTTAGGGGTTACTCTGCCTTCTCGAGGATCTCTACCTCGCCCGTCTCACCGTCGAGGCGGACCAGATCGCCAGTCTCGATGACCGAGGTGGCGTGACCGGTGCCGGTGACCGCGGGGAGACCGTACTCGCGGCACACGATGGCAGCGTGGCTCGTGATGCCGCCGTCGTCGGTCACGGCACCCGCCGCGCGGGGGAAGATAGGGGCCCACGCCGGGTTCGTGAGCGGCGCGACGAGCACCTCCCCCTCCTCGAGTTTGTCGATGTCGCTGGAATCGTTGATCACGCGGGCCGGTCCCTCGACTTGGCCGGACGACGACCCGAACCCTTCGAGGTTCGTTTCGTCACCCGCATCCGACTCGATGTCGAGCCAGTTTTCGACCTTCTCGGTGGTGATGCCCCACAGCATCTGCATCAGCGGGTCGGTGACCTCCTCCGGCGGTTCGCCGAGTGCGGGTGAGGGGTCCCACTCCTTGGCGGCCTCGAACATCTGTCGGCGCTCCTCGGCGCGGTCCTGCCAGCGCTCGGAGACGAACGCGCCCTTCCCGAGCGCCCACGTCTCGCAGGCCTCTTCGAGGAGTTCCGCGACCTCGAAGCGATTGAAGAGGAAGATGTCCGCTTCGTCTTCCAGCAGTCCGTGGTTGACGAGCAACTGACCGAACTCCCGCATCTTGCGGAAGATGATGGTGTGCAGCCAGTTCTCGATCCAGAACTGGTGGTTCTCGGCGTACTCGTAAACTGTCATACACGTTTCGTAGGCGTGGTCGAACTCCTCGCGTTCTTCGGGGTCCAGGTACCGGCGGTACTCGTCGACGATTTCGTCGCGCTCGTCCTGTAACCCCTCGAAGTCGCGGCCCAGTTCCTCGCCGGACTGCAGGCGGTCGATCTTGGATTCGAGGTGGTCGAAGGGCGCTTTGAAGTCCTCGATCCACGAGCCCTTGTAGCTGTGGAAGCCGTCGCCGTAGGTCATATAGAACCACGGATCTTTGACCTCGTCGAATCGGTTCATAAACTCGCTTCCAGCCTCGGTCTCGCGGAGGCGCTCCATCTTCTCGTCGGGCGAGGCGTCGGACGTCAGAACGTCGGTGACGTCGTCGCCGAGTTCCACGGCGAGTTCGGCCAGCTCGTTCAGTTCCTGGTCCGGACGGAACACGTCGGCTTCGACGGCCGAGACCATCTTCCCGATGGCGTCGTCGGAGATGTCGGGGAACAGTTCGCGGCTCGTCTCGGTGAACTGCATATACGCGAGATACGCGAGATAAAGGAACTCGAAGTGCCGCTGCCAGCCTTCGAGCGCGAGTTCGGTGAGTCGGTTGTAGTTCCGGATGACGTCGAGGGTCGATTGACTCTGGCCTTTGGCTTCAGTGATAACGTCGTCAGGGACGTATTCGGGGAGCTCCGCAGGGACGTCGAGGGAGTCGATCTCGTTGCCGATTTCCTTGACGGCGGGGAGCCAGATACCGTTGTACAGGGCGTCGTAATTCTCGTAGTAGTACTCGCTGCGCTCTGCGAAGATCTGGGCGCGTTCCTGCAGGAGCTCCTCGTCTTCGACGTTGATCCCGGTGAAGTACGCGTAGCCAGCGACGACGCGGATGTCGACCGACATCGACGGCGGGATCGCGAACACCCGGCTCGTGTTCTGTGCCATCGCGATCTGCCACGCCTGCGCGCTGATCGTCATATCCCACGGCATCACTGGTTCGGTGGTGTCCTTCTTGTCCCAGAACCAGAACCGGTCCCGCTCGTAGTCGGTCCGGTCGTCGGTGAGCTCGAACTGGAAGTACTCGGGGTACATCTCCTCCCATCCGTTCAGTTCTTCGGGAAGTTCTAGTTCACCGGCGTGTGGAAACCGTTCGCGGGACTCTACTGTGCTACTGGGGTCTTCTCTCGCAGTTGCGGGTGCGCCCTGATCTGATCCCATGGGAATAGACAGCGTGACACAGCTATTTATAATTAACGAAGGTTCATTTGATATTGTAATCTATTTCTCGTAGTGCGGGATCTATTGTATCCCAAAAATGGGATCCGAAGAAGAATACAGTTGTAGAAAGGAGTAGATTGATTACACCATAATTACGATGTATTTCTATGCAAGTCGGACTCATCAGCGACGTACACGCCAATCGACCGGCCCTCGACGCCGTTCTCGAAGATATGCCCGACGTCGACGCGGTCGTGCACGCGGGCGACGTGGTCGGATACGGGCCGTTCCCCAGCGAGGTCATCGAGATATTCAGAGAGAACGACATCGTCTCGATCCAGGGGAACCACGACCGCGGGGTGCTGGGGGACTTCCACGACAACTTCCACGAGATTCCGAAGTCGGCCGCGCTCTGGACGACCGAACAGTTGACCGACGACGAACTCGGATACATCGAGTCGCTCCCGGTCGAGCGCGAGCTGTACGACGGACGGGTCAAAGTGGCTCACGGTGCCCCCGACAAGCCGAACACCTACACCTATCCCGAGGATTTCAGTCCCGACCTCCTCGAGGAAGAATCCGTGCTCGTCATCGGCCACACCCACATTCAGGCGAAATCCGAATTCGACGAAGGCGTCGTCGTCAATCCGGGAAGCGTTGGGCTCCCACGCGACGGCGACTGGCGCGCGGCGTACGCCGTCCTCGACGTGGAGGCGGGAACCGTCGATCTCCACCGCGTCGAGTATCCTAAAACGGAGACGCAAGAGAAAATCGACGAATATGGCCTCCCCGAGGTCCTGATCGATGGCCTCGAAAACGGCGAGTTGGTGTTCGGTCGGGCGAAGCGCTCGGTCAACGACTCCGTCGAATAACCCTCCGCGCTCTTTCTTCGAGCGATCCTCGACGCACCAGAACCCTCAGAACGGATAGTCCCGCGGCTGGTGCTGGATCGACGTCCACTTCGTCTCGGTGAGTTCCTCGATGATCCACTCGCCGTTGTAGCGGCCCATCCCGGAGGCTTTCGTCCCGCCGAACGGGACGTGCGGCTCGTTGTTGATCGGCTGATCGTTGATGTGGACCATCCCGGCGTCGATCCGATCAGCGACGTCGCGGGCGCGTGAGATCCGCTCGGAGTGGACCGACGCCGAGAGGCCGTACTCGGTGTCGTTCGCGAGTGCGACCGCCTCGTCGTCGTCGCTGAACGGGACGACCGGCGCGACGGGGCCGAAGTGTTCGTTACACGCCGCGGCCATATCGTTCTCCATATCCGAGAGGACGGTGGGTTCGACCAGCAGTCCCTCTGCGCTGCCGCCGAGTTCGAGCGTCGCACCCTGCTCGACGGACTGCTCGACGTAGGCGAGGATGTCGTCGCGCTCGGCATCGTTGATGATCGGGCCGACGATCGTATCCGCCTCCAGTGGGTCGCCGACCTTCAGTTCGGCCGCGCGTTCGACCAACCGCTCGACGTACTCGTCGTAGATGTCCTCGTGGACGAGGTGACGGTTGATCGAGATGCAGATCTGTCCCTGGTGCATAAACGAGCCGAAAATGCCCGCGTCGACGGCACGCTCGACGTCCGCGTCTTCAAGCACGACGTGAGGGTTGTTGCCGCCGAGTTCCATTGCGGGGAGCGCGAACGCTCCGGCCGCGTTGCGCGCGACGCGGCGGCCGACCGAGGTAGACCCCGTGAACGCTACCGCCGACATCTCAGGATGGGAGGCGACCCGGTCGCCGATCTCCGAGCCGTGACCGGTGACGACGTTCAGGACGCCCTCGGGGAGCCCAGCGGCCTCGAACAGCCGTGCGATGAGGAGACCGCCGGTAATGGGCGTCTCGGTGGCGGGCTTGAGCACGACGCTGTTCCCGAGCGCGATCGCCGGCGCGACCGCGCGCAGCGAGAGCTGGAACGGGAAGTTCCACGGCGAGATGACACTGACGACGCCGACGGGTTCGCGCTTGACGATGTTCTCTTTCCCCGCGACCTTCGATTGGCTGTGACTGCCCGTCATCCGGAAGGGGTAGGTCGCGACGTCGTGCATCATCTCGCCCGTCGAGGTGAACTCTCGGGAGGCTTTCGGGCGTGCGCTCCCGGACTCGATCGCCAGTAGCTCTGTCAGTTCCTCGTGGTAGGTCTCGATGAGGTGTTGGACGTCGCGGATGATCTCACCGCGTTCCTGGGGGAGCACCTCTCTCCACTCCTCTTGGGCCCGCGCGGCTGTCTCGAACGCCTCGTCGACATCGGCGACGGTACCAGCGGGGACTTCGCTCACGACATCGCGAGTAGCGGGATTCTCCACGGGAATCGTCTCGTCCCCTGCTGCGGATCGCCACTCGCCGTCGATGAACAGGCCGTTCCAGTCCGCGTCGATCGAGAAGTCGCTCGCCTCTACCTGTGCTGTCTGTGGTGACTGCTGTGTCATTGTCTCGGTGAATGTGCTGTCGTTTCGGTGTCTGTCCGTACTGCGTCGACGCCCCGAGGGCCGCGCGACGAGTGTCGGCGGCCCCAGGGTCGTCAGTGTGCGTGGTCCCGAGGTCGTCAGTGCGGGCGGTCACGCGATCCTCAGTGCGCGTGACCACCGGGGCCGTGCGGCGTTTCGAGGAACTCCGAGAAGATGCTCGTGTCCTGTGCGGCGAGGCCTTCGAGCCCCTCGGCGTCGACGCGGATACTGAAGTGCTTCTTCGGCGCTTCGATGACGAGCCGGTCGCCATCCGGCGACACGACGCTGCGGACGACGATGTCCGCGTACTCGTTACTCAGCGTGAACTCGCAGTCGACCGCGTCGTCGGCGTCCGACTCCGGTTCCGACCGAGCCGCGAGGTCGTACTCGTACCCGAGGAAATCCGAGAAGACGTCCAGGTCCTGCCACGAGAGGCTCTCCAAGCCGAGCGCGTCCGCCCGAAGCACCTCGTCGCCGGCGCGGACCTCCAGCCGTTCGCCCTTCGGCGTCTTGATCTGCCGGACGGTCACCGCCGCGTCGTCGCCGCGGATCTCGGTCTCCTCGGCAATCTCGAGGTGGGGCGCTGATTCAGTTGCGTCCGTCATAGGAATATCGAGACGTTGTCAGTGCTCAGGACCGTCTGATCCAGTCGGATCTCTCGGTCTGCGATCTCGAATGTGTCCCCGCGTCGCCGGAGGACGTCCTCGCGCCGCGCTGAGAAGAACGTGTGTTTCTCACTGTCCCCGCGGCTCAGGTACACGAGGAGGTTAGCCTCGACGAACAGTTCGTCCTCGGCGAGTGCCTCGTCGTCCCGGGTGACGCGCACGTTGGTGACGTAGCGGCGTGTCCGGGTGGGCGGGCGTTCTGCCCAGGCGTACTCGGAGTCGAAGCGCTCGACGCGGGCCTTCAGCGAGCCGTAGTCCTCGTTGAAGTAGTACCCTCGTTCGCTGAACACGCTGGCAGTGTTCTCGCGCATCAGCCGCCGTGGCATCCGGTAGTTGATGTCGTCGGCGACGTGGTCGAACCACTCGTGGAGTTCGCGGTTGTCGAGCAGTTCCGCCTCGTAGTAGAGGAACTGCTCGACCTCCCGTTCGACGAGGAGGGATTCCAGCTGCTCTTCACGTTCGGCCAACATCACTGGTCCTCCTGCACGTTCATCGGCGTACCCGTGGCGTCGGTTCGATCGTTGCCCGCGAGCATCTCGTACCACTGCTCGTGGAACAGGCGCATCCCGCCCTCTTCGAGGTTCTCCGAGTAGGCGAAGCCGGGGCCGAGCCACTCGTCGTCGAGTTCCATCTCGCTCATCCACTCGAGGCCCATCTGGTAGTTCAACTGGAGGTTCTGACTGCTGGCGAACTGCCCGTTGGCGGATTCAGTGATGCCCTTCCAGATCGGCACGTCGTCCTGTTCGAAGTTCCCGGTCGGCCCGAAGTTCGAGGTGTACATCTTGTACATCCGTTCTTTGAACTCCTCGGGCGCGTTCTTCGGGGCCAGCCCCCAACTCCACAGTTCCATCTTGTCGGGACCGAGCGGTCGCCACTTCCGGATGGTGAAGAACGGCGCGACGTCTTTCTCGGGGTCGTCTGTGGTGTCGCCGAAGTGAAGGAAGCCGAAGTTCGGGAAGATCGCACCGGTGAACGAGAGCGCCTGCCGAGCCAGTTTCCACTGGGCGTCCGAGAGATCCTCCTTCGTGAACAGGTCCTCGACGACCTCCTCGGGGTAGGTGAGGAAGACGTCTTCATCCTCGAACCCGCGCATACTCGTCGTGTGGCCGTCACAGTGGATGTGTCGGTCGAGGCTGTCGCCGGTTCCAGCGTGGCCGACTGTCTCCTCGCCGCCGAGTTCCAGATCGAGGACCGAGCCGTGTGCCCACGCGGTGTGGTAGCTGTCGCCGTTGAAGTTGTCCGCGATCGTCTTCCAGTTGGCGTCGATGACCCAGCGGTGCGGTTCGCCGATGACCTCCATACCGCCCTCGGGAAGCTTCATATGGACGTCGAAGTACCACTTGAAGTCGCCGAGCCACTCCTCGAACGACAGTCCCTCTTCGGCGAGCGAGGCGAAGACGAGCCCCTCGTAGGTTTCGAGTCGGGGGACGTGCGCCAGGCCGTACTCCTCTCGATCGAGGTTCTTGAACGCCTTCGATTTCTGCGGGATGCCAGCCGCGTCGCCGTCGTTCTTGTACGTCCAGCCGTGATACGGACACCGGAAGTGCGAGGTGTTCCCCTGTTCGGCACGGCAGACCTGCGCGCCGCGGTGGCGACAGCTGTCGAACAGCAGATTCACCTCGCCGCTCTCGTCGCGGACGAAGATGAACGCGTCGTCGCCGATGTAGCGGCGGGCGTAATCGCCCGGCTCCGGAATCTCCGATTCGTGACCGATGAACACCCACGCCTGCCCGAAGATGCGCTCCATCTCGAGGTCGTGGAGGTTCTCGTCGTGGAAGAACTCGAGCGGGAAGAACCCCTCATCGAGCGAGTCGCGAGCGTCCTGCAGCGCTTGTTCCGTCGCGCTGGGTTTGTCACCTGCTGCCATACTTATACGTCGACTTCAGAGTATAGATACTTAAATATTCCGAATATAGGAGTATTTGTAATTTGAAAGTGGCTCAATTTGCTTGATTGTATTCTGCTAAGGCAAAATTATATTACGCTGTCTTCTGTAGGGTCGAGCGAATGAGTCAGTCCACATCGAATCGGTGCTCCAGTACGTCAGGGTCGCGAGACAACGTCGCACGACTCGCGGACACGGCGTCGCGCGATCGCGTACGCAGTGATATCGATGCGTGAGATCGAAGCGGCAGTCGTCCGCGGACCCGAAGAACACGCCGTCGAGTCAGTGACGCTCGACGATCCAGAACCGGGCGAGGTACTGGTGGACGTGCGCGCGACGGGCGTGTGTCACACCGATTATCACGCCTACACGAGTGAGGACATCGACGTCCCGGTCGTGCTGGGCCACGAAGGCGCGGGCGTCGTCGAGTCCGTCGGCGACGGCGTCTCGAATGTCGAGCCGGGCGACCACGTCGTGCTCTGGGTGCTGCCATCCTGCGGCGACTGCGAGTACTGCCGGAGCGGCCGGCCGTATCTCTGCCAGGCCCGACGCGAGACCCGGGGGCAGATGATGGACGGGACCCATCGCCTCAGTCAGAACGGCGAGCCGATCAACCACTTCTACGCCCAGTCGTCGTTCGCGAGTATGGCAGTCGTCCCCGAGCGGCAGGTGGTTCCCGTCGCCGACGACGTCCCGTTCGAGATCGGGGCGCTGCTCGGTTGCGGCGTCACGACCGGCCTCGGGGCCGTCTCGAACATCACCGACGTCGACGGCGGTGAGACAGTCGCCGTATTCGGCTGTGGCGGCGTCGGCGCTGGGGCCGTCCTCGCGGCCAACGCCGTCAGCGCGGGCACGATCGTTGCCGTCGACCTCGATGCCGACACGCTCGACACGATGGCGGAAATCGGCGCGACACATCCCGTGAACGCCGGCGAGGAAGATCCCGTCGAACGGATCGAAGAGCTCACCGGCGGCGTCGACTACGCCTTCGAGTGCATCGGTGCTCCCCAGACCGTCCAGCAGGCCATCGCGTCGCTGAAACCGGGCGGCACGGCGGCAATCACCGGGACGAGCAACACGCCCCCCGCCGAAATCGACCTCGGGCGGTTCACGAAGGGGATCTCAGTGGTCGGTAACATCGTCGGCTTCACACAGCCGCGAGTAGACATCCCGCGGTACGTCAGGATGTATCAGAACGGCGATCTCGACCTCGACGCGATCCTCACGCGCCGCTACGAACTGGAGGAACTGGACGAGGCGTTCGCCGCGCTCGACGCGGGCGAAGTGATCCGGAGCGTCGTTCAGTTCGAAAAGGGGGCGTAATACTGTCGGAAATTAGAAATTTCACGGCATCCACGGATGTCGCACTGCTTCAGCGGCATCTGTCCGAAGCACGGACGTCTGTCCGACAGTCTGAAGACGTCACAGCGACGCCCACAGTCCGGACGACGGGAAACTTCTCGCAGCCCTTTTGAAGGCTGCCCGAAAAGAGTCGGAAAACACGATGACCAATGACACACTGGCCGAAATCGGCCCCCGAGATCTCATACTTCTGCAGGCACGCATCGCGAATCCGACCGCGTCGAGTCGCGAACTCAGCGAGATCCTCAAAGAGGAGTACGGCATCTCACTGTCGCACAACCACGTGAACACGCTGCTTCGGGAGATGGAGACCGAAGGACTCTTCAGGAAAACCGTCGTCCCGCGACGGACGCTGTTCAAGCACTACGTGTTCCGAATCGCCTTCCATTACCCGAACTTCAGAGACCACTGGGAGGACTGTTACGACACCCTCGTCGAGGACCCGCACGTGTTGATGTTTTTCAACGCGGATCACAAGTACCGCTGGCAGCTCATCACCCAGTTCCGAAGCACCGAGCAGATGGACGAGTGGGTGACAGCGTTTTTCGAAGACCACGGCGAGGTGATCGACGAATTCGAGACGACGTCCGTCCACAACCTCCACAAGTTCAAAACTGACGCGGCCATCTTCGACGATCTGATCACCGAAACCGAGGAGGGACAAGAATACTTGGAACGGCGAGGCGATCTCGGGCCTGATGCCGAGACCGACGCCGCGGAGAACGGCGCTACAGAGATAGAGTAATTCGGTCGGGAAATTGGTCCTATTTTTGAGTGTTTAGACCATTATAAATTATATTTTATCTTCTGCTGAGCGACAGCGGTCTCTCTTCGAAATCCGGAATAAGACGTGGAGCGCGCTGTAGGACTAGCACGAAAAGACGTTATCAGGGTTTCAGCGCCTGTTTTTGCATAGTTCACTAGGGACGACAAAAGGGGTTCCGAGATAGCTAGACGTTAGATGCGGATTAGAGATCCAAAGAATAGTAAATGAGATATGAATGATTGAGTTCTTATATTTATTTTATCGAAGAGCGATTTCGGGCAGCGAGTCGGCGGACGTCGGCCTACGATTCGCTCCGTCGTCGCGGCCGGTGGCCGAGCGCGGTTTCGACCGCCGCGACGCGGTCGTCGATGTGTTGCTCTCGGCCGCGCTGTTCGTCGATCTCGAGTGAGGTGATCACTCGATCACCGTCGGCAGCGGCGTGGGCGGCTTGCACCGCCGCAAACAGTTCTTCGACGGAGTCGGCTTCGATGATCGTATCAGTCGCCGTGGTTTCGTAGCTCACGTCGTACTCTTCGAGCGTCTCGATCGCACGTGCGATGGTGGACGACATACTTCCTTCGTGGATCGGGATTACCTCGAGGCGGGCGATAGCTGTCATAGCTGTTGTATCTCCAAAGACCGGCCGCCCGTGGACAAACACGGGGCCAGCCGGTGAGTGCTACCACGAGCACGCAGAAAAAGGTACACGCTGAGAGGAGGTACTATCTTGGTACTGCCCCGTGATGTAGGAGTCGTATGTCGGGGAAGTGTCCCTACTGTGAAGAAGAGATTGCGCCCGTGAGCGGCGGCGAGCCGCAGGATCACTCCGGAATTGCCACTGTCTGGATCTGCCCGATCTGTGAGAAGATCCTCGGGATCACGGAGTGGATGGATTGATATGGGCTCGTGTTTACTGAGTAATATGTTTGGTCACGTCCAGACACGTGATCGAATGGACCGTCGAGCCCAAACACCACGCACCGCTGATTCGAAGCACCAGAACCCCCCACGGAGCGAAGACAAATGTCACGAGAGAGCCCGTCAGTAACGTTCGATCGAGTGAGCGAAATCAACGGCGACGCGCCGACGCTCATCGAAGGATTACCCGGTCACGGATTGGTTGCCGCCATCACAGTCGACGTCATCACGAGACAGTTGTCACTCGAACACCACGGGAACATCGTCTCGGAAGATTTTCCGCCCGTAACGTCGTTCAAAGACGGTCGTGTGCGAGATCTCGTCCGGGTGTACGCCCGCGACGATCCAGCCGTAATGACGCTGCAAAGCGACGTCGCACTGCCCGGACAGGCGTTCAAAGCGCTCAGTCAGTGCATCCTCGACGACCTCGCCCAGGAGTTCGAGCGAGCGGTCTTCCTCGCGGGAGCGCCGGCGGAGAGCGAAGACCAGATCGGCAACGTCGTCGGCGTCGGGACCACAGAAACGATCGAATCGCAGCTTCGCGACGCCGGGATCCAACCGGCTGATGGGCCCGGGTTGATTGGCGGGATCACCGGGGCACTCGTCTCGAAGTGCCACCACGCCGACGTTCCCGCGGCAGTGCTGGTGGTGAAGGCGAATCCGTACTTGCCTGATCCAGCCGCCGCGCGCTCTGTCATCGAAAACGCCCTCGAACCGCTGGTCGACTTCGACATCGACACGACTGAACTCGAAGAGCAAGCCGACCAGATCAGACAGCAGATGGAACAGATCGCACAGCACTACCGGCAGATGACCGAGGCCCAGCAACAACAGGAATCCGAGGAACCCCCAGGTGTGACGATGTATCAGTAGCGACGACGCACCGACGGAGCGAACCCACGCGACTCGCGAATCCGACGAAGTAGTCCGATGATCTCATAACGCCTTCGCACGCCGAATACGTTGCCACTCGCTTTTCACTCTCTGGGGGCCCGTAGTGATCTCATAACAAATAGTACTAACAGACGTACAATTGTTATGTTAATTGCTTCCTGACCGGTGGTAGCAGCTTTTTACTCCGTGAGACAACGTCGGGTTTCTCCCACAGATAGCGGAGGACTGGGGAGAGCAGTCATTCGGAATCGAGGGCGAGAGACGGGTGGGTCACGAGGGGCGCGTGCAGAACGGCGGCGTGCCGCGAAAACGTGCAGCCACAGATACAATTATACAACAGGCATCCGATATCTCCGGTGGAGGACAATGCCAGTAGTAGACGTCGCTCGGACAGGAGTAATGACAGCGCAGCGAGACCAATCCGCAGGGAACCTCGCGACCGTGATGAAAGAAGAGAACGTCGGGAGCGTGATCATCGAAGAGGACGATCGTCCAGTCGGAATCGTCACCGATCGCGACCTCGTCGTCGAGGTCCTCGAACCCCGAGCCGATCCGACGACAGTGACAGCGGCCGACGTGATGACCGAGACGCCAGTTACGGTCGATACCGACGCCGGCGTCTTCGAGGCGATCAGACAGATGCACGAACACTCGGTTCGTCGGATGCCCGTCACCGAGACCGATGGCAATCTGGCGGGGATCGTGACGCTGGACGATCTGTTGATCCTGCTCTCTGACGAACTGGACAACCTGGCCGGCGTCATCGAAACCGAATCGCCCCCCTACTGAACGACAGCCCCGATTGGGCGACCGGCGTCGAAAACGACCGAGGCCGTCGTCAATCGAGTGCCATCGAGATCCGGGGGGCACCGCGAGAGTACGGTCGCCCCACAGTGCGTCCGCAGACACACAGGATCCGGAGGCCCGGTGATACCTGCCACTATTTTTTGATCGGCCCAGTCGATGGCTTTGAGTTGAACCTCGCTCCAGCCGTGGATACCTCAGATGAGGCGCAAAGGCGGAGCAGAAAGCGAAGAGCGAGTCACCACCGGCGGCTGCGGCCGACCCTCAATCGGCGGCTGTAGGTGCTCCTCCGATCGGCCGTGACTGTGACGAACGGTTCGCAACCCCGAGGTTGCGAGATGCGTCACAGACGTGCAGCCGACGTGATCAGCCCGACCACCGACGAACCAGCACGAGGACGCCGATGGCGGCGAGCACCGCTACGACGCCCATCCCACTCACCGGTACCGGACTGGAGTCGGCGTCCGTGACGGAGTCGGAACCGGCCGTCCCGAGATCGTCTGCCGTCACTGGATCGGTCGCGGTACCAGCGTCTCCGTCAGCGGCGTCCGTCGCTGCGCCAGCGTCGCTATCGTCGGCGGTGCCGTCACCAGCGGCGGCCGTCGTCTGGAGTTCGCTCTCAGTTGTGTCTGCTGGGCCCGATTGCTCGTCGCCGTCGTCACTCGAGTCCGCAGAGTCGCTGGCGTCCGAACCGTCGGTGTCGTCGTCGCCCTGGCTCGGATCCGTGGGATCGTCTTCGACCGACTCCTGCGTCGACGAGACGACTCGCACGCGCGTGTCGGCGTCGTAGGGATCACCCTGCTCGTCACCGAGTGCGTTGACCGTGAGCGTCGTGCCGGCTGACTCGGCGTCCGCACCGCTGAGTGTGAGCGAGCCGATCCGTACGCGCCCCGTATCGGTGGTGTTCATCAGCGCGACCGTCGCGACGACCCGCGACCCGTCCGCCGATATCGTGGTGTTCGCCAGATCGGCGGTCTCGTGCGGATCGAAGCCGGTGATCCGCGCAGACGACGAGTCCGCGAGCGAGACGGTGACGTTGTACGCGCCGACGCCGTCGGTCGCGTCCTCGACGACGACGTCGTAGGCGTCGGCGTCCGCGTCTTCGATCGGCGGTCCGGCGTTTCCGGGGTCGAGTTTTTCAGTTGTCGCTACTCCAGTACCGGTCGCGACCAGAACTGCAGCCACTACAGCGAGACCCGCGCGGAGCGCGCGTCTCCGTTGGGCGGTCGAAGTCAGGTCGCCTAGCAGTGTCGTGATCATTACTGTCCTCTGTGGGTGTTTTTGATTGGTGGTGGCTCGAAACGGAAAGAGAGAGGCGTAGTTAGGTAGTCAGTTCGTTGAACAGAGCCTGGACGTCGACGACGTCGACGGTACCATCACCGTTGAAGTCGAAGTACGCCGGGTTGTCCTGGACGGCCTCGTCGTCGAGGTTGACGAACAGGCCCTGGATGTCGACGATATTGAACTCGCCGTCACCGTTGATGTCCTCGTAAACACCGTCGTCGTCGACGTCAGTGACCGGACTGGTGTAGTTGCCGACGGTGATTTCGGTGACGGTGAGGGACGCACCGTTCGTGCCGGTGACGGCGTAAGTGGTCGCGTCCTCGTCGCCGAGCGCTTCGACCGTGGTCGAGAGGGACGTCGAGCCGGCTGCGTCACCCTGAACGGTTATGGTCGCAACGACCACATTTCCGGAGTCGGCCGTATTCATCAGGGCAGCGTCGATCGCGACTGAGGAGCCGTCGGCCGCGATGTTGGCCTCCGAAGTCCCTTCAGCCGGATTCCCTTGCAGTTCCACGTCGGTGATGGATCCGACAGACGGATCGTCGACGGAGACGGTCGCCGTGTACGCACCGACGCCGCCTTCGGCGTTGTCGACGACGAGGTCGAACGTCGTCGTGTCGCCGGTGGCGACCTCGTTGCTCGTCGGCGAGAGGCTCACCGACGTCGACTTCTCAGTCACAGAGAGCGAAGCGCCTTGCGTGCCGGTGACTGTGTAGCTGTTACCGGCTTCGTTGCCGAGCGCCGAGACGGACGCACTCAGGTCAGTCGCGCCAGCGGCGTTCCCCTGAACGGTGATCGTCGCCACGGGAACACTACCGGAGTCTGCCGTGTCCATCAGTGCAGCGTCGATCGCGACCGAGGAGCCGTCCGACGCGACATCGACGTTGGTCGTCTGTCCGGCCGGGCTGCCCTGCAGCGACACGTCGGTAATCGAGCCGACAGACGGGTCGTCGAGAGAGACAGTCGCCTCGTACGCGCCGACGCCGCCCTGCGCGTCGTCGACCACGAGTTCGTACGTCGTCGTCCCGCCGACGAAGGTCTCACCGTTCGCTGGCGAGAGGCTGACAGAGGTTTCCGGGGCGTCGGACGGCGGCGCCGGCTCGGTCACTGTCAGCTGTCCGCTCGCGGAGTCGTTCGCAGTCGAAAGGTCGACGTCGTGGTCGCCGACGGCGAAGCTGTCAGTGTCGATCTCGAAGGAGACGGCAGTGCTCGCACCGCCCGCGAGCGTCACGTCCTGACTGTCGGCGGTCGTCCCGTCGACAGCGACAGCGACTGTCTGCGTCCCGTCGGCGTCTCCGGTGTTCTCGACGGTCGCCGAGACGGTCGCCGCGTCGCCCTGCGTGACCGGCGATTCGACGTCGATCGCCGAAATTTGGAAGTTGGCGGGAGCGGCCGTCTCGGAGACCGAGACCGTCTGCGTCGTGGTGTCGGTCGCGCCGTCGTCGTCGGTGACGGTCAGTTCGACGTCGTAGTCCCCGGGCGAACTGAAGGTGTGCGTGACCGAATCACCGGAGTCAGTCGACCCATCGCCGAAGTCCCACTCGTAGCTCGCGATCGAGCCGTCCGCGTCACTGGAGCCGGAGGCGTCGAAGCTCACTGAATCGCCGACCTGCGCAGAGTCAGGACTCGTGGAGAACGAAGCCAACGGAGCGTCGTTCTGGTCGGCCGCTTCGACGGTGATGGTCGTCGAAGCGTCGTCCGAGATTTGACTCGAATCAGCGGGCGTCAGTGCAGACCCGTCTGCGCTGATACTGTACGTTCCGGGACTCGTATCGTCGGGGATTGAAACGGTGTAATCGACGGTGTAGCTCACGTTGGTACCGTTGTTGTCACCAGCCAGCCACGTCCACGTGCCGTCGTTGAACGCAGCGGGACCCTCAGCGGTCTGGGAGTCGATCGTCCATCCGTCCGGGACCGTCGCGCTCAGTTGCGGGGAATTCAGCTCAGTGACGGAGAACTCCGTCGTGAGGGCGACTGTATCACCGGGGTTGACTGTCGTACTATTCGCCGATTGCGATACCGAGACGCTCGGTTGCCCCGCGGCCGTCCCGATCGGTCCGAGGACCGAGAAGACGAGCGCGAGCGCGACGAGCGCCACCGCCATCTGTTTGAATCGCTGCTGGATTGCGTCGTTCATTCTGAATTGATGTATCGTTGGATTGGTCGGGTTGGTTCGGACATTGCCGAGCGAGCCTGAGCGGCCCCCGGGAGACGAGCGGCGTGTGGCCGTTCCTCAAATTGCGACGCCGATCCGTCGAACGCGATTCGGTGTGCACTGCGGTTACCCCCGAAATGCGCTCGTCGGATCCGGCGGTCGGCGTACCAGGAGGCCCCTGGGTCAGCATCGGCCCGTGTCTGCACGAAGACGCTAGCACTGGTGCGGTCTGCCACGCTGGATGACCACGTGCAACCGCCGACCGTCTCCGCTGAATGTCCTTTCATCGTTCGTTTCGTGTGCCGTCGCTACTGTTCGCTGTCTCCAGTGCTGCCGGAGTCGACCTTTGTGATCTCGATCGCGCTGATCTTGGCGTTGTCAGCAGTGAAGGTGAAGTCGACGTTCAGCGTGCCGTCGGTCACCTCGGTCGTGTAGGTCTTCTGCGTCGCCGTGAGTCCGCCGACGTCCGCGTAGATGTCGTAGCTCTCGAGTTCGACGCTGCCGCCTTCGAGGTTCACGCTGAACACGCGGTCACCGACTTCACCGGCTGCGCCGGCGTCGTCACCCGCACCACCGGTCTGGTTCGTGTGCCAGATCTCGGCGAAGTGCAGCGTCACCTCGTAGGTCCCGTTCTCGGGGACCGGGACGTCGTAGCTGAACGGGTCACCGTCGCCGAAGCGCTCACTCTGGTACAGTGAATCGTCTTCGGTTCCGTCGATCGAGAGCGTCGTGCTCGACGCTTTGGTGCCGCTGCTGTAGTACGCGTTCGCGGAGTCCGCCTCGTAGACGGTGCCGTCCGCAGCGGTGTACGCCGAGCCGCCGGCGTTGATCGCCGCGACGAGTTCACCGCCGGTATCAGCGGCCTCGACGACGACCTGGAACGACTCGGTCGCCGTCCCACCGTTGCCGTCATCGGCTGTGAGCGTCACCGTATACGGCGAGTCTGCGGCGTCGCCAGACTGCGGCGCGATCGTGAGAGAGGAATTCGAGAGGCTCACGAAGTCGGGTGCGCTCAGCGACAGCGACACCGCGTCGCCGTCGGCGTCGGAGACGTTGACCGGGACGGTCGTCGAGGCTCCCTCGCTGACCGTCTGGTTCGCGACCGCGTCGATCGTCGGCGCAGCGTTGCTGTCGCCGCTCCCGTCGCCATCGCTTCCATCGTCGGCACTCGCGTCGTACTCGAGCACGACCACGTTCGAGGCCATCCCGAGTTCGCCGTCGGCGTCCGCACCGGCGGCGACGAAGTAGTTCAGCCCGCCGGCCGATGAGGAGTTCGTCAGCGTCACCGGGATCTGGGCGGTCCCATCGGAGCCGATCGTCGCGGTGTACTGCTCGACGTCGAGTGCGGTGTTCGCTTCGTACGCCTGGAGGTCGTAGCCGGTCGTGCCGTCGTAGGTCGGCACGCCGTCGAGGTTCAGTTCGCCCTCGACGCGCAGGAGTGTGGCCGTCTCACCGGGCGTGCCGTCGACGGTAATCGTCTGCTCGGTGCTGGAGACAGTCGCGGCGGTGTGGTCTGGCGAGAGGTTCGTCGCTGCCAGCGAGACACCGTCGGCACCGATCGTCGGCGCGGCTGCCGTCGTCGCGTCGGCGACTCCCTGCGAGCCGCCGGCGCTCCCGTCGCCGAACAGGTCCGTCTCGACCGTCTCGCCGTCCGCGAACGTCGCCGTCATCGCCGATCCGGTCAGTTCGAGGCCGGAGATTGGCCCGGCTTCGCCGGACTGGACGCTGGAGGCGCCCTTGATGCTGGTCGGATCGTTATCGATCGCGAAGGCAAACGATTCGCCGGGTTGGAAGTCATCGAACTCGATGGTGAGTTTGTCGTAGCCGTCCGATCCGTTGATGCCGTTGTGTGGGATGGAGACGCTCCCACCGACGAGGCCGACTGTCGATGACCCGCTGCTGGGCTCGAAGCCCTTCTGTCCCGCGTCGCCGGCGGTACCGTCGGGATCGAACACGATATCTGGGAAGACAGCCGAGCGCAGATCGAGCGTGACCGTCTGGATCTCTTTGTCTCCAGTGTTCGTGATCTCGTAGGAGCCCGCGTCCCACGTGGTGGCCTCGACGCCTTGGCCGGCGTCGATCGCCAGCGTCGCCTCGCCGTCGGCGGGGTCATCGCCACCGGCGGCGTCGTCGACCTTCGTGACCGTGAGCGCACTGAGCTTCGCGTTGTCCGCCGTTGCCTCGAAGTCGACGTTCAGCGTGCCGTCAGTCACCTCGACAGTGTACGTCTGCTCCGTCGCGGTGGCAGGACCGACCGTCGCGAAGAGATCGTACTCCGAGAGGACCTGTTCGCCTTCGATCGAGGCGTTGAACACCCGGTCGTTCTCGTTCGTCCCGTCACTCGGACCCGAGGAGTCGGGCGCGTCGTTCGAGGAGACGCCCTGATAGATCTCGGCGAACTGTAGCGTCACCTCGTAGGTCCCGTCCTCGCCGACCGGAACGTCATATCCGAAGGGATCACCGTACCGCTCGGTCAGGTACAGCGGGTCGTCCTCTGTACCGTTGATTTCCAAGTCGGCGGGAATGCCGGCCTGTCCGGCACTAGTCGTCTCTCCGCCGTCGAAGTACGTATCGGCCTGGTACTCGGTTCCGTCGCTTGCGGTATACGCCGAGCCGCCGGCGTTGATCGCCGCGACGAGTTCGCCACCGGTCTCTTGGGTGGGGACCGTCACGGTGGTCGAATCGGACGCTTCGGGGTTCTGGTACTCGTTGTGCCCGGTATCCGCCACAGCAACGGAGACCGTGTGTTCGCCGGGCGTGACGTTCTCGAAGGTGTAGGAACCGTCGATCGGCTGCCCGCCGACGTAGGGCTGGTCATCGAGTTGGACGTGGATATGATCCGAGGACGTCGCCGCCGTTCCGTCCCAACTGACAGTCACGTTGCTGCCGTCGACGGACGTGTTCGTGATGGCGATCGACGCCTGCGTATCGTCAGTACCGTCACCGACGGTGGCGTCGGTTGCCCACAGATTGATCAACTGCTGGATCTGACTGTTGCTGATCGTCGCACCGCCCGTGTCGGGCACGGTGCCATCGGTCGCCCAGTAGTTGATCGCCTGCTGGATTTCTCCGTCGTCGATCTGCGTATCGTCGCCGTCGCTGAGACTCGCGATCGCCTCCGCGACGGAGAGCGTGGTCCCGTCCGTGTCGGTGTCCTGGACAGTGACACTCACGGTATCGGTGTCGGTCGCCCCGTCACCGTCGGTGACTTCGACCGCGAAGGTGAGCGTCGTCTCGGTGTCGACGCTCGGTGCGGTGAACGACGGTTCGGCGTCGTCCTGAGCGCTGAGCTGGACGGCGGGGCCACCGGTCTGCGTCCACGAGTAGCCGAGCGTGTCGCCGTCGACGTCGGTCGACCCCGACGCGTTGAGCAGCACTGTCGCATTCTCGTCGACTGTCTGGTTCGCGCCGGCGTCAGCCGTCGGCGGGGTGTTCGGGTCGACCGCCGTGACCGTCAGCCGATCCCACGACGCCGAGAACGTACTGTCGGCACCGTTGGCCGTACTGATGAGTCCCACGGCAGTGCCCTGCGAGCTGTTCGTGAACCAGCTGGCGGGTGCGGCGAACGTCTGTCCGAACTCGGTCTGTTCGCCGCCGTTGATCGCGTACGACGGCGTGACCGCGACGTGGGCCGTGCCGTCGTTCGGCGTCGGGTCCGTCGTCGGATCGACCGTCAGATAGAGATCGATAGTCTGGCCGCTCCCGAAGACCGCGGGCTCCGACAGGATCGTCGAGGAGGCCGTGCCGTCGACCTCTTTGGCGAACTCGACGCCGCCGTTCGGATCTCCGCTTGCGTCCTGCGCTGACGCGACCAGTTTCATATAGTTGTCCTGGTCACCAGTCCCGACCTGCATACCGGCGGACTGGTAGGTCTCGGGCGTCATATCGTCCGAGAACGGTGCGACGACTGTGGTTCGGACCACGAACGGTTCGTCGGGCGTGTCGACCCCGTACTGGAAGCCGTACGCCTGCGAGTTCTTGCTTTGGTAGGCGTCGCCAAACGGCACCGAGTCGATCGAGAACTTCTCGGTGGCGCCGCCAGCGCGGACCTGCGACGCACTGTAGAGATCCGCGTAGTCAGTCCCGTTCGTCATCAGTCCGGTGAAGCCGAGGCCGAACAGCGACATCGGGTGTTGTCCAGCCTCGAACTGCCTGTCGACGGGGACCGTGTTGTCGAGTCCGTTCTGCGGGTCGAGCGCGAACGGATCGGTGCCATCGGACAGTCCGTCACCGTCGTCGTCGTCATCGAGCGAGTCGGGGATTCCGTCCTGATCGTAGTCCGCGGGTTGGGAGGCCTGCGAACAGGGGTCGGTGCCGACCGTGTTTTCGTCGGCGTTGGTGTACCCGTCGTCGTCGGCGTCACCGTCCGGGTCGTAATCCGGTGACGACGGATCGTTCGCCGTACAGGTCGGGGTCGTCGACCCGCCTTCGTAGTCGTTCGGTTCGAACACCGTGATGTCGTTGCTACCGTACGTGGCCGCCCACACGGTGCCGGGGAACTTCGCGTCGTCTCCCTGCGCGTGGACGTCGAGCGGGTTGTTTCCGACGTTCTCGAAGATGGCCTCCGAGGAGGTCGCTGCGGTGCCCGCGGCGTTCAGTTCGACGCGCTCGACGTCGCCAGAGTTCCACATCGCCAAGAGCAGGTCGCCCTTCATCGCGCCGCCGAAGTTCGACGCGGTGTAGACGTCCATTCCCTGCGGCGTGGGTCCGTACGTTTCGAGCGCGGCGCTCGGTGACGAGGAGTTCGTCGGCGAGATGTAATCGCAGTTTATCGGGTCGTGGAGTCCGGCCTCGACCGCACCGCCGAACTCGCTAGTCGCGTTCCCGCGGGTCGGGTTCGGATGCCCGCCGTAGTAGTCCTCGCCCTCGATGTGGTAGACGCCGGCTTCGGAGAACTCGTCTTCCTCGTTCTGCTCGTTCGTACACATCCCTTGCGGCCCTTCGTTGACGACGATACCGCCCCAACCGGGATTGGCGCTGTTGTCAGTCGCGTACAGCTGGCCGTCCGAGTCGAGAGCGATGTCGTAGGGGTTCCGGAAGCCGGGGGCGTAGACGTCGACGGGGCTACTGTCGATCCACTTCGCCATATTCGCCCCGTCCTGGCCACCGAAGGGCGTCTCGGTTCCCTGCAGCGTCGGCAGGTCGTACCGGTACGTCGCGTCCGTGTTGGCGGCGTCCTTCTCGCTCATCGAGTCGATCTGGTCGAGGTCGATCTCGAGGATGGCCGCCGAGAGCGCGTACTCTGGCGTCAACGCGAAGTTGTCCGAGGGCGCGCCCTTGTTGGTGTGGCCACCCTGCGCGACGTAGAGGACGTTGTCCGCGGCGTCGTACTGGATGCCATTGGTGGCGTGGTTCTCCTCTGACCGCGGGAGTCCGCGCACGAGCATCTCGTGATCCCACGAGCCGTCGCTCTGCTGAGTCAGCCGCGAGACGATCCCCGAGTTAGTGTCGAGGCCGACGTCGGTGTGGCCGCCGCCCGCACCGATCCGCGGGTCGCTCGACGTCACGTACAGGACCGGCGTCTCCGCCGTGCCTTCGACCGTGAGGCCGGTCACCTGACGGTTGTTGACGTTCGGGTTGTACGTCCCGTCGTCGTCGTGATTGGGGAGATTCTGGACGGCGCTGATGACTTCGGTATCGGTCACCTCGTAGTCGTTCTCGCCGTTCCGGGTGATCTCGAAGGCCTTGATCTCACCACTCTGTTGTGAGACGTAGAGCCGACCGTCGGGACCGAAGTCTAGCGACGTCGGATTCCCGAGATCGACCCCAGCGAGTCCGCTGACCCCGAATCCAACTGGCATCGTGCTCGCGCCTTCGCCCGTAAGGTCGATCGTCAGCGGCGTGTTGTTGCCGCTGTGACTGAGTTCGAAGGTGGCCGCCTTCGGTTGGGCGTCCGACGGCGCGAACGTCACCGGGATGTCAGTCGACTCGCCGGGAGCGAGCGTGACACCGCCGGTGAAGTCGCTCGCGAACTCGTCAGCGTCGCTTCCCGTGATGCTCGCGCTGTCGAGCGTGATGTCCGAGTCGTTTGCGCCGCCGAGGTTCGAGACGGTGATCGTCTCGCTCGCCGTGTTCCCCGTCACGACCGTGCCGAAGTCGACACTTCCGGGGCCGCCGAGCGTGTTCGGTTGCGGCTCGGCGGAGACGATCTCGATGGCGTTGATCTGTGGGTTCTCCGTCACGTGGGCGAAGTCGACGTCGATCGTTCCGTCGCTCGTGACGGTGAACGACTGCATCCCGGCAGTCTGGTCGCCGTACGTCTCGATGACGTCGAAGTTTTCGATCGTCTGATCTTCGACGCTGACGTCGAAGACGCGGTCATCGACGGCAGACGTGCCCGAGAAGCCGTCGTAGAAGTACAGGCGGACGATCACCTGCTGGCCCGACGGAACGTCGAACTCGTACTGGAGTTCTCCATCGCTTTCCGGATCCCACCGCTCAGTCGTCCAGATTCCGGCCGGTGTACTATCCGGGACCGAACTGTCGATCGAATCGGGTGCCGGATTGTCCGCAGTCTGGCTGTCCCCACCGACGACGTAACTGCTGTCGTTTTCCCAGTCAGGCCCGTCGGTGGCCGCAACTTGACCGCCCGCGTTCGCGCGGTACAGAACATCGCCAGCGGCTGCGGTCACCGCTGCCGGCTCACCCGAGCCGATACTCGCTGTCGGCTGCGATTCCACTTCCGCTACTGAGCTCGGACTCCCCGCAGCGAATCCTGTTCCGGCGACCGAGAACAGCATCAGCGCGACGAGTACGAGCGCTGTCGCTTGTCGTTGCCTGTTCATCGTCGATTCCTGTCTGGATCTCCCGTCTGTTGCATATCGATCACGGGGGCTCTCGCGCCCGTTGGAGACAACCACATACGACAAAACAATAAGTAATCAGACGCTGAGCCAGCTAATGTTGTGTTTGTACAGCTAATACGGTAATAACAGACACAAGAGTCGAATAATAGCCGGTCATCAGCGTCACTGATCCAAAGCGATGGCCGGTCAAGTGTCTGCCGCCTGACCCGAGATTATTTGCTGATGGTCGTCGTACTACCTCTTGGGGTAACTCACTATGAGCTCACGCAGTAACCCATTCGAAGAGCTCGAACGCCTGTTCGAGCGGATGAGTAGACAGTTCGACGACTCGTCTCGGATCTGGGAGTCCGAGGGACCGCTCAGCCGATGGTCTACGGAGTTCGAATCGATGGCGCTCGACCTCGTCGAGCACGACGACGAATTCCTCGTCACCGTCGATCTCCCCGGGTTCGAGCGAGACGACGTAAGCCTCCAGGTGACAGATCACACGCTCCGGATCGAAGCCGAGCGCGAATCTGACGTCGAGAAAGAAGAAGAGCAGTACCTCCGGCACGAGCGACGCCAGCAGTCGATGCACCGATCGATCCGACTACCCGACGATATCGACAAGGAGAACGTAAGCGCGCGGATGAAGAATGGCGTACTGACGGTCACACTCCCGAAACTCGAAGTCGAGGAAGCCCGCACGATAGACATCGAAGAAGAGTAAGGAGATGGACCGCAGTTCATAGCAGCTCTAGTAGCATTTGCACGTCTTCATACACCCGCTCGCACGACAGCGTGTGATCCGGTGTGCAATCGGGTGCAAATGCTACTACAAGACGCCGCTCGTCAGAGACTGGACGCGGAGCCGCTTTCTCGTCGGATACGTCAGACGTTTGCAACGGAGTACACAGGCGTCGCACACGCCGTGCCAGCAAGAACAACAGCAGTCGAACAGTCTGCGAGCCACCGAGCGGTGTCTCGGTACGTGAACACCTTCGAGGACCAAGCCTAACCACTATAAACGCTTGTTGAACAGTATAACGCAGTACTATGGTTCCGAAGTCAGCGGAGTCGACGGTGGAATTTGGCGACGTCGACGAACAGACGCAGGAGGCACTCACCGCGTTGAGCGATCCGAAGTGTCGAGCGATACTCGCCTCGACGTCCGAGCAGTCGTTGACCGCACGTGAACTGTCCGAACGATTGAATCTTCCACTCTCGACCGTCTATCGCAAACTCGATCAGCTCAGCGCGGTTCCGCTCCTAGAGGAGGCAGTCCAATTTTCCACCGACGGCAAACACCCGCACCAGTACGCGTGTCCGATCGATCAGATACAGGTCACGATTTCCCCACAGGAGACGCGTGCGACCGACGTCGGGGTCTCGTTCAAATGAGTGGGTGAGCCTCGAATGTTCGAAGATCGAGCCGACGCCGGTCGACAGCTCGCCGATGTCCTCGAAACGCGAGGCGTCGATGCGGACATCGTCCTCGCGATCCCGCGCGGTGGCCTGCCCGTCGGACGCGCCGTCGCCGATGCGCTCGGCCTCCCGCTCGACATCGTCGCAGCCCGAAAGCTCGGTGCGCCACAGAACCCGGAGCTCGCGATCGGCGCCGTCGCCAGCGACGGCACCGTCTGGCTGAACGAGTCACTGATCGACGATCTGCGGGTCCCGGACTCCTACGTCGACGAGCGGATCGAACGCGAGCGCGAGGCGGCACAGGAGAAGGTCGAACGCTACCGCGGCGATCGGTCGGCACCCGATCTTCGGGGGAAGACGGTGCTGGTCGTCGACGACGGCGTCGCGACCGGCGCCACGACGACCGCCTGCATCCGGCAAGTCGAGCAGTCGGGGGCCGAACGCGTGATTTTGGCGGTCCCGGTCGCACCGCCCGACACGGCCGAGCGGTTGCGTTCGGAAGCCGACGAAGTGATCTGCGTCGCCGAGCCATCACACTTCGGGGCCGTCGGGCAGTTCTACGACTCGTTCGTGCAGGTCACCGACGACGAGGCGAGATCGTACCTGTAGTCGAAGCACACAGAGGACGCCGAGGCGCCCGTCAGTCACTGGATCTCGACGTGCGTCGGCTGGTCCCGTTTCTGCAGCGTGACCCACAGAATCCCGTCGTTGTAGGACGCGGAGGCGTGTTTCTCGTCGACTGCTTCGGGGAGGTGAATTACGCGCCGGAGCGTCCCCGAGTCACGCTCACGCCGGCGGTACGTGCCGTCCGTCTCCGTCGCGGGTTCGGCGACGATCTGAAGTTTGTTCTTACGGACCGTGACGTCGATGTCTTGGGTTCGTAAGCCCGGGAGTTCGGCCGACACGAGAAAGCTGTCACCGCGGTCGGCCACGTCGACGGGGAACGATCGCGATCGGTCGGTCGCAGGGCGACCGCGAGACTGTGCGCTGGCGGGTGAGGATCGAGTGCGGTCTGGCATACTTCCACCACGTGTGTACTCGCCTGCGGGAAATATAAATTCGGACGGTACGAGCAGCTGTGGAGGGACAGCAGTGACGAATCGGGGATCGGTGCGAGAACGGCTATTCGTCGTCTGCGAGTTCGGCTTCGGCCTCCTCCGCTTCGTGTTCCTCGCGCCGTTCCTCGGCGGCTTCTTCGTACTCGCGTTCGGTTTCGAGTTCGTGCTCTCGTTGGCGCTGTTCCTCGTCGAGGCCTTGTTTATCGCGGCCCTCTTTGGTGTCTCCCATAGTGCGTTCCACGCACCGGTACGTCGAGTCTGGACTCGCCTGTGCGAGCGCGACTGCGTGGGTACGCCCCGGTGCTGTCGGATGTTTCGTGGGCCGAAACTAAGCTATTGCGCTCGGGAAACGTTTGTTATCCTCCACTGTGAATCGAAGCAGTAGGATGACCCAAGAGTCGACGACGGAGAAAGGTGGGTCCGGATTCGAGGGCGTCAGACTCCTGCTCTGTGAGAATCCGCTGCCACCGATCGACGAAGCGATCGACGCCGCGCGCGCAGAACTGCCGCGGAGTAATCACTACACAGAGGCGTACTCGGAACCGCTCCGGGATCGCCTCGCCGACCGTGCGGGCGTTTCGACGGAGCACATCCACGTCAACGCCGGCTCGGAGCTGATTCTGCGACAGTTGTTCGATCGGTTCGGAGAGCAGGTGCACCTGTTAACGCCGACGTACCCGCTGTTTCCCGAAATCGCCGACAGATACACCGAAACGCGACTGCGCCCCGAGGACGACTTTCAGTTCGACCTCCGGGACCTCGAGATCCCGGACGAAACGACGCTCGCGGTGATCGTCAACCCGAACAATCCGAACGGGAGCGGCTTCGATATGGAAGCCCTCCCCGGGCTACTGGAGCAATACCCCGAGACTCGGTTTCTCGTCGACGAGGCGTTCGTCGACTTCGTCGAGAATCCGGTCGCGAATCTCGTCCCGGAATACGACAATCTGTTCGTGACGCGGACGCTCCCGAAAGCCCACAGCCTGGCGGGATTCCGGATCGGGTACGCGGTGCTCCCCGAGGCAGTCGCCGCCGAGTTGAACGCGAGCAACGACGCCTACCCGCTAGCGCGGCCGAGCCAGGCGGCCGCGATTGCAACGCTCGATCACCACCGGAAGATCGAACGACGGATCGATCGCCTGCGCTCGTGGGGCGACCAGTTGGCGTCGGAGTTAGAGTCGGCGGGCGTCACGACGTTTCCGAGTCAGACGTACTTCTTCCTCGCCGACGTCAGCCCGCACGACGCAGACGAGGTCGCTGCGAAACTCCGAGAGCGGAAGATCTTCATCAAACCACTCGGCGACGACCGGCTCGGCGCTGGATACCTGCGCGTGACGACGGCGCGGCCAGAGGACAACGAGCGCGTCGTGGAGGCGTTCCGCGAGATTCTGTAGTCGTCTGTGCTTGTTGCCACTGGGATGTACCGCCGGTCCTCAGGTGGCTGTCGCCGTTCGTCGGGGTCACCATCCTTCGCCGTTCGTCGGGGTCACCGTCCCGTCACCGATGGGAGGTGGTCCTCGCTCGCGTCAGGTTATCGCTCTTCGTCCATCATTTCGTAGTCCCCGCCGTACTTCAGGAAGAAGTACGCGAGAGCGAGGACGGCGACGAACGCGCCGGTGACCGTCACGAGAAGCGTCTTGGCAGCGTCCGGGACGGTCGGGGCGGCCGGTCCACTCGGGGTGGGAGTGGCACCGCCGGGGACGACGTCGACGGCCGCAATCATCCCGACACTCTCGTGGGGGACACAGAAGTAATCGTAGGTGCCCTCTACCTCGAAGGTGTGCTGGTACGACTCGCCGCCGGGGACGTCGCCGCTGTCAGGGTCGCCCGCCGAATAGGCCCCTCGGGCGGGTTCCTCCGCGTCGAATCCCCCCGAAGCGAAGTATTCGGCCTCGTCTGGGATGTCGTCCTCGTAGGCGGTGATCGAGTGGCCGATCGTCCCGACGTTCTCCCAGACGATGGTATCGCCGGGAGCGATCGTTATCGAATCGGGAGCGAAGACCAACTCGTCGGTCATATCTACGGTGTGAGTAGTGCCTTCCTGCGCCGCTGCCCCCCCAGTCGCACCGGCGGCGGCACCGGCCCCGACGGCCGCCCGGAGGAGTCCGCGTCGCGAAATTCCGTTCGCAGTCCGATCCATAGTCGCGCTAGACCCCCTCACAAGATAGTAAGTCGGAGACTTCCACGCCCGGTGCTGTCCGTAATCAGCCATTTCCACCGGAAAAGGGTCTTCGCGGTCGGTCGGTTCACGCCCCTTCCTGCAGGAACCGGCCCTCCTGTTCGTAGATCGAGACCAGTTCCTCGATGAATTCGGGAATCGTTTCGTCCTCTTCGAGATGGCCGTCGATGCGCTCGGCGAGTTCGTCGCTGATCTCGATTGTTTCGGTCATCGTCCGCACAGACGCACGTCAGGTCAATAAATCCACCCGTGGATCGACCGCACCGAGCGGCCGATCGTCGGAGACGCGAGGACAGGCGAGGACACCTGAGGGCACGCGAGCACAAGTAGACTCATCAGCCTCTCGGTCCTACGAGCACCTATGTCAATCCAAGTCAGCACGAGTGAGCGCGTCGCGGTCGTCGACGTGACGGCGAAAGTCGCCCAAGCAGTCCCCGACGACGTGGGTCGTGGCGTGTGCACGGCCTTCGTTCCGCACACGACGGCGGGCGTCGTCGTCAACGAAAACGAGACGCGGCTTCTGGGCGACGTCGAACGCGCGCTCGACCGAATCGTCCCCCGGGAGGGTGGCTACGAGCACGATACGATCGACGACAACGCCGACGCACATCTCCGGGCGATGCTCCTCGGAGAGAGCGTCTCCGTCCCCGTCGTCGACGGCGAGCTCGACCTCGGCACGTGGCAGTCGATCCTCTTCGTCGAGTGCGACGGGCCGCGAACGCGCTCGCTAGAGGTGACGACGGCACCCGCCTGACCACCGCCTGGGCCTGACCACCGCCTAGTCGTCGGCCGCCGGTGCCATCGCCGAGAGGTCCTCGGGAAGCACCCCGAGCCCCTGTAGTAGACCGAGCGCGTCCCACGTCGACCAGCCCTCGACGACCTGCCCGTCTTCGATACGGTACGTGATGTGGCCGGGGGTCGGAGTGCCCGCTGGCTCACTCCCGCTCGGTGGAATCCCCATAAACTCTCCTTCGTGACTCCCTTCTCCGGTGAACCCCATAGTCACGAGGTCGTCTTCGGCGATCAGGAACTCGATGTCCATCTCGTAGTCCGGGAACCCCTCGAAGACGTCGCTCATAAAGGCCTTGAGGGATTCGCGGTCGCTATCCTCACCACCGGGGAGGTACCAGTGCCCGGTGTAGTCTTCGCTGTAGAGTTCGTCGATGACGTCGAGGTCCTGTTCGTTCCACGCTTCGTCGATGATCCGCCGGACGATCGCTTTGTTGTCTGTCGCTCCCATAGCGTTCGAACTGACACAACGGAGCTACATTGTTAGCAACGCTATAGTAGCGCTTGCAAGTCTTCACGCATCCGATCGTACCCTGTCGTTCGATCGGGTGCGCAATCAGTTGCAAACGCGCGATAGAGTCGCCCAGACCGGTTTGAAAGCAACTGTTACTCACGAGACCTGTAGAGTAAGCGTTGCTGACGCGCCATAGCTGCCGTTGAGGGGAACAGTTATCTGACTTACACGGCAGCACAGGTGCTCTCGATGGTCGCTACCGCGACACGCGCGTATCGGCCGCAACTGCGTATCGACCACAGATCACGGCGGCACGTCGCCGCCCATCTCGTGGTACTCCCAGACGTGATCTTTCAGTTCTTCACGGGTCGCGAAGCGTTCGTCGCACATATCGCACTCGAACGGGAGTTCCTCACCTTCGGCTTCGGAGTCGTGTTCACTCATAGCTGTCTGTTCGGCGACGTTCGTATTAATGCTGGCGCGGACCGCGAGCGTCGGCCGATGGAACCGCTCCTCGCTATTCGGGCGGCGTCTGATCGCTGAACGTCTCCTCGCTCCAGTGGTCGATCGGCGACTCCTCGTCGCCCCAGTCGAGATACGCGTCCGCGAGGAGTTCGATCACGGTCTGCCCGAGGTCGGTCAACTCCGTGGTGGCGTAGGTAGCGAGTTCCTCGTCGGCCAGTTCCGGCGGAAGGCCCGGAACCTCGAATCGGAACGTGGCGTCGATCGGGTCCCAGTAGAAGTCCAGTTGTTCGAAGACGCCAGCATCCTGGAGGGACCGAACTTCCGAGGCACTCAGATCCGTGTACTCGGCCCACTCCTCGAACGCCTCGTTCCACGCCCCGTCACGGAGCACTTCTTCGAGTTCGGCTCGCCGGAGCTCTTCGGCGTCTTCGAGTTCCGCCGAGTCGAACGCGCTCGGCAGGGGACGGTTCGTCAGATCGGGTGGGGTAGGAGTGTCGATATCGAGCGCCATACTCCGACCTTCGGCGACCAGTACTATAGTGGTTATCGTACCTGTGCATCGATGCTCGCCAAACGGTACGGAGAGAATCTACGAGGACGTCCTCATATCACTATGTAAAGCCGTGTCTCGGGCGGGCAGCGACTTCCTACAGCAGAGACCGACGCACCCGTTCTTCTCGCCAGTCACTCGCTGTCCGACGTCGAAGGGGCCTGTTCGCCAGCGACGACCCCCCGGATCAACGGTTCGACGCGCACCGTCGCCGCGTCGCTCGCGATCGTATTGGTGAGGTAGAGCGTATCGTAGGTGTCGCCCACCCGTTGGACGCCCTCGGGCAGAACGCCGTGAACGGCGGCCGCCTGAACCGTCTCGGCGCCCTGCTCTTTCAGCCGGTGGAACGCCTCGACCATCGTCGTGCCAGTCGCGATGAGGTCGTCGAAGACGAGCACGTCCTGTCCCGCGACGTCGAGTTCGCCGGAGAGCTCCACCTCGACGGCGCTCGCGCGTTCTTTCTCGAAGCCGGCGACGCCAAACCGCTCGACAGCGCCGAGATCCGGACCGACGACGACGTAGTCGTCCATCTCGACGTGCTGTTCGACGAGCGGAAACGCCCGCAACACTTCCAGGGGTACCGTCTGAACCCACTCGCGGTGGCTGAAGTGCGGATCGACCGCGTAGATCCGCTCGACGCCGTAGTGCTCGGTCAACACCCGGAAGATCGACCGGACGTAGTTGACCGTCCCCTCATAGAACGCCTTGTCCTGCCGACTGTACGGCACGTACGGGAACAGGACCGAGATGGAATACTCGCGTTCTGCGAGCGCCGCGAGCGCACCGTAGAGGAACGCGAGCCCGCGGTTGGGATGAGGCTGGCCGCTGTGAACGAGAAGTACCTCCTCGACGTCGTCGAGGTCCCCGAGCTGGACGTACACCTCCGAGTCGGGGAACTGTCGGGTCCCGTTCTGAGGATGCGCCACGAGGGGATGGGCGTCCAAATCGAGATGCTCCGCGCTCGGCGTGGCGACTAGTTCCACGGCTAGTTCCCCCCGGCACAGGCAACGCGACCGCTGGATATCCGTGACATCGGCGGGGTCACCCGAGGTGGCTCTCGAACCACTCGGCCGCCAGTTCGGCGACCTCGTCGAGTTCGCCCGACCCCTCGAAAAGGTGGCCGGCGCCCTCGACGACCTCCAGTTCTCTCTCGCAGGTGAGTTCGGCCAGCGCGTCGCGGTTGAGTTCGAGCACCTGCGTGTCCGCGCCGCCGACGATGAAGAGCGTCGGCGCCGTGACCGCCGGCAACTGCTCGGACGCGAGGTCGACGCGACCGCCGCGTGAAACGACGGCGGCGACGTCGTCGCCGCGACGAGCCGCCGCACGGAGCGCCGCTGCCGCCCCGGTGCTAGACCCGAAGTAGCCGAGGTTCAAATCTCGGGTCTCCTCGTACTCCCGAATCCACTCCGTCGCGGCGACGAGGCGCGCCGTCAGGAGGTCGATGTCGAATCGCGTCTCGTACTCGCGGTCCTCTTCTTCGGTGAGCAGGTCGAATAGCAACGTGCCCACGCCGTGGCGGCGCAACACGTCCGCGACGAACGTGTTGCGCGGGCTGTGTCTGCTACTGCCGCTCCCGTGCGCGAACGCGACGAGTCCGGCAGCGTCCTCGGGGATGAGCAGTTCGCCGGGGAGTTCGACCCCATCAGCCGGAATCGACACGAGGGTCTCAGACTGGTCGGGCATACGCTGACCAACGACGGCATCGACTGTTAACGTTCCCCCAAAAAAGTCAGTGTCAGAGTTTACGGTGGTCGGCCACTTACTGCTAGATGCGACCGAGGCCAGCAGCGCGAGCCGCAATCCGGAGCCGGGGTCGAAAGGGGTACCGACGGCGACGATGAAACAGACGCAGCGGGCGACACCGAACACCAACAGAAAGGAATGACAGAGCCAGAGCAAATCGAACTCGCGGAAGTTGCAACGAACATCTACGAGATACCACGAGACGGCGCGATGCGCGTGCCGGTGCGCGTGTACGGATCGGAGCAACTCGTCGGAGAACTGCAGCGGGGCGACAATCAGACGCTCACGCAGGGGCGGAACGTCGCGACCTTGCCGGGCATTCGGAAGTTCGCGGTCGTCCTCCCGGACGGCCACCAGGGGTACGGCTTCCCGATCGGTGGCGTCGCCGCCGTGGACACGGAAACGGGGGTGATCAGCCCCGGGGGCATCGGGTTTCGACATCAACTGCGGCGTCCGGCTCCTGCGGACCCCGCTGGAGTACGACGACGTCGAGGGACGTGAAGAAGAGCTCGTCGAACGACTCTACGAGACGATTCCGTGCGGACTCGGGAAGGGCGGCTATCTCGACACGGATATGGACGACCTCCGCGGCATCCTCACGCACGGGATGCAGTGGATGCTCGAACACGGGCACGCGGTTCCGGCCGACCTCGAACACTGCGAGGAGAACGGTCGACTGCCGGGAAGCCCGCGGAAGGTCCCCGCGGAGGCGATGAACCGCGGTCACAACCAAGTCGGATCGCTCGGATCGGGGAATCACTTCCTCGAAGTCCAGCGCGTCGCCGAGATCTACGACGACGAGACCGCTTCGGCGTTCGGCCTGCGCCCCGACACCGTCGTCGTGATGATCCACTCGGGGTCGCGCGGCCTCGGCCATCAGGTCTGTAGCGAGTACATCCGCCGGTTCGAGCGGGCGTTCCCCGGGATTGCCGACGAGTTGCCGGACCGCCAGCTGATCTACGCACCGCTGGAGGAGCGGATCGCCGAAGACTACAAGGCCGCGATGTACGCGGCCGCGAACTTCGCGTGGGCGAACCGACAGGCGATGACGCAGGGCGTCCGCGAGGTGTTCGGCGATCTGTTCGACGTGACCGGCGTCGAGCTCGTCTACGACGTGTGTCACAACATCGCAAAAGAGGAGCGACACCGCGTCAACGGGAGCGAAGAGACGGTTCTCGTCCATCGGAAAGGGGCGACGCGCGCGTTCCCGGCAGGCCGGCCCGAGGTCCCGGAGGCGTACCGAGCAGTCGGACAACCGGTGTTCATCCCCGGGAGTATGGGATCCTCGTCGTACGTGCTGTGCGGGGGCGAGCAGTCACTTGACCGGACGTTCGGGTCGACGGCGCACGGTGCCGGCCGGGTGATGTCGCGGACGCGAGCCAAAGCGGAGTACTCCGCGAACGAACTCCAGCGACAGCTTCGCGAGCAGGGCATCTACGTGCGAGCGCGGTCCGGCGGGACGCTTGTCGAGGAAGCACCTGGCGCGTACAAGGACGTCGACGAGGTCATCCGCGTCAGTGACGCCCTCGGGATCGGTACCAAGGTCGCCCGGACGCACCCCATCGCCAACATCAAGGGCTGAGACAGCCGGACAGACGTCCGCCCGCGACGCCCTTCGAGACCGGGGACGCACCGACACCGATAATTCGCTTCGGTCATAAGTGTGGTACTGTCACGCACAGGTACACAGATGTCTGCGAGGTATCGTCGTGCTGCACCGTCGCGGTTCGCGTGAGGACAGAAGAATGAGAGACACGGACCGATGAGAGACACGAGCGACTTCGTACTCCCCAAGAAGCGAGTCGGCGGCGAGACGCTCCGAGAGCGGCTCAGCGAGAACGTTTACGAACGGGTTCTGCCGGCGCGATACCTTCGGACGAACGCTGCCGGTGAGGTAATCGAGACGCCGGCGGAGATGTTCGAACGCGTCGCCGCGGCCGTCGCGAGCGCCGAGCGCGAGTACGGGACGGACGCTGACGCGGCCACCTGGGAGCAGCGGTTCTACGAGGCGATGGCGGGGCTCGCGTTTATGCCGAACTCGCCGACGCTGATGAACGCCGGGGCCGAGATCCAACAGCTCGCGGCGTGTTTCGTGCTCTCGCCGGAGGACTCGCTGGATTCGATCTTCGGCACGCTCGGCCGCGCGGCGAACGTAATGCAGAGCGGTGGCGGTGTCGGGTACTCCTTCTCGAAGCTCAGACCGCGGGGGGACCGCATCAGATCGACGGGTGGCGTCGCCAGCGGCCCGGTCTCGTTTATGAACGTCTACGACACGATGTGCGAGCAGATCCGGCAGGGAGGTCGGCGGCGGGGAGCCCAGATGGGGATCCTTCACGTCACTCACCCCGACGTCGGTCGCTTCTGCACGGTGAAGCGAGAACAGAATGCCTTGACGAACTTCAATCTCTCCGTGGCGATCACTGACGACTTCTACGACGCCGTCCAAGAGGGTTCGCGGTACACGCTTCAGAATCCGAGCACCGGCGGCCCCCACGAAGTGACCGAAGCCACTGCCCAGTTCTACAGCACGGCTTACGAGTCGGCTCCGCGGACCGAGGTCGAACGGAATCTCTGGCGAGACTACGCCGAAGAAATCCCGCGGATCGACGAGTATCGTGGGGAAACCGACCTAGAAGTCGGTGCCGAGACGACGCTACCGGCGCGGTTCGTCTGGGAACTCGTCGTCGATGGGACGTGGCAGAACGGCGAGCCGGGGTTGTTTATGATCGACGAGACGAACCGCCAGCACTCCTTCGACGTCGAACAGTACCCGTCCCATCGGATCGACGCGACCAATCCCTGTGCCGAGCAGGGACTCGAAGAGTACGAGGCGTGTACGCTTGGGCACGTGAACCTCTCGCTGCTGGTCGACGACGACGCCGTCACGTGGTCCGAGTTCCACGACGAGGGGATTCGAGACCTTCCGGCCGCCGTCGAGACGTTTCTGGAGCAAGCGATCGATTGGGAGCGGCTGAACGACCTCGTGCACCTGGGGACACGCTTCCTGGACGACGTACTGACAGTCTCGGAGTTTCCGATCGACGAAATCGACGAGACGGTCGGCCGGATGCGAAAGATCGGTCTCGGGATACTGGGCCTCGCCGAGTTGCTGATCCAACTGGGCGTCAGATACGACTCACCACCCGCACGCGAGATCGCCCGGCAACTGATGGCCGCGATCAATCGCGAATCGACGCAGACGAGCCACGAGCTGGCGGTCGAACGGGGTTCGTTCCCCGACTGGGAGCACTCGAAGTACGCCGCGCCGACCGACTACCCGGAGTGGTTCGAGCGGCACACCGGCGACGATCCCGAGGAGTGGGCCGACGGGTTCCCGCTCCGGAACCACAACACTACAACCATTGCACCCACCGGGACCACGGGAATGATCGCGAACACCTCGGGTGGCTGTGAACCGCTGTTCAACGTGCTCTATTTCAAGAACGTGAGCGAGGACGTGCAGGGCGAGGCGATGCTCGTCGAGTTCGACGAGTACTTCCTCAGAGCACTAGAAGCGAACGGCATCGATCCGGTGAAGATTCGAGAACGTGCGCTGTCGCTCCTCGAAGACGGCACGTTCGAGCGCCCCGCAGATCTGCCGATCCCGACGGGACTCGCGGAGTTGTTCGTGACCGCAGGAGAGATCTCCGCCACGGACCACGTCCGGATGCAGGCCGCACTCCAAGCGCACGTCGACAGTGGAATCTCGAAGACGGTCAACCTCGCACACGACGCAACCCGCGAGGACATCGCGGACGCGTACGCCCTCGCGATCGAACTCGGGTGCAAGGGCATCACCGCTTACCGCGACCGATCGCGCCACGAGCAGGTGCTGACGACGCGGCCGTCCGAATCCGATGACGCCAGCGGTCGACCGTCAGAAGCGAGGTGTTGTCCCAGTTGGCTACCGTAGGTCGTGCCCGGTCCGAGCGGACGTAGAGCGAGCAGCGGACACTCCAGTCAGCTGCGCCGAAAAACCGATGATGGGTCGTGCGGAAGTAGCGGTATGGTCGAAGAAAACTGGGTCGACCTCGAAGCCACGGAGCTACGGTACCGCGATCGAACGTGGGAACTCACCGGTGACGTCGACGTCCGGGAGAACGGCGACCTCCTGGTGGTCGAGGCACGAGAGGCCGACGACGTGCGCCACAGGACTGCGCTGCTACACTTCGGACGCGGAGCAGTGGAGTCGACGCGATCACTAAATCCCGGGGAACTCGGAGAGCACTTCCACGCCCTCGAACGGGACGGCGAGGATCACTTCGTCGTCGTGAAAAAGGCCGGGCGGCGATACCGATACGAACTACACCGCCTCGAATACGAGTGAGTGCCGGCCCTCGCGACATCGGTAAAACGTCACTACCGAAATATGAACGAGTATACACTTCCTACCGGAGTAACAAAAGTACGGTTGTTAGAGCGGTAACTACTGCATACTAACCGTTTTCGCGTTCGCCTGTCGGGATACCAAACTGCTATAGCAGCATTCGCAGGGCTTCGAAAGAGCGAGTCGGCTATGATATCGACGCGGTCAGGTCGAGCGTGGTGATGATCCCGACGACCTCCTCGCCGTCGACGACCGGAACGTGGTGAATCAGATGCTCGATCATCGTGTCGGCGACGTCGCTGATGGGGGTCTGTCGCGTCGTCGTGATCACGTCGGTTCGCATCCACTCCGCGACAGTCGCCTCAGCCGCGGGCGCTTCCTCCCTGGCGAGCGCGACGAAGTCTGTCGCCGTGAGGAGGCCCACGAACTGGTCCATATCGTTCACCACGACGACCGCGCCGATGTCGTGTTCGATCAACGTCGCTGCGGCTTCGGCGAGTGGCGTGTCCGGAGTGACTGTCTCGACTGGTCGTGACAGAAACTGATCGACGTAGCGCTCTTCCATACATCACCATTCCGCCGCGGTACCAAAGAAGTTCGCTCCGTCCCGCCTACGATTCGAGCTTTTCGATGATCTTCTGCGCGTCGGAGCGGGCGGTCGTTTTCCCGGCAGCTTCGGGGATCAACACCGACTGGACGACCCACTCGTCGCTGCCCTTTCTGTGGCCGGTTCGGACTTTACTGCCCGTCGAGACCTCCGCAGCCGCCTCCTGTGCCCACTCGGGCGTCCGGATCTCGCTGAATTCGTCCGGGTCACGGAACCGGACGTGGTAGTACTCGCCCTCGAGTTCGACCAGCTTCGGCTCGGGTATTCGTGGCATAAAGACGAGTGCACCGCGAGTCGTATTATGCGTTACCCGGGCCTCCAGGCTCGGAACGTTTCCGAGCCGGTCACACCTCCAGCACCGCCTCGATGGTCCAGCCGTCGTCGTCCTGTTCGATCCGCATCTGGCTGTACGTCGGGGCCTTGACGTCGAGCAGCGGCTGGTCCGGTTCGATAGGCGTCGCGTAGATCGTTGCCGACAGGTGATATCCCATATCGGTCTCGTGGATTTCGACGTCGCCAGCGTGAGAGACCACTGCGTTTTCGATATCCTGACACAGAACCAGCTTGTTCAGAAAATCGAAGAGCAAGGCTTCGAGGTCACGCGCCGTGAGGTCGACCTTCTCGATCATCGGATCCGCCTGCGGCTGCGTCGGGCCCCCGACGAGTTCGGAGAGCGCGTCGACCATCTCGGCGAACGCCAGTTCGAGCGAACCGGCCTTCGCCCGGAGTTTGACGTCGACGGCGTGTTCTGAGAGTTCGTAGGTCATTGCTGTCGTGGGGGGCCGGCGAGCCACCAGCCGTAGAGCCTGGACCGTTCCTCGTCGCTCGGGTGTTTCTTCGTCCGCCCGTACTCTTTCCCTTCGAGGATCTGCCGCTCGACCACGTTCCGCGCCAGGTGGAGCGCGTGTCGCGCGCCGTAGCCCTCGCCGGTCCCGACGAAGTGTCCCCGGTCGGTGAAGAGCCGGATCCGGGCCATAATCAGCGGCGTGCCGCGGAGCGTCTCGTCGTGTTCTTTGAGGTAGACGTTCGCTTCGAGCACGGTCAGGTCGCCGTACTTGCGCGTGGACTCCTCGATCATATCGGCGACGTCAGTGCGTGAGATGTCGTCTAAGAGGTCGACGTTCGTGATCTGGACGGGCAGGTGCGTCTCCGCGCCCCAGGTGAGCGACCGCAGGACGTCGGTGTCGGTGACGATGCCGACCGGCCGGTCCTCGCTGGTCACGACGAGCGAGGAGACCCCGGCCTCCAGCATCTGATCGACGGCATCGTCGAGCGACTGGTCGGGCGTCGTGGTCTCGACCGGTTCGGTCATCACGTTCTCCGCCGGCAGGTCGAGCATCCGTTCGAGGTCGCCCGCGCGCTCGCCGAAGCCACCACGGGAGCTACCGCCGCCGGGTTGCGTTCCCGCACCGGGCGAACCGCCCTGTCGTCGCCCCATCTCGCGGGCGGTGAAGTCCAAGACGTCGTGAATGCTGATGACGCCGACGGCGTCGTCGTCTTCGACCACCGGCAGGTGTGTGATTCGCTGGTCCCGAAGCGTGTGCAGTACTTCTCCGAGGGTCGCATCGCGCGGGACAGTGACGAGGTCTTCGGTGTACACGTCCCCGACGGTGAGCACGCCGAGGAACTCCTGGACGGCCGCGAGCAGGTCGCGGGCGGTGACGACGCCGTAGAGGTCTTCTCCCTCGAACACCGGGAGGGTCTTCGCGCTGCTGCCGACCATCAACCGGGCGACGGTCCGCACGTCCGCGTCGACGCCGACTCGGCCGACGTTCCATATCAGGCTCCGCGCTTTGGCGTCGGGGTTCTGGTGGGTGGAGTTGAGTTGCCGGCGCGTGACGAGCCCCTCGTAGTCGCCGTCCGAAGTGACGACCACCGCATCGACGCCACGGTCTTGAAACGTTCCCACGAGCTTTGAGACGCGGGCGTCTTCGTCGAACGATTCGTACTCGGTCGTAGCAATCTCTCTGATGTTCATAGGCTTCTCCCGACGGCACGCTACGCGCGGGGGGACATTCAATGTTCGTCCGGGGGGGTAACGTCCGTCGGGAAGGCGTAACGTCCGAGAGGCGCCGCCTGCGACTGGGCGGTTCCACATCGGTCCAAGCACCCATTACTGAGGACGTCGTATCCAGACGTATGCCGTCGAAGCGTCATCACCGATGCAACCTCTGTGGCAAAGATTTCGAGACGGGCGAAGCGCTGGAAGAGCACATCGAGCGGCGACATCCGAAAGAGGACCTCCACTGGTGGGTCGTCGCCGAAGAACCCGATCGAACGCTCAAGTTCGAACGGTAACTCCGGCTGCTACGCCGGTTTTACCCGATACTCCGTTGGAAGAAACGCAGTTATAACGGCGGTTCCGTTTATATTGAGGTGCCGATTTTGAGCAATCTGTGTGGTTGTTTCGACGAGGAGCGAGAAAACCGATGGTTATTCGCCGGATTACAGTCGTCTTTCTGATTTCTCTCTCACTACGGAGCGGGTAAAACGGGAGTACGTTGTCAGTCCGACGTCTCGGTCCGCGAGATAACGGCGGTGCATAGAACCGCGGGGAGCCGATTCGCGGAACGATACCATCATTAAACGACAGTGAGTCGTAGCCACATAGCAATGACGTCGCAGACACTGACGGAGAAAGTACTGTCCGACCACCTCGTCGGCGGCGAACTCACCCCCGGCGAATCGATCGATCTCGACATCGACCAGGTGTTGCTGCAAGACATTCTGGGTCCACTAGTCTGGATGGAGTTCGAGGCGCTGGAGTTCGAGACGGTCGAGACCGACGTGGCTGTCACCTACTGCGACCACCAGGTGTATCAGTTCGACAGCGCAGACACGGACACCCACCGATACCTTCGGACGGCCTCGCAGGCGTACGGCGGACACTTCTCGAAGCCCGGAAACGGGATCTGTCACCAGGTACACCGCGAGCGGTTCATCGAACCGGGCGCGACGCTTCTGGGCAGTGACTCGCACTCGACCACGATGGGCGGGTTCGGTGCGATCGGTATCGGCGCGGGCGGCCTCGACGTAGCGACGGCGATGGGCGGCGGCGCGTACACGGTCGAGATGCCCGAGGTCGTCGAAGTCCACCTGACGGGCGAACTTGGCGAGTGGACCTCCGCGAAGGACGTCATCTTAGAGCTGCTTCGTCGCCACTCCGTCAAAGGCGGCGTGGGCAAACTGTTCGAGTTCACCGGACCGGGCGTGGAGACGCTGAGCGTCCCCGAGCGGTGTACGATCACCAATATGACGACCGAGCTGGGCGCAACGACAGCGATCTTCCCGAGCGACGAGCGAACGCGCCGACATCTGACGCGACTCGGCCGCGGGGACGCCTACCGGGAACTGAGCGCCGACGCCGACGCGACGTACGACGACCGTCTGGAGGTCGACCTCTCAGAGATCGAGCCGCTGATCGCGATGCCGTCGATGCCGGACAACGTCGTCCCCGTCTCGGAGGCGGCCGGCACGCCCGTCGATCAGTGTCTGGTCGGCACCTGCACGAACGGCTCGTACTTCGACATCGCGACCGCGGCCGCAGTCGTGAAAGGCGAGACCGTCGCACCGGAGACGGAGTTCGTGATCGCGCCTGCATCGAAGCGGTCCGCCGAGGTGCTCGCCCGCGAAGGTCGCACCGAGGACCTGTACGCCGCCGGCGTGAACCTCTCGGAGTCGACGTGTGGGGCCTGCATCGGCCAGGGGCACGTGCCCGCACCGGACTCGGTCAGCCTCCGCGCGTTCAACCGGAATTTCAAGGGCCGTTCGGGCCTTCCCGACGACAGCGTCTACCTCGCCTCGCCGGAGGTCGTCGCGGCCAGCGCGATCGCGGGCGAGATCACGGATCCTCGCGATATGGGCCGCGACGCACCGTCGGTCTCACTGCCCGACGATATGACCCGAACGGACGCCGAAATCCTCGGCCCGGAGCCGTCGACCGAGGTGCGAAAGGGCGATACGATCGGATCGGTGCCGCTGAAGGACCCGCTGGCCGAGCAGATCGCCGGAACGGTCATCACGAAAGCCGGCGACAACGTCACCACGGACCACATCGTCCCCGCGAACGCCGAAGTGATGACGCTGTGGTCCGACCCGCAGGCGTGCGCGGACTACACGCTCGTCCGCGTCGACGAGGACTTCCCCGAGAAGGCCCGCGCGGCCGACGGCGGCTGGGTCGTCGCCGGCGAGAACTACGGGCAGGGTTCCTCGCGGGAGAACGCCGCGCTCGAACTCGCGGTGCTCGGCGTCGACGGCGTGATCGCCCAGAGTTTCGCGCGGATCCACTTCGCGAACCTCGTCAACTTCGGCGTGGTGCCCCTGACGTTCGCTGACGCCGAGGCGTACGACAACGTCGACGAGGGCGACACCCTCGAAGTCGTCGGCGACCTCGCCTCGCAGATCCGCGCGGGCGACGAACAGGTGACGGTGGAAGTCAACGGCGAGTGGACCTTCGAGGCCGACGTGACACTCACGCCCAAAGAGCGCGAGACGCTGCTGGCGGGTGGGAAGCTCTCGCTGCTCAAGAACGAGGCCTGAGCGACGAGGCCTGATCGGTCCCACTTGAGGGCGACCACACGCTCGCCCGCGACGAGGCGGCACGTCGAGCCGGTCGAGTTGACGACGCACTCGGCAGTCGGACCGACCCACAGCCATATATGCTAATGTAAGGTATCTAACGGTATGCAGGAGCGGACAGCGTCGACGCTCCGAAACGGGGTGCTCGGCGGCGTGGTCGGCAGCGCACTCGGATTCGTCCCGCTGGTACTGTTGGTCGCGCCGCTGCTCGGTGGCGGCGTCGCCGGCTACCTCGAACGCGAGGGTCCGAAGCGCGGCGCGCTCGCCGGTGCGGTCGCCGGCGTCGTGATGGCGGCCGTGAGCACGCTGATCACGGGCGTCGTCTTAGCCGTTCGCTTTGGAGAGTTCCCAGTTGGCGGCGGCCCGCTACGGTCGTTGGGCATCGCCGCGCTCCTGTCGCTCGCAGCGACCCTCGGACAGGTACTCGTCGCCGGCGTCGGTGGCGCACTCGGAGCGCTCCTCGCCGACGGCCGCGCGTCGGCCCCCGGTGGCAGTCTCACCGGAGCCGGAGGAGACGGCGCGCGACCGCCCTCGTGGAGGGCGATCCTCGGCGGGATAGTGGCGGGGATCGCCGCCTTCCTCGCGGTCACGATCTCGCTCACGGTCGTTTTGGATCCGCTCGTCTGGCCCTCGCTGCTCGTCGCGCTCCCGATCGGCGCGGTCGCCGGCGCCTCGGCCGCCGTACTCGGCTACCGGTATCTGGCTCGCGGCCCCGAGGAGACGATCAACTGGCGCGCGGTGGGGATCGGTGTTCTCGTGGTCGTACTCGTCTTCGGACTCTTGCTCTTCGGCCTCTCGGTCCTCGGCCAGCAGCGCGTCGAGCAGTCCGCCGAAAGCACCTACGAGTACCGCGTCACGCTCTCGACGGACCGATCGCTCGAAAACGCGACGGTGTACGTCCCGATGCCGACAGACGACGGCGACACAGAGCTCACAGCACAGTTCCTCCAGAGCGTACGCTACGAGCGGGACGTTCCGGCGCTCCGGGACTACGATCCGGACCCGACGCCGGTGAACTTCACTTACGAGCGCGTCGAGACCGAGCACGGACCGATGATCGCGATTTCGGCCGACCGGATCGACGTCTCTCGCGTCTATTACCGAGTCGTCGAGAACGAGACGATGGGTTGGCGCGAGCGGATCAGCCCCGACGAATACGACCCCACGGACCCGGCGATGGGCGTCCGCGACGACGGGTCGTTCACGTTCACGGTGACGCTCAGAAGCGAGGAGCGGATCGAGACGGCCGACCCGCTGGGAACGGCTCCGGTTCTCACGCCGCAGTACGACCGGACCGCCGTCGAGTGTCGCTTTGGGACGGACGCAGAGCGGCACCGATGTTACGAGTACGACAGTCGCGTGTACGCCACATACGACACCACGCCGAACGCGACAGTCTACGTTTCGACGGGGCTTTCCGGGCGGAACGAGTGGTTCTCCGGCGGCTGGACGGGCAACGAGTACCACGATCGGACGAGCGTCGAACTGCTCGGTCCGGGGCGGGGCTGGTACGTGGCGTCGGGCGAACTCGAAGTCGGGCGCGGGAACTACAGAGACTGATAGAGATTATCGTACGTCCGCATAGATGTCTCGCCGGACGGTACGGCGAGACTCTCCGAACAGTTACGATAATCTATGAGACGGCGGCCGAACGCGGCTACTGGTCGAGGTCAGTCCAGCACCTCCACACCACCGAACAATACGAGTCCTGTAACGACGAGGTCCGGTTCGGCAGTTCCGTCGGCTTCGTCCGCAGATTTCGCTCGTCGGGGGCGGCTATCGGACGCGTCTCCGAACAGCGCCAACACGTCGATGCGGACCTCCCAGTCCTCGGGAACGCGGATTTCGGAGCCGCCAAAGAGACAGACGGTCTCGACGACGGCGGGCGGGGTCGGGATCGAGACGTCGCGGAGGTCGAGGTCGACGCCGCCGAAGACGGCGACGATCTCGGCACCGGTGAACGCGTCCGTCGAGAGCCGTCGGTCGCCGCCGCCGAACACGCCGACGGCGGTGAGTTCGCCGTCCGCGTCGACACTGGCGTGTTGAAGCCGGCGTTGACGGCGGGAACGGTTCACGACGATGAGAACACCGAAGAGGACGAGAAACAGCGGCCACCACGTTCCGATAGCCGCGTCGGAGACGAGTCCGAGATTCCGCAGGAGGAAGGCGCCCGCGATCGCGACGACCATCACGGGACCTGTGAGATTACGGAAGTCGCTTCTAATGATCGCCCAGACGCCGAGCAGGACGAACAGGGCTGGAACCCAGTCCCAGAGCGTGTCCGTCTCGGCGATTCCCGTCGTGCGCAAGAGAAGCAACACACCGATCAGTATGACGAGGCCACCAGTGAGCAGTCGGCCGGAGAGGGTGCGCGCCATACCGACAGATATGTTGAGAGAACAGAAAATACTACCTCGAATCTGCGTGAGCTGAGAAGTGGTATCGAAAATCGAATTAAACGAATTGTGGTTTGTTCTACGAGTATTTATTCTGTGAAGTCCTGTGCGGATGACTCGATGAGGTTCTTCACGCCACGCCGAACGCGGCCGCTCGCAGCAGTTGTCGAAATTCCGAACGAATCGGCGATCTCTTCGAGCGTCGTCTCTCGTGGTTCTTCGAAATAACCGTTCTCGTAGGCGTAAATAAGAGCGGTTCGCTGCTTGTCGGTTAGCCCGCTCGTGTCGGTCTGGTTGCTCTCCGAAATCTGATGAATTTCTCGAATATCGAACTCGAACGACTGATCGTTCGCGTACTCCCAGACCGACTGGAGTGACTCTCTGTTTGGAAGCTGCCAGCGTTCAATCCATCCGTTGTTGTATCGGTAGGCGTTGAGCGCGAATCCGTCCTGCTCGGTGACGACCGAACCGAGGAGCAGCGTATCGGGCGCGAACTCGATGCTGTAAACGGGGCGGTCCTCGTAGCTCGACACCCGGTGAGCGTGTTCGACAGTGTGGTCGGCGCCCAGTTCGCGTTCGAGTTTCTCGGTCTCGTCGGTCTCGACGACGAAGAACGACTGGTCGCTGACGGGGTCTGTGCTCACTTCCTGCAGCACGCGAATGTCAGTGTCCGGAAGTGACGAAATGACATTTGCTAAGGCCATATTCGGATGCGAAAAATAAACTTTTGCGATGATGGTCATACGTGTGTGGTACTTGCGGCTACGACAGCAACAAATGTTCCGTTTTGGGTCGGTACCGAGGGGTACCGATACGGCATCGACTGCAGATCGACCACGACTTTTAATTCGATGGGGTCTCTACGAAGTCCAATGGTCGATAGTGCAAAACATCCCGTTCGGGCCGGGAAACGGCTCCTCGAGATCGTGGAAGTGCTCGAGGAGCAACAACAGGCTCGCGTGACCGAAATTGCGGAGCAGGTCGACTTCTCGAAGAGTACGGTTCACAATTACCTGAGTACGCTCAAAGAGCGGGGGTACGTCATCCAGAAGGGCGATTTCTACGAGCTAGGGTTGCGGTTTTTAGACATCGGTGAGGCCACCCGGTATAACACGAGCCTGTATCAGTCGGGGCGACCACAGGTAGACCGGCTGGCTGGCGAGATTAACGAACTGGTGAACCTAGTCACAAAGGAGAACAACCAAGCAGTCTACATCTATCGAAAGCAGGGGACGCGCGACGTGAACTTCTCGACGCGGGTCGGACGACGCGTCGCGATGCACTGTACGGCCGTGGGAAAGGCGATGTTGGCACATATGCGCGAAGACCACGTCGAGAAGGTGATCGACGAAGAGGGGATGCCACAAAAGACCCAAAACACGATCACGGATCGCGAAACGCTGTACGAGGAGCTCGCCGAGATCCGTGAGACAGACATCGCAATCGACCGAGAGGAGTTCGGCGAAGGGCTCCGGTGTATCGCGACGCCGATCGTGAAATCGAACAGTACTGTTCTGGGCAGTATCAGCGTCTCCGCGCCGACGACTCGGATGAAGAACAACGAGTTCGAAGAGGAGACCAAAGAGTCGCTCAGAGAGGCAGCAAACGTCGTGGAGTTGAACATTCGGAACTACTGATGAACGGAGACAGTCCCGACTCCGAGTCGAACGACGAAGCGCGGCCCGCCTGGTGGCGGGCGAACGACCGACTTCGGGCCGAGTACAATCTCCCGGATTACGAACCACCGACCTTCGAAGACGGGTCCTACGTCCACGAGGTAGTCGCAGAGCTAGAAGCGAAGTACGAGTGCACGATCCGTCTCGTCAACGAGGATCCGACCGAAACAGACTCGTGGACAGTCCTCGTGGATGGCGAGCGAGTCGAATCGGCGGGGCAGCACCGCGACGCGAGCGTCAATTCGGTTTTCGAGTTGACCGCGCCCGCGTTCCGGCGCGTCGTCGAAACCGCGGTCGGATCAAGCGAAGCCGAGTGAGACGATGATGTGTCCGTCTTCGACACGCGTCGGGAACTCCCGGAGTTTGTACTGACCGTCAGACCGACACTCGCCGGAGGTCACGTCGAACTCGAAGCCGTGCCACGGACAAGAGAGCATCTCGTCTTCTCTCCCCCACGAGAGGTCCGTTTCGAGCGTCTCCTTGTCGAAGGAGGATTCGATCGTGCCGTCGAGTGGACCCTCACACAACGGTGCGCCCATATGCGGACACCAATTTGGATACGCGACGTACTCGCCGCCGACGTTGAACACGCCGACTTCAGCGCCGTCGAGGAGGACGATCATTCGCTCACCCTCCGCAAGGTCAGACGTGCGGCCGACCACGAACTCGTCGTCGTCAGTCACTTCTGGCGTCTCGGCGTTAGACATCGATCCCGTACACCTCCGCGGCGTTCTTGTAGAGGATCTGTTCGCGCTCGTCCTCACTGAAGTCAGAGAGCAACTGGATGAACGACTCCGTGCTGTCGACGTCGAAGTGGGGATAGTCGGTCGCGAACATCAGCGACTCGGCCCCGAGCATATCGAGGATGCTCTTTATGTGGCGGTCGTCGTTGGGCTCGTCGAGCGGTTGCGTTCCGATGTAGAACTGGTCTCTGAAGTACTCCTCGGGCGTTTTTTGGAGGTGGGGGATCTCGGGTTTTCGCTCTTTATACTCCCGGTTCAAGCGGTACATCAGCGTGCCCCACGCGACGCCGGCTTCCTTGAACACGAAGTCCAGATCCGGGAACTTCGCCGGCACGCCGTTCTCGAAGAGGCTCGTGAGATTCATAAATTGTGAGAAGATGTGCGTGAGCGCGTGGTTTCCGAAGTAGGTGTTCATCTCGTACTGCAGAATCGGGAAGTCGACTTCGACGCCGGGCGCCGCGGCCCCGTGATAGACCATCGGGAGACCCTTCTTTTCTGCGGCCCGATAGATGACGTCGTTTTCGGGATCGCCTAGGGGCGTCTTTACGCCAGTAGAGTTCCAGAATGCGCCGACGATCTGGTCTTCGTCTCCGAGCCGGTCGATTTCGGCGGCGCAGGCCTCCGGATCGTGCGGGATCAGCGTCAGGAGGCCATACATATCCTCACACTCGTCGAGGAACCGGTCGATGAGCATATCATTAGTGGCCCGCATATAGGCGATGGCTTTGTCGGTCTGTTGGACCGTGTTGAGTTCGGGAAGTGGGTCGATGATGGGGTGGTCGATGTGGAACTCCTCGGAGAGGATGTCCATAATGTCTTCGTGAGGATCGGTGACCTCAGCCAGAGTAGTGGGGGCTTTCCCCATCAAATCTCGGTCCCAGGTGTCGTTGGCCCAGCCGCTATACCCGTAGGAGGAGCCATCGTTCAAGTAGTATTCGAGCTGCTGCGCGTACGGATCGTCAAGTCGATCCGCGATGTCCCGCTGGAGTTCCTCGGCAAAAAAAGAGACGTGGACGTCGACGTCGATCACCGGGATCTCGTCGAGGAGTTCTGCCAACCGATTCTGTCGGGCCGAGTCCGTCCGCTCAGGAAACTGCCCCTTTCGTTCACTTGCCATAGTACGCGTGTGTGTTGTTAGCATCGGTACTTAATTGTTCTGGGTCGAGAAAAACGGTGTCTCAGACGTTCACAACCGGAATACGGATGCGAAAAGGGTGGTCTTCGGGGACCGAGTGGGCTTCCCGTGGTTCGAGTCCGGTTACTCCTCGACGACCGTGTTCGTGAGCGTGCCGATCCCCTCGACGGTCGCTTCACAAGTGTGGCCGGGTTCGAGAAGTTTGGGCGGGTCGTAGAACAAGCCGACACCGCTCGTGGTGCCTGTCGAGATGACGTCACCAGGTCGGAGCGTGAGTCGGTGGCTGAGGAACTCCACGAGATCGTACACGTCGAAGATGAACTCAGAGGTGTTCGAGGACTGGCGGAGTTCGCCATCGACACGCATCTCGATGTCGACGTTGTTCGGATCGTAATCGACCGTCGAGCGGAGCGCCGGGCCGAGCGGGGCGAACGTGTCGTAGCTCTTTCCGAGGAAGAACTGCTCGTCGTTGCTGAGTTGCGTGTCTCGGGCGCTAACGTCGTTGAGGATCGTGTATCCCGCGATGTACTCCTCTGCGTCGGCGGCGCTCACGTTACGAGCGTATCGACCGATGACGAGGGCGAGTTCGACTTCGTAGTCGAGTTGTGTCACTTCGTTCGGGGCAACGACGGGGCTCTCCGGGTTCGTGACGCACGTGGGGGCTTTCGAGAACAGCAGCGGTTCCTCGGGGATGTCACGGTCGGCCTCCTCAGCGTGATCGCGGTAGTTCAATCCCACACAGACGAGTTTCCCCGGCGTCGATACTGGGGCCAGAAGCGACACCTCGGAGACGTCGTAGGTGTCGCACTGGCCACGTTCGACGGTACGCGCGAGTTCGCGAACGCGGTTCTCGTTGCTGATGTCGTCGAGCGTCGGTTCGGGGCCTGGGAGCGTCGAGAGGTCGTGTACCGTCGTATCGTCGAGAGCGCCCCAACTGGTCGTTCCGCCGGATTGGAATCTTACAAACCGCATATCCACCTTGTTTCGGTTATAGTATTAATTTCTTTGGGTGTCCGGTAGGAGAGTCATCACTCGTGCAAGCCGACGCTCTCGACCAATTCATCGAACGCTCGGTACAAGGTCGGAGAGTCCTCCGAGAGCGTCACGTAGGAGACGCCAGCGTCGATCCACTCTCTGGCTTGGGCCGGCGTGTCCGCGTACGTCCCGACAGTTGTGCCGGCCTGCGCTGCCCGGTCAACGATATCCGTCATCAGTTCGCGAACCCTCTCGTCTTCGATATCACCGGGAACCCCGAGCGACTGAGAGAGGTCGTAGGGACCGACGAACAGAACGTCGATACCCTCGACAGAGAGGATCGCATCGAGGTTCTCGATCGCCTCCTCGCCTTCGACTTGGACGATGAGCGTCGTCCGCGCGTTCTGTTCGGTCGTAAACTCGGGACCACCCTGATAGTCACCGGCCCGTCCGTACGGCGAGAGTCCACGTTCGCCGACCGGGTGGAAGCGGGCAGCTTCCACTGCTCGTCTGGCCTCGCGTTCGGTTTCGACCTGAGGAACTTGGACCCCGCTAGCACCGAGGTCGAGCGCCCGCTGGATGCGCGCAGCCGACCCTTCCCCGACTCGAATGATTGGGTCGACGCCTCTCGCTTGGGCTCCGGTACACATCTGCATCGCGGTCTCGGTCGTCATCGGTCCGTGCTCACGATCTATAACGACGAAATCGAAACCAGCGACAGCCGCTATCTCCGAGACCATAGCCGAATCGAGGATCTGGAACGTGCCGAGAACTGCTTCACCCGCATCGAGTCGCTCCCGTAACGGTCGATCTAGCATACACGCCACGTCGAAGGAGGGGCTAATAAATCTCTCCCACAACGGCGTTCGAGGAGTGCGGGAGTCCCAGCAAGGATCGAGTGTTCAGCTGGATTTGCTCCTTTCCTCCGCGGTGGTATATAAAATTCTCTTGGTCAGAATAACTGGTCACTCTGTCAGAACAAGGCGGCCTCAGCCGTATTCGGCCCCCATAGAACCGGATCACCCCCGGAGAAAAATCACAAGCGTACGATTGTGATTCGTGTGCGGTCGCAGCCTCGAACAGAATTTCAGTAGCACTTAAAATTCTATTCTACAGAACGACACCGAAATTGTCAGAAACGACCGCTTAGAGGCAGTGCAACGTGGTATATCAGTTGGTCACTCGCGCACGTACGCTAACCCGACGCCGCTACTCGCGAAGAGGGCTCCGAGCAGCCAGAACGAAACTGTATATCCGAATCCATCGGCGACGACACCCACCAGAACCGGTCCGAGGCTGCCAGCCGCGAAGAAGACGGTACGGAGGATCCCGAGCGATGCGCCGACGTGACGCTGCTCGAACTGTCCGGTCAAATACGTATAGAGAAGCGGCCAAAACGAGGTAAGCCCGATCGCGAATAGAACGATGCTTCCGAGTACGGCGGGGTGAGTACGAACCTGTGTGAGGGCGACGAGTCCCACGGTTCCACACGAGGTGCTTACGATAGCGGTCCGAAGGTGGCCCCATCGGTCACCTAGGTACCCCGCAGCGGGCGTCGTGACGATCCCGACGCCGAACAGAGCAGCGAATAGATACGCGGCCTGAACTGTCGTGTAACCCTTCGTATGGTGTAAGAACGTCGGGAGAAAGCTTGCGGCGCCCTGCCAGACGAGCATCGCCGCCGCGGCGACCGCGAGGAGCAACCGGACCGAGGATCCGTTGCAGACTGTTCTGAACCTCTCGACCGGATCCAGATCGGGCCACCCTGCGTCGTGGGAGGTTCGAGTAGACCAGTGTGTCAGCCCGATCAGCACGCCCAAGACACCGGCGATCGGGGCGAAGGCGATCTCCCAGGAGGCGTAACCGATGAACGACACCGCGAGAAGCGTCGAAAGCGCGCTTCCAGCGTTGACAGCAGCGTCACGGATCCCGAACGCACGCCCCTGGCCGTCGTCGAACAGGAGGCCGAGGTGCACCAAGCCTGCGGCCTCGAATCCACCGTATCCCATCCCGATCAACGCGACACCGAGCGCGAAGACTCCAAACTGGTCGGCGAGCACCAGCGCGGTGAATCCAGCGACGAGGACTCCCTCGGACGCAACGAGTGCCGTCAGTGACGAGAACTGGTCGGCAAATCGTCCAGCAGGGTACTGGACGACCGCGTGGCAAACCCACATCAGCGAGACGAGGGCACCAGTGACGCTTGCGGTAACATCGAACGTCTTCATCACGATCGGGAGGAGCGGCGAGATGGCAAGCATCCCGGTGAGCGCGGTCAGCAGTCCAGCCGCGTGCAGTCCCAACTGGCGGCCGGCGTGCCCTCGAAATAACCCTCTCTTTATCATTAGGTGGACAAGCAGAGACTCCACAACCGGATCAAAAAAAGATAGCGGGGAGGGAAGAGCGAGGCCCGTACTACATCGTCGGAATCGGGGCACGAACGCTACCCGGCTACGCAGATGGGATCCATCCAAAATTATATAAATTTGTTCGGCGGTAGTTGTGCACGTGATGGAATCACAGCCAACCGTATTGGTTACTGGCGGAACCGGCTTCGTCGGCTCATACGCGATCGACGCGCTCTGTCGTGCTGACTTCGATGTCGTCGCATTCGACCTATCGACCGACACAGGCACGCTCGAACAGTTAGACAGGGCCGAGGAAGTCTCGGTCCGCCGTGGTGACGTGACCGATCCGCTGGACGTCATTCAAGCGATCGAGGAGACTGGAGCTACGAAAGTACTACACTTAGCGTCTCTCCTGACGCCAGCAGCGCGGGCGAATCCCCGGAAAGCGCTCGACGTGAACATCCGTGGGATGAACAACGTACTCGAAGCCGCGAAGACGCTCGACGAGCAGGTCGATCGGATCGTCTGGGCCTCGAGTCTAGCAGTGTACGCACCCGAAGAGAAATACGACGGAGAGAGCGTCACCGAGGACGACCTGATACTCCCGGGGACGGTGTACGGCGGGACCAAAGCGTACAACGAAACGCAGGCCGAGATCTACGAAGACGAGTACGGAATCTGTTCGGTGGGACTCCGACCCACGCTCGTCTACGGTCCGTACCGAGAAACGGGGAGCACGCAGTTGACGGACATCGTCGAGAAGCCGGCGCGGGGGGAAGCGTACGAGATGGACCACGGCGACGAACTCATCGATTGGCTCCACATCGAGGACGCGGCGGAGGCCTTCCGGCTCGCGCTCGAAGTACCCGAATCCGAACTGGCCCGGTCCGTCTACAACATCAGCGGCGAGCGGGCGACGATCAATGAAGCAGCGAACGTCGTCGAGGACATCCTCCCGGACGCCGACCTCTCGGTCTCCGACGACGGGTCCTACCCGTGGAACTTCAACGTTGACCGCTCGGCCGCCGAGGCAGATCTAGGGTACGAACCGAGCTACGGGCTCGAATCCGGCTTCCAGCAGTACATCGACACCGTGCGACAGAGGCAGCACGAACAGCAAATTCAGTGAGATGGGATTGATCGCACACCGGAGGATATCTAAGACTCCAACAGATATGGCGCAGATATGACTGGCCAAGACGACGCCGACGCGTCAGCGGGAACGGCCGAGGCCGTCTCGTTCGTGCTCTCAGACGAAGTCGCATCCGCACCGGAGACAGCCATCGAACACGCCGAACGGAGTCTGAAAGACACGCTCGGAGCGATCACAGCGGGTCACCAACTCGAGGAGACCCAGCGGGTGACCGACTACGCGTTCGAGACCTTCACTGAAGGGGAAGCGACGGTGTTGGACGGGAGTGGCCGGAAAATCGGGACAGAAGGTGCTGTCCTGGCCAACGCCGTCGCCGCCAACGCCCTCGATATCGACGAGGGACACCTGGGCTCGGACGGTCATCCGGCAGCCATTGTCGTTCCCGGGGCCGTCGCAGTCGCCGAAGAACAGGGATCGACGGTCCGTGAACTGGTCGAAGCGACGCTCGTGGGGTACGAGGTCGCAGTGCGAGCGGGAACTACTCGGCCCAAAATCACGGGCTATCACACGGGAACGGGCTCGTGGGGTCCGCTCGGGACCGCCGCCGCCGTCGCCAGGCTGCGGGGCCTCACGCCAGAAGCGACCAGCCAAGCGCTGGCGATCGCCGATTTCAACGCGCCAATCACACCGATCCTGCGGAGCGTCGCCAACCCGGGCAGTGGGCTCACCAAAGACGGTATCGGCTGGGGTGCGTACGTCGGGATTACGGCCGTCGAGATGGCTGAGCGCGGTCTCGTGGGGTCTGGAACGTCGTTCGACGACACCGACGTGGCAGAGCCGACGACGCTCGGATCGGAGTACACCATTACCGAACAGTACTACAAACCGTACCCGGGCTGTCGGTGGATCCACGCCGGTATCGACGCCGCACGCGAGCTACGCCAGCAGTACGAGTTCGACCCGGCAGAGATCGAGGCAGTCCGCGTGCATACGTTCGAGAACGCGATCCGACTCGCTACGAGGAAGCCGAAGACGGCCGACGCCGCGGAGTACTCCTATCCGTACGAGTTGGCAGTCGCCCTCCGAACCGGAAACATAGTGCCGACCGATCTCGACGCGTCGGCGCGCGAAGACGACGCGGTCTTGGACCTCGCAGAGAAGGTGACGTTCGTCCACGACGAAGACCTCGAAGCGCGGTACGACGAAGCGTGGCTATCGCAGATCGAAGTCGAGACCGAGGAGAGAACGTACGCGAGTGACGTCACGTATCCGCGCGGTTCGGAACAGCGTCCGCTGACCGACGAGGAGTTCCGGAGTAAACTGCGGACGCTCGTCGACGGTCCGCTGGGGCGCGGGACCGCTGATGCAGTCAGTGAAGTCGTCGCCGACGGATCCGCGTCCGTCGACGCGCTTCTCGCCTACTGGTCGACCTGAGAGGAAGTACGGCCCGTGACGGTTTTTTCGCTGAGCGGAGGGCTCTCAGAACAGTCTCTGAGATGATAACTAAAGATCATAATATAAAAACTTAAGTAGCAATATACTGAGTACTCGTTTGGAAGGTGTTAGCAATGAGAGGAACTCGTCGTTCGCTATTGCGTAAAGGAGCAATCGTAGGTACGGCCGGCATCACTGGCCTCGCCGGCTGTTCGGGTGGGAATAGTACGACAGAGACGAGTGGAGGAGGGAGCACCGAAGGCGGAAGTGCGACCGACAGCGGCCCACAGCAGGTCTCCGTGACCATTGGATCGAAACGGTTTTCAGAGCAAGAGATCTTCGGCGAGATCGCAAAGAAGGCCATCGCCGCGAAGGCACAGAACGCGAAACCTGTTGACGAGACGGGCCTTGGAGGGACGGCCCAGGTGTGGCGCGCATTGACAAACGGGGAGATCGACCACTACTGGACGTACTCGAACACCCAGTGGAATCAGATCCACGGGAAGGACTCGGTCATCCACGACCGCGAGGAGATGTACAACGAGGTCAAGAGCCTCATCGAGGAGAAACACGACCTCACGATGCTCGAGCCGACGCAGGCTAGTGCAGTCTGGACGATTATCACCCGCCCCGACTGGGCGAAAGAGCACGGGATCGAGAGCATCTCCGACTTCGCCGACTACATCCGCAACGAAAGTACAGATTTCACATTCGTCACGTACGCCGAGTTTGCGGAACGACAGGACGGCTTACCTAACCTCCTGAAAGAATACGATATTCCGCAGGAGAAGTGGAACAAGGTCAACGTCAAGAAGGTGGGATACGGTGGCCTGAACTACCAGATTCTCAATTCTGGCGACGCCGTCGCGACGACGGGCTGGATGTCACAGCCGCAGATATATCAGTACGGCCTCAAGACTCTCGAAGACAACAAGGGGTACTTCTCCGCATCAGTCATCGCACCGATCATCCGTAACGAGATCATCAACAAGAATCCGTCAGTCGAGACAGCCATCAACGAGGCAGCGCAACCGCTCACGACCGAGGAGCTCCAACAAATGGTGCTCGAAGTGTCCAATACCGACGCGACGGCCGCCGACGTTGCGGAAGATTATTTGAAGACGAACGACGTCCTGTAGCGAGCGCACAATGCCAGACTATATTGGGTTCTTGATCGATCGCTGGGGGGAACTCGTCCAGTTGACGGTACAGCACGCCGAGATCGTGCTGACGTCGATGGCGATCGCCATCGTCATCGGGATATCGCTGGGCACACTCATCACGTTCGACGATCGTGCTGCGTCAGTAGTGCTGTGGTTGGCGGGCATCTCAATGACAGTTCCGAGCATCGCGCTTTTCGGATTACTCATCCCGGTTCTCGGAATCGGATCACCTCCTGTAATCTTCGCACTGGTGCTGTACTCTCAGTTGCCCCTCGTCCGGAACACCTACATCGGCCTGACTGAGGTCGACGACGCTGCCGTCGAAGTAGGTCGCGGGATGGGGATGACGCGGTGGGAGCGATTACGTTACATACAGATCCCGAACGCCTTACCCGTGATTATGGCCGGTCTCCGAAACGCGGTCATCATCATCGTCGGGGTCGCAGCGATCGGTGCGTTCATCGGCGCGGGGGGCCTCGGGGACTTCATCTTCCAAGGCATTCGGAAGCGGGACGTCGCGATGATTGTCGTAACGACGGCGTTTCTCTCGGCGATGGCCCTCGTCTTCGATTACGGCTTTGGCGTACTGGAGCAACTGTTTCGGCTGCGGAACGGTGAAGACATCGAGCGGTCCATCGTGACCGACACGATCTGGAAGGTGGTTACATGAGCGAGCAAATACTTGAGTTCGACGACGTCACGAAAGTGTACCCCGACGGTACAGTAGCGATTGAAGAGATCAATTTCTCCGTCGAAGAGGGGACGACGACGGTCTTCGTCGGACCCTCCGGCTGCGGAAAGACGACGACGCTGAAGCTGGTGAATCGGCTGATCGACTGCTCGGACGGGACGATCAGGTTCGAAGGGCAAGCGATCGCAGACATCGACAAGATCGACCTGCGACGTTCGATCGGCTACGTAATCCAAGAGATCGGGCTCTTCGATCATATGACCGTCGGAGAGAACGTCGGCGTCGTGCCCCGGCTACTGGAGTGGGACGACGAGCGAATCCGTTCCCGGGTCGACGAGCTGCTAAACTTGATGGACCTCCCCGCAGAGCAGTATCGGGACCAGTATCCGCGAAACCTCTCGGGCGGACAGCGGCAACGCGTTGGAGTCGCCCGGGCACTCGCTGCGGACCCGGACGTGATGCTGATGGACGAGCCGTTCGGGGCGCTCGACCCGATCACCCGTGAGAAACTGCAGGACGAGTTCCTCGAGCTACAGAATCAGATCGACAAGACGATCCTCTTCGTAACCCACGACATCGACGAAGCGCTCAAGATGGGCGATCGGATCGCGATCTACAACAACGGTGGGATCGTCCAGTACGACACGCCGAAAGAGATCTTGACGAACCCCGCAAACGAGTTCGTAGAGAACTTCCTCGGATCGGATCGACTGATCAAGGAACTCAAATTTATGAAAGTCGGGGACGTGATGGAAACCGACGTCGACGTGGCGGGACTGTCACTCACCGAATTGAACGATAGCGAACACGAATTTGCCCGGAACGGCGAGGGATACCTCACCGTCGATCGGGACAACACCACGCACTCGGCACTGACTAAGCTATACCAGGGGAATGCCGAATCCGTACCCGTAACGAACGGTGACGAAGTCGTCGGTGTGATCACTGAAACGAACCTGAAGCGAACGCTCTCGAGTTGATTATGAGCAACATACTCATCGCGGCGATCGACTACCTGTTTGCCAACTTCTCGACGTTTCTCCAGCTGTTGCGAGAGCACGTGTTCTTGGTCTTCGTCGCGGAGGCAGCCGCGATCGCTGTCGCAGTCCCGCTCGGCATCCTCTCTACCCGCAACGAGACGCTGAAGCGGTACGGGCTCCAGATCGCGAACGTCTTTCATACGATTCCGCCGTTGGCAGTAATCGCACTCGTGTTCCCGATCGTCGGGATCGGAATCCGGGCAGGCTTCGTCGCACTGTGGGTCTACGGCCTGTTGCCGATCCTTATCAACACGATCACCGGCATCGAGGAAGTCGAAGAGGACACAGTTCGGGCCGCCCGCGGGATGGGGATGACCGAAAATCAGATTCTCAGAAAAGTACAGCTACCGCTGGCGGTGCCAGTCATCTTCGCAGGGATCCGAACGAGTACCGTCATCAACGTCGGGAACGCGTATCTGGCCTTCTTCATCGGTGCCGGCGGCCTGGGCGATTGGGTCATCTCCGGGATTGCGCTGTTCAACAACCCGCAGATCCTCGCTGGTGCGATCCCCGGGGCACTGCTGGCGATTTCACTCGACGTATCACTCAGCCGGATAGAAAATCGGCTGGGCGACACGAGTGAGGTCGGACAGCAGACCTCAGAGGCTCCGACATAGCTAAACGTTCTAAATTTCGGCTTGTGGCATTTTATGTAGTCAGAATAAAATTTAATAAATTCTCTTGTCCCCGTTGAATATGTATTTATTTACCGTCTTCTACTAAATTATATCTTATAATATATGTATTTATTTTTGTCTTAATTAGTGGATGGGCAAATCGCACGGATGTGCTGTGGGGTAGTGAGCCGGACAGCAAAGACGGAGATCTCCGCTCACCTTTATGTTCGCTTCAGCCGACAGTTCGACGCGAGCCGATGGCTCTCGAGACAGTCGGGAGATGGGTCAACCACGACGATGTCGTCGTTCGATTCGTCGCCCTCTGGAGCGTCGTCGCGGTCGTATTCACGGCTGCCTGGGTCGGGAGTTACTACGTCCTCCCGGTCGGGATTCTCCGTGGCTCGAATCCGGGGGCATCTATCCCTTACGCTGGGAGCGTCTGGCGGGAGTTTCTGACACTCTTCGCGTGGAACGTCGGTGTCACTCTGGTCGCCATCGGCGCGAATACGTTCCGCTCGGTGAACACGCCACTCGGATACGTCGTGGTGGTCGTCCAGGCACCACAGTACGGGGTCGTCTGGGGTACCGGGTCGTTAGCCGTTGGCAGCGGCGCACGGATCGCGCCGTCGTTGTCGGTCCTCGTCGACCGGAGCGGTCCGATGGAGATCACCGCCGTGATCGCTATCGTAGTCGCGACGCGCGGCGTGATGCTGTGGCACCAACAGTCCGGGCCGCGATGGCGTGAGGAGTTCGAGCGGATCCGATCGCCAGGCGATTGGACGTTGACCCGCCGCGAGTGGGCCGTCCTCACGGGAGGGTACCTCCTCCTCGCCATCGCAAACTATCGGGAAGCGATCGCCATTTCGCAGATCGTTGGCTGACGTCTCGCTATAGGTATGGATTTCGCGCCGCCCACTATCTGTTAGAGAAACAGGACGGTGAGCCCGACTCCGAGAGCGAGTATCCCGATCGAAACGCCAGCAACGGCTGTTTTCGCCATCCGGAAGACCGTTGCTGTGGGAGTCGTATCCGAGACGATCAGCGGGTCGATGCCGTCATCGTCGTCAGTGACGCGGCCGACGACCGTAAGAGTCGCCTCGGGAACGGCTCGCTGCTCAGTGTAGCGGCGCGTCCCCAACGAGAGAGTGGCTACGAGCGGACGCAGGAGCGACGGCGGATCGCGCCAGAAGGTCGCCACGGGAAGCGCGGCGGTTGTGTCCTCGAAGCGCGCGATCCGGTCGGGGAGATCGCCGTCTATCGGAACCGTCGCGACGACGTCCCGATCGAGGACGACCGTGTGAGCAGGTGCGACGACATCGACGACCGTCTCCGGCGTTCGAACCCGAAACGCATCCGAGCCGGCCGCTTCGTGAAGTGTGACGAACCAGGGGAGCAACCCCGGGCTGAGGCGACGTTCCTCGACAGCGTAGCGGAGGGCAAGGCAGTCGCGCCCGCTGAATGGGGCCGTCAGGAGGTCACTGGCCTGTTTCGCCGTCCCCGACACGCGGACGAGCGTGCCGGGTGGCGTATCGGCCAGCGACGACACGTCGCGCGCTCTATGAATCGCCGTGGCACGCCAGACGTATCGGGCGCTGAACGCGAACACGAGACCGCCAATCAAAGCGAGGACGCTACCGAACAGGACGCTGCCGGAGGGCGCAGAGACCATACGTGCAGTCATCGAGACCGGCACAAGATTCTGTCGACGGGCCATTCCGTATCGCGGTTAATGGTTTACTACCATCCAGTAAGAGCTTCTTACTGGAAAAAAGACGCGGGCGAGTAAGGGTCGGCACGGGAGTGCGAACTACCGGTCGAGGTCGAGAAGACCGCCGTCGTCGGCCGAGCCAGCGTCCGCGTCAGATTCGGCGGCGGACCCTGTAGGACCAGTCTCGGGTTCTGCCGTGTCGCCGTCCTCGTCGTCCGGATCCGACGGCGTTTCCACGTGACACGTGATCGTGACGTCCTCGCCCCGGTGTGACGTCTGTACTGCCCACATCTGCCCGCACCCGAGAAGGGTTCGCCAGTCGTCACCGACCTGCTGGTCGACGGAGACGAGGATCTCGTCCGTTTCGGCGTCGCGACCGGCGTATTCGATCCGTAGCAACTCGCCGAAGACGTTCACTCCCGATGGGGTGTCGAGTCGGACCGGCGTGGTTCCGGTGCGTCCGTTCGGCCCTTCGACGACGACGTCCGCGACCGGAACGTCTTCGTCTGGCGTCTGAAACGTCACTTCGAGGGCGTTACCGTCCACTTCGACGCCCGTGACGTCGATGAACGACGCCGAGCGGCCGGTGGCGTCTGCCACCTGTCGACGAAGCGGTTCGAGCGGAAGCCGGGCGGTGTCGGAGCCTCGTGCCATCTCTTCGAGGGCCTACATCGGGGAGACGTATGACTTCTCCGGCGTCTGGACGTCGGCTGGGCGGGCGTCTCGATGGGACAGAAGCTGTACAGAAGGACGTATCAGCCTCCGTTGGATCGCCGAATTGGGTGACCGTTGCGTGGCCGTGTGTACCACCGGAGAAAGCCGCGAGCTCCGTGTGCAGGTGGTTCGAAGCACGTCGATTTCGGCTGATAGAGCAAATATATAGCATATCTGTCTATTTTTGTTGTGTAGATGTCCCGGGCAGACAACTATACAACACAGTATTCGGGGCGTGGCCGCCCACGAACTGATAAATTATATATCGCTATATCAAATTTTTGGAGGGCAGAAGGACGATCTCGGAGTATCGATAGCGGGCTTGCTCAGAGTTCGGAACGCCTGATTCGAAGCAGTTTCTGCGTACCAGATTCGGCCGAAACCACGCATCACAGCCCCGCTATACCTGCCGTATTCTCAACGTCCCGTTGGAGTATCGAGATCGGATCGAAAGACAGTGATCCGGGACAACCGAGCGGGAGATGGGACGTGCCCGGTTCGGGTCCGCTTTTCTCACCGGGACAGATCGAGCACTATGTCGTCGCCGTCCAGTTCGAAGGTGGTTCCGAACGGGGACGAGAGGTCACGCATCCGTCGGCGACTCCACTCGGCCGCCTCCTGGCTGGCTTCGTGTACCGAGCAGTCGGATATCTCCGTCGGACGCAACCGCAGTTCCGAAAGTTCGCCCGTCTGCGACACGAAAAGTTCGAACAAGAAGCTCCGATCGTTCCGGAGTCGGGAGTCGACGGCGTAATCGTCGACGAAATCACCGGTGTCGTATAGAATCGGTCGTCCCTGATACACCTCGGTTCCTTGGAAGACGTGCGCGCTGTGGCCGTGGACGACGTCGACGCCCTCGTCGACGAGCCAGTGAGCGAACTCGCGGAAGGACTCGGGCGGCCGTTCGACCATATTCGGCCCCCAGTGGAGAGAGACGATCAACAGGTCCGGTGAGTGCACTCGAGCACGCTCCAAGGTCTCCTGAACGGTCGCCCGGCTCTTCTCGTCGTCAGCATCGATCACGACGTAGGCCGTCCCCGGCGACGATTCGGTCGCGGCGTACTCAGGCGTGTTGTCGGTGAGCGAAATGAACGCGACTTCGAGATCGCGTACCGACACCAGTGCCGGCTCGAAGGCTTCCTCACGCGTCCGCCCAGCGCCGGCGTGGGCAATATGTTGGTCGTCGAGGTGATCGAGCGTATCACGGAGTGCCCTCTCCTCGAAGTCGAGGACGTGGTTGTTGGCGAGAGCACAGCAGTCGACGCCAGCGCGGTCGAGGGCGGGGACGGCCCAGTCCGGATCCGCCCGAAAGCGGAAGGCGCGCGGCGTCCGTCGCCAGGGTTCACCGCGAGCGGAGAGCGCACACTCGAGGTTGATGAAGAGCCCATCGAGGTCGCAGAGCGTGTCCAGTAGATCGCCCCAAACGGCAGCCACCGGACGTGTCCACTGTCGCTCATCGACGAGTCGGCCGAGCATTACGTCTCCCGTCAGCCCGATCCGGAGGGACATCACACAGACTAGTTCGGATCGAAGGTGTAAAACTGCTGACGACCGCGAAACGAGGCAGCGACGCTACCCGAGGCGGTCGAGTGGCCGAACTGGTAGCGGGTTCGGCGTGGAGAGACAGCAGACTGAGCGGGGGAAACAGTATGCGGGGCGCGACCGAAGGAGTGGGTGAGGGAGTAACTCGAATGAAGATCACCGTGCTGTACGACAACGAACGAGCACGGACGGGCGTGCATACCGGCTGGGGGTTCTCGGCACTCGTCGGCGACGACGTCCTGTTCGATACCGGCGACGACGCGGCCGCGTTGGGCGAGAATATGGCTGCGCTCGACGTGACACCGACCGACATCGACACGGTAGTGCTCTCGCACGGCCACGACGATCACGTCGGCGGACTCCCCGCAGTCGTCGAGCAGAATCCGGAAGTCGACGTGGTCGTCCCCACGGAATCGCTCGCAACGACGGTTTCGCAGTCCGTTCCGGAAACCGTCGACGTGATCGCTGCCGGAGAGTCGACGCAGGTACGAGAGGGCGTGGTCACGACGGGCGCCGTCGGCGAGGAGATCAGCGAGCAGGGACTGGTCTGTCGGTTCCAACGCGGGGCGGTACTCCTGACCGGGTGCGCACATCCTGGGCTGGGATCCCTGCTCGACGCCGCTCGCGACACTGCAGCGGTCGTGGGCGTGATGGGCGGCTTCCACGATTTCGCGAAGTTGGAAGCGCTTCGCGGACTCGGCTTCGTCTCGCCCTGCCACTGCACACAGAAGAAACAAGAGATCACGGAGCGGTTTCCCGACACGACCGTCAGATGCGGCACGGGACTCGTCGTCGGCGAAGACGACGTGGGAGCAAGAGCCGAGAATTGATTTGAACGTTTTCTCAATCTTTTTCAAATCCAAAATGGCCCGATTACCCAGTTCTATGTAGAGCAAATAGATCTATTTACCGCGTTGGGCCTTCGAAGGGGAAGAACTAATTGAGTAATCTCTCAATTGGAGTGCAATGGCACAAGCAACAGAACGGCTTCGGCGATACCTCGACGACGAACTCGGGGAGTGTCGGAGCGAAGACGTCGACGCGCGACTCGACGAACTGGGAACCCTCGAGGCGGCGCTGGGCGAGGCGCGCGTCGATGCTGAGCTCAGTATCGTCTCCGCGCTCGCGAACGAGACGCGGTTCACGCTCGTGCGGACGCTCGTCGCCGCAGAGGAGGAACTCTGTGTCTGTGAGTTGAACGCCGTCACAGACGTCACCGAGAGCGGTCTGAGTCACGCGCTCTCGAAACTCGTCGACGCTGGCCTCGTCTCTGATCGGCAGGACGGCCGCTGGAAGAAGTACCGCGCGACGAACCGCGCGATCGCGCTCGTGACAGTCCTCGAAGGGTGCGTGAACGATGAGTAACGCCCACGAGCACGGCCCCAACTGCGACTGTGAGAGCTGTGGCGATCCGCGGTCAATGGACTTTCTCGACAAGTATCTCACCGTCTGGATCTTCGGCGCGATGGCGACCGGCGTCGGTCTCGGGTACGTCGCACCGGGCGTCACGCAGCCGATCCAGGACTTCCACCTCGTCGAGATCGGCCTGATTCTGATGATGTACCCGCCGCTGGCGAAAGCGGACTACTCACGGCTGCCCACCGTGTTCAGCAACTGGCGGGTGCTGGGGCTGAGTCTCGTGCAGAACTGGCTCATCGGCCCGACGCTGATGTTCGGGCTGGCGGTCGTCTTCTTCAGCGGCCTCGTCCCCGGGCTGCCGGCGCGGCCGGAGTACTTCCTCGGGCTCGTGTTCATCGGGATGGCGCGCTGCATCGCGATGGTGCTCGTCTGGAACGAGTTGGCCGAGGGGTCGACCGAGTACGTGACTGGACTCGTCGCGTTCAACAGCCTCTTTCAGATCGTGACCTACGGCGTCTACGTCTGGTTCTTCGCGCTGTTTCTGCCGCCGCTGCTCGGAATGGAGTCGCTCGTCGCCGGCATCACGACGTTCGACATTACGCCGATGCAGGTGGTCGAAGCCATCGTCGTCTTCCTCGGGATCCCGTTCGTCGGCGGGTTCCTCACGCGCTACGTCGGAACGAGGGCGAAGGGTCGCGAGTGGTACGAAGAGTCGTTCGTCCCGTTGATCGACCCGCTGACGCTCGTCGCGCTGCTGTTTACCGTGATCGTGATGTTCGCGACGCAGGGCGGGAACATCGTGGCCGCGCCCGGCGACGTCCTGCTGATCGCCGTGCCGCTGACGATCTACTTCGTCGTGATGTTCCTCGTGAGTTTCGGGATGGGCCGCGGGATCGGCGCGGACTACTCGACGACGACGGCGATCGGCTTTACGGCCGCCTCGAACAACTTCGAACTCGCCATCGCCGTCGCCGTCGCGGTGTTCGGCGTCGGCTCCGGCGTCGCGTTCGCGACGGTCGTCGGGCCACTCATCGAGGTCCCGGTTCTGCTCGCGCTGGTCAACGTCGCGCTGTACTTCCAGCGTCGGTTCGACTGGGATGGATTCGAGACCGGAAGCCTGAGCGCTCCGAGCACCGGGGCGCCCTCCGAGAACGACTGACAGTGAACAAAGAGACGACACGAAGCCAATGACCCAGCAATCCACCTCCGAGACACCTGCGGCACCGAAGGGCAGAACAGAAACGACACGGATCGCATTCGTCTGCGTGCAGAACGCGGGGCGCTCTCAGATGGCCTACGCGTTCGGCCAGCGCGAGATCGAAAACAGAGGGCTCGATGGAGAAGTCGAAGTCATAACCGGCGGGACGCGACCCGCCGAACACGTCCACGACGAGGTCGTTCGGGCGATGGACGCAATCGACCTCGACGTCGCCGGGCGGACGCCTCGGGAGATCACGTTCGAGGAGACCCAGGGGAGCGACTACGTGATCACGATGGGTTGTTCCGCAGACGACGTCTGCCCGGCCGGCTGGGCGGGCGAAAACAGGGACTGGGACCTCGACGACCCGGACGGAAGGCCAGCCGAGGAGGTCGCGGCGATCCGCGACGAGATCGAGGCGCGGGTGTCCGAGCTGTTCGACGAGATTCAGAAGCGGGTCTGAGCGCGGCAGTGTGGCGATCTTACCAGCCGGTCGCTTCGAGTCCGCGCAACAGTCGATCGACGTCCGCAGTCGTGTTGTAGACGTGGAGCGACGCCCGAACCGCGCCGTCGGGGTCGGGCAGCGATCGGATCACGACGTCGTACTCCTCGCGGAGGCGCTCGACCGTCGATTCCGGGTCGTCGACGCGCACCGTCACCAGCCCGGATTCGGGGTCGCGGGGGCTGATGAGTCGGTCCTCGGGGACGCCCTCGACGAAACGCGTCGCGAGATCCTCGATGTGCGATTCGATCGTGTCGAGACCGACGTCAGTCAGCAGATCGATCGAGGCCGAGAGTGCGGCGTACGGCGCGGGGCTGGTGGTTCCGATCTCGAACCGCGGCGCGCCGCGTTTCAGTTCGTACGCGGACGCGCTGGCGTCCTCGACGCTCCGATAGCCGATCTGTCCCGGGTGGAGATCCTCGGCGACGTCCCCGTCGACGTAGAGGAATCCCGCACCCCAGAGGCCGAGCATCCACTTGTGACTCGCCATCGCGACTGCGTCGGCACCCCACTCGGCCACGTCGAGTTGGCACTGGCCGGGGACCTGCACGGCGTCGACGAGGACGCGCGCGCCGGCGTCGTGGGCTTCCTCGACCAACTCCGAGACGGGGAGATGCGTCCCGTAGTTCCACGTCAGCGCGCTCAGACAGACGAGTTTCGCATCCGAAACGGCGTCGCGATAGGCGTCGCGATCGATGCGGCCCTCGGCCGTCGGCGCGACGCGGACCTCACAGCCGCGGCGTTCGAGACGTTTCCACGGGAGGATCCCTGCGGGGTGTTCGAGGTCAGTCCGGACGACGACGTCGCCGGGGTCCCACTCGATCGCCGACGCGATGCGGGTGATGCCGTCGGTCGTGCTCTGGGTCAGCGCGATTTCGTGGTCTTCGGCACCGAGAAAGTCCGCGACGTCGGCGCGGGTGTCTTCGTACAGGCCGAAGGCGTGGGGGTAGGGACCCGGATCGTCCGCAGCGTCCCACTCGTGGGTCTCGATCGCCCGCTGTGCGGCCTCGACGATCGGACGCGGACTGGGCCCGCTCGCGCCGGTGTTGAGATATCGAACGTCGTCGAAGACCGGAACGGACGCGCGAACGTCGGCGGGCGTCGTCATCGCCGGAACGTCGGCAGGCGTAGTCATCGCCGCGACGTTCACACCCGCCGCACTTAGAGGATTGGTCGTCACCCGCCGCCGAGAGCGCGGTGTCCGCCCCTTCGGCGGCGTCGGTAGTGTATCGTTACCAGTCGACGAGACCAGCGAGACGCTTATGCTTCGCGGCCCCCGAGATTCGAACGTGTTTGTCGGCCACGCGCTACTCGCGTTCGCCCTCGCGGTGCTGTTCGCCGAGTGGCGAGGCTGGTCGACACGGCAGGCACTGCTGTTGGGCGCGGCGACGGGCGCGTTCGCGGCGCTCCCGGACGTCGACGTCGTGTACGCGGTCGTCGCCCTCGACGGAGGGCAACTGTTCGGCAGCGGCGTGAACCCGACGGCGTTCTGGGACGCCGCGAACAGCGTGCACCGGTCGATGACGCACTCGGTGCTCGTCGCGCTCGTCGCAGGGCCGGCGTTCGGCCTCTGGGCCGTTCGGGCGCGGACGGCGGACGGCGTCACGAGTCGACGGCGAGCGTGGGGTGCGCGGGTCGCGAGCGCCGTGTTGCTCGTCGCGCTCGTCGCCGTCTCGATCGTCGCAAGCGGCGCACTCGGCGCCGTCGTGATGGGCGCCTTCGTCGCCGCCGGCGTCGCGGTCACGGCGCTGAGTCGCCGGAAGACGGACCTCTCGCCACGGCTGCTCGGGCTCGCGGCGACCGCCGGGCTCCTCACGCATCCGTGGGGGGATCTCGTGACCGGCCAGCCACCGCAGTTCCTGTACCCATTCGAGGTTGGCGTCATCGAAAGCCGCGTCGTCTTACATCCCGATCCGACGATGCACTTGCTGGGGGCGTTCGCGATCGAACTCGCGGCCGTGTGGCTGGCCGCGCTCGCGGTCGTGCGGGTGACCGACCGATCACTCGGGACGTTCTACGACCGGAGTGCAGTGCTCGGAGCGGGCTACGGCGCGCTCGCGCTGGTCTTGGCCCCGCCGACACTTGCGGTGTCGTATCACTTCGTGTTCTCGATTCTGGCGGTCGGAGTCGTCTGTAGCGGACTCTCGTGGTACCGGTCGACGCCGGTCGCATCGCTGCGTCGGCGACCAACCGCAGGCGACGTCCGTGCCGGGTTCGCATTCGGGGCGACCGGGCTCTCGGGGACGACGATGGCGCTGATCGGATACGTCGTCGTCTACGTGTCGCTCTGGCTGTGAGACGCGCCGCTGTTCGAGTTAGGTCCGAAAAATGTCCATCGGGATGACGGTCGACGTTCGCCCAAGTACCCCTACCCGTGCGCCCGTCGAGGCGTCGTCCCGTGACCGTATTTGAGAATTTAGCGAAACGAGTAAAAGTCTTGTGTATACTGTCGCCCTCAGTACCCCAGAATTTGGGATGAGAAGTATTCGCACATAGAGGCCGAAGCGCGGCGATTCGAGACCGGTCGAACGCGAATCCGACCCGATCCGATTCTATAGTAGCGTTTGCACGTCTTCACGCACCGAATCGAACGCAGTCGTGCGATTGGCTGTGTACTCAATTGCAAACGCTACTATAGCCGGCCTCGATACGATTCGAGTTAAAAAGTCTACTGCGTGCGGGCAGCCTCGCTACCGCCCACGAGCAGCGTATGGATGCCTCTCAGGCCATCGTGTCCTGGGCGACGACGAGGTCGAACGGAGTGTCGGCGGGTTCGTCGTCCGGGGAGAGATACCCCGCCGCGAACGCGGTGTACACCTGGCCGCCGCTCAGACTCACCTCGTATTCGGCCACGACGTCGCCGTCGTTGCTGTCGGTGTCACCCCGGATCTGCGTCGTGTAGTCGCCAGCGGGAACCTCGACGTAACCGGATCCACCGTAGGCGACGCCGTCGAACAGTACGTCACCGGCCGCGACAGTGACGTCGACGGCGGGGGCGTCGGGTGAGGCGTGAACGACCCTGAGCCGGGCCATCCCGCTGTCCGGGGCGCTGTTGTCGTCTTGGAGGACCAGCGGCTCGAACATCTGATCCGCGCCGTCGCCGATCTCACCGATCGCCGCGATCGTGTACGGTTGTCCGGATTCGACGCCCACGTCGCCCGCGAAGACCGACGCATCAGGATCGCCGGCCGCGGTGATCTCGACCGTTCGCGTCCCGGCGGGGACGTCGAGATAGCCACTCACGGCACCGAACGGGACGTCTTCGAGCGCGGCCGACCCGTCGACGTAGACGTCTACATTCGGGGCGTTCGGCGAGAGGTGCGCGACGCGGACCATCGCTGGATCGTCCATCCCGTCGCTCATTGTCCCGCTCTCGGTGTCCTGTGCGACGACGAGGTCGAACGGAGTGTCTGCGGGTTCGTCGTCCGGGGAGAGATACCCCGCCGCGAACGCGGTGTACACCTGGCCGCCGGCGAGATCGAGGTCGAAGCTCGCGACCACGTCGCCGTCGTTGCCGTCGGTGTCGCCGCGGATCTGGAGGGTGTATTCGCCAGCAGGGACCTCGACGTAGCCGGACTGGCCGTAGGCGACCCCGTCGTAGAGCGCGTCGCCGCTCGATGCCACGGTGACGTCGACAGCGGGGGCGTCGGGCGAGGCGTGGACCACGCGGACCCGGGCGGTGTCGCCGCCGGGGTCCGAGTTGTCGTCCTGGAGGATCAGCGGCTCGAACATCTGGTCTGCGCCGTCGCCGATTTCGCCGATCGCCGCGACGGTATAGGCCGTCCCATCCTCGACGGTAACTGGGCCCGAGAACACCGACGTGTCGGGGTCGCCGGCCGCGGTGATCTCGACTTGACGCTCACCGGCTGGAACGTCCAGATACTCGCTGACCGCTCCGAAGGGAACGTCTTCGAGCACGGCCGACTCGTCGACGTAGACGTCCACGTTCGGCGCGTTCGGCGAAAGGTGCGCGACGCGGACCATCGCGGAGCCCATCGGCGTCTCCTCGGGTGTCTCTGTGGCCGTCTCAGTCGGCATCGGCGTCTCCGTCGGGGTGGACGTCGCCGTCTCGGTCCCGCCCTGATCACTGTTACCGCTACAACCGGCGAGGCCGACGGTGGCTCCGGTACCGATGCCGAGCAAGACGCGTCTCCGAGTGGTGCGTGGGGTGTCTGATGACATCCAACTCAACCGAGGAATGACAGTAAAATAATCTCTTTCGCAACTCAGACTAAAATCTCGCTCACATCCCTCTAAATTCGGTCCATAGAGCCTAATTCGACAGTATAGTTTTCACACCCGAAAGAATTTTATGCGCTATACTCGGATATATGAAATGTGTGGGGCCTGCCGGATCGGTGGGTTCAGAACAGAAACCAAATGGGTATCAATCTGTACACCGCCGGAGGATTCATAATCGCGCACGGTGAATCACCCGGAGAATGGATACGGTCCTCTGGCAGACGCTCGCCGGTACACGTGGCGGGCCGAACCGTGCCCGTATCCTGCGCGCTTTGGACCGACGGCCACGGAACGCCAATCAGCTCGCCCAGGAGTTCGATCTGGCGTACAACACCATCAGACACCACCTCGACGTCCTCGAGGACAACGGGATCATCACAAGCAGCGACGCGAGTTACGGCACCGTCTATCTCCCGAGCGAGCGGGCGGAACAGCACTGGGACACCGTCGAGAAAATTATCACACAGATCGATGAGTAAGACGACCCACAGACGAACCCATCGACGCGCGAAGACACTCGAGAGCGGTCGGGGAGTGGCACTATGACGCTAATGTTGGACGCGGCCCGCCTCGCGGCAGCACTCAACATCCTCCTCCTACTGGTGGTTATCGGCGTGTGGGTCAACACGTATCGGGAGATCCGCGCTCCCTTCACGCTGGCGTCGATCGTCTTCGCGGGCTTTCTCTTAGCGGAGAACGTAGTCGCACTGTACTTCTACTTCACCGCCCCCGCGATGCCGACGATCGCCGTCCAGGTGATGATGATCCTCCAGATCCTCGAAACGGCCGGGATTAGCGTCCTCGCGTACGTCACCTGGCAATAGCGAGGGGGATATCGAGCGGTGGGCTCGCCGGATCACTTACGTCGATTCCGACCGTTCACCCGCCGTGACACTTCGCAACGCGAGCGGCACGTTCGACATCGGTGGCGAACTGACTGTGCATCGGCTGGGATTCGGTGCGATGCGAATCACCGGCGACGACGTGCTCGGCGACCCCGACGACGTCCAGAACGCGAAACGAGTGCTCCAGACGGCCGTCAACCTCGGCGTGGACTTCATCGACACCGCAGACTCCTACGGACCGGGGACCAGCGAGCGACTGATCGCCGAGGCGCTCGCGCCGTACCCCGAAGACCTCGTCGTCGCCACCAAAGGTGGGTTGCTCCGAAACCGCGACGGTGACTGGCTCACTCACGGCGACCCGGACTACCTCCGAAACGCGCACCTCTGTAGCCTCGACCGACTCCGAACGGACTGCATCGACCTGTATCAGTACCATCGCCCGGATCCCGACGTCGACTTCGAGAGGTCGGTCACGGCGCTCGCAGAACTGAAAGACGAGGGCGTGATCGGACACGTCGGCCTCAGCAACGTCAGCGTCGAACAGTTGGAGACGGCACGCGACATCGTCGAGATCGCGACCGTGCAGAATCGATACAACCTCGGGAACCGCGAGAACGAGGCCGTACTCGACGTCTGTGAGTCGAACGAAATCGGCTTCATCCCGTGGTTCCCGCTCGGAGCGGGCGATCTCGGCGACGAGAAGGCAGCGGTCCTGACGGACGTCGCCGACGCCAACGACGCCTCGGAGTACCAGGTCGCGCTAGCGTGGCTACTACAACGTTCACCCGTCGTCCTCCCCATCCCGGGGACGTCGTCGATTCCGCACCTTCGAGAGAACGTCGCCGCCTCGCACCTCGAACTGACCGACGAGGAGATGCGACGCCTGGGTGCGTGAGGGGAACGAACCGGGGACAGAGAGCGGAGTTTGTAAGTCTTCACACACCCGATCGTACGACGGCGGGTGCGCAGATGCGCAACCAGTTGCAAAGTCTACGATAGAAGATCGATGCGAAGAGTCTCGCCCCGATTCCGATGTAACTAAATATGATTTCTTCCGCAGAGGGCGTAAGTATACAGGTGTTTTTCAGTAATTCGTATTCTTCCGTTTCAGGCCATTTACTGTCGCTTTTTCATTCTGTCACGTTCGAGCACAGCTACTTTTGTTAACTATATTTATTTAACCTCTCCGGGAGATTTTTGTGGGCACACGGATAGCTACCACTCAGCAACGTGGCCTCGACAACGTACGATCAAGACACGGAGTTACACTCGAAGGCGATCCGGATCGCCCGGCGTCCAGGGGTCGGTGTCGGAGACGGCCTGATCGAAGCGGCTCGAACGTCTGCAACGGACGTCCCGGTCGTCTCGACGGGGCCGGCGGGACACCCCGGACTCGAACCGCTCGTCCTCTGTACGATCGACGACCAGACGGCACTCTATCCGAATGCGGACGTCGACGACGTCCCCGAGCTCGTCGAATCGCTCGAATCGGGCGAGTTACCCACCGCAGGAGCCAGCGAGGTCCTCAGGCACGAGCAGGACGGAACGGGCCTTCTGTCGTCTAAAACGGGAGCCTTAGCAGTCGGAGAACGGCGCGTCCTCGGTTCCTGCGGCTGGATCGATTCGACAGATCCGACCGAGCACGAGTTTCTGACCGACGACGTGGCCGTCGACCGGATCGCGGATCTGGGTCTTCTCGGGCGTGGTCGGGGCGACGCGGCCACCGACGCGCCGGTCGCCAAGCAGTGGACGACCGCGCTAGAAACGGATGGAGAGCCCGTCGTCGTCGTGAACGCGAACGAGGCCGACGAGCGCGCGCGAGCCGACGCGCTCCTCGTGGCGAGCGTTCCGTTCACCGTTCTCGACGCGGCGACCACCGTCGCCAGCCACGTCGACGCCACAGAGCTGATCGTCTACGTGAACGAGACCGACGACTGGCTGCACGAACACCTCCACCGCGTGATCGAGGCCGGTCGCGAGTACTTCGATATCGTCCCAACCGTCGTCAGTGGGCCAGACAGCTACCGCGCCGGGGAGCCGACGATGGCGCTCGAAGCGCTGGAGGGAGCCGATCGGATCGAGGCACGCCGAGGACCACCGGGACCGGCGTCACACGGCCTCTACGGCCGTCCGACGGTCCTTCACACCCCACGGACGTTCGCACAAATCTATCAGGCGCTCGTCGATCCGAGCGCGTTCGACGAGGCCGATCCGGACCCGGGGACGCGCCTCGTCACCGTTACTGGTGACGTGGAGGCGCCAGCCACCGTCGAGTTGCCGACCGGACGTCCACTGAGTACGATAACGGACGCCGTCGAACTGACAGCCGGTTCCGCCGAGCAGCAAGGCACCCTCGACTTCGAGGCCGCCGTAGTCGGCGGCCAGTTCGGCGGCTTTACCGCCGATCTTGACGTCTCCGTTGAGGCGTCGTCGCTCCGCGATGCCTCACTCGGAACGAACGAGAGCGTCGAACTACTCGCGGAATCGCGCTGCGTGGTCGCCGAGGTCGGCGAGCGAGCGAAGTTCGCCGCCGCGGAGAACTGCGGGCGGTGCGTTCCCTGTCGCGAGGGCTCGACACAACTGCTCGACGTGCTCCGGGAAGTCTACGACGGCGAGTACGACGCTGCCGGCATACGCGAACTGACGCGCGTAATGGAGCGCTCGTCGATCTGTGACTTCGGCGTCGAGACCGCCCGGATGGTCGCCTCAGCGGTCGACGAGTTCGAGTCCGAGTTTCGAGCGCACGCGAATGGACACTGCCCCAGCAAATCGTGTGACCACTGACCGATGAGTTCTCACGACACCACAACACCGTTACCACACGTCCCGAAGACGGAGAGACCGGGAAAAGAGACGCCGTTAACCGAGGATTTCAACGACGGGACGGCGAACGATCCCGAACTGCCCACGGACTCGAAGACGGTGACGCTCACCGTCGATGGGACGTCGGTGGCCGTACAGGCCGGCGAGACGATTCTCACCGCGTTACAGGAAGCGGACGCCGCCGACAACGTGCCCGCACTCTGTTACTACGACCGTGACACCGAGTGCGCCGACGACATCGGTCCGCGAAGCGAGTGCCGGACCTGTATGGTGCAGACAGCGGAGGAAGGGCTCGTCCCGGCCTGCTCGTTCCCCGTCGAAGAGGGTCTGACAGTTCGAGTCGACGCGGAAAGTGCCGCCGAGGCGCGGGACGTAAACCTCGATCTCGTCCTGTCGAACCACAACCTCCGGTGTACGACCTGCAACCAGAACGGGCAGTGCGAACTGCAGGACGCGGCGATCGAGAACGATGTCGAGGAGCCGCGGTTCGGCGTCTACGACGAACGCGATGAGTATGAACCGCTCGACGACACCTCCTCGTTCATCCAGATCGACCGCAACAAATGCATTCTCTGTAACCGCTGTGTGGAGGCCTGTAACGACGTCCAGACCGAGGGCGTCCTCAAGATCGAGGGAAGCGGCGCGGACACGCACATCGGATTCCAGTCCGACGCGGAGACGATGGCCGACTCCGAGTGCGTCTCCTGCGGGCACTGTGCAACCGTCTGTCCGACCGGCTCGCTCACCGAGAAGGGGATGGCCGATATGGCGACGCTCCCGCTCCCCGGGTTCAATCAGCGCAATTCGATCGGGGACGTCATCGACCGCGAGCCCGTCGAAACGCTCGACGATACGTCCGCGCCGAACCGTGGTGTCGAGGCCGACGGGGAGGATCGAGACGACATTGACGTCTCCGAGAAGTCCGGCGTCGCGCGGTTTATGGCGAAGGCCAAGAACGCCGCGAAAGACACCGTCACCGAGTACGGCAAGCGAGCCTTCGTCGCCGGAGAGCACGCTGCGGAGTCGATGGCGACGAAGACGCTCTCGGAGGGCCAGATGTTCGAGATCGCAGACCGCGTCAGCGACTACCGACTCGACGATGTCGACACCGAGGAGACGACGTGCGGCTTCTGTGCGGTCGGGTGTCGCTTCGAGATGGTCGGCACCGACGGCGACTACCGCGGTGTCAAGCCCGTCGAAGACCCGAGCGATGCGCCCGCAAACGACTTCTCGACCTGCGTGAAAGGGAAGTTCGGACACGAGTTCGCCGAGTCCGAAAACCGGCTCACCTCGCCGCTGATCCGCGGCGACGACGGGGCGCTGCGGGAGGCCTCTTGGGGAGAAGCACTCGATCTCGTCGCAGCGCAGTTCCGCGAGATCTGCGACGAGCACGGCCGCGACGCCGTATCCGCGCTGGCGTCCTCGAAGGGATCGAACGAGGAGGCGTATCTCGTCCAGAAGTTCGCCCGGCAGGTGCTCGGCACAAAGAACGTCGACAACTGCGCCCGACTCTGTCACTCCTCGACCGTCGCTGCCCTCCAGCAGACCGTTGGGTACGGTGCGATGACGAACCGCATTAACGAGGACATCGGCGAGGCAGACGCCTACCTCATCACGGGGTCGAACACGACCGAGTCGCATCCGGTGCTCGCAACCCGAATCAAGCGCAACGTCCGCGACGGGGCCTCGCTCACAGTCTTCGACCCGCGACGAATCGGCGTCGCCGAGCACGCCGACCACTACTGCCGGACGAAACCCGGCTACGACGTCGCGTGGATCAATGGGCTCATTCGGTACGCGATCGAGCACGACCACCACGACAAGCCGTTCATCGAACGCAACACGCACAACTTCGAGGAGTTAGTGAAGAAGGTCGAGCCCTTCACGCCGGACCGTGTCGAGGAACTGGTCGGCGTCCCGCGGGAGGAGTTCGTCGCGGCCGCGGAGACGGTCTGTACCGCCGACTCGCTGGTCATTGGATGGGCGATGGGAATGACCCAGTCCAGCCACGGCACCCAGAATTGCCTCGCGCTTGCGAACCTCGCACTCGTCCTCGGACAGATCGGCAAACCCGGGGCGGGCCTATCGCCATTCCGCGGGCAGAACAACGTCCAGGGCGGCGGCGGGGATATGGGGACGCTCCCCGACTCGCTACCCGGGTATCAGTCAGTCGAAGACGAGGACGTGCTCGACAAGTTCGAGCGGTCGTGGGGAGAACGGCCGCCGGCAGAGGCCGGTCTGACAGTCCCACAGATGATGGACGAAGCAGAGGCGGGGAACCTCCGCGGGATGTACATCGTTGGAGAGAATCCGGCCCTCTCGGAGCCTGACCTCTCCCATGCCGCGGCAGCACTCAACGAGCTCGACTTCCTCGTCGTGCAGGACATCTACGAGACCGAGACGGCCGAGTACGCGGACGTGATCCTTCCAGCGGCGACCTCTCCCGAGAAAACGGGGACGTTCACGAACACCGAGCGTCGGATCCAGCGGGTGAACGGGGTCGCAGACCCGCCCGGAGCAGCCAGACAGGACTGGGAGATCACCCAGGCGCTCGCGGCGCGACTCGGCTACGAGTGGGACTACGACCACCCACGCGAGGTGATGGACGAGATCGCGAGCCTCACGCCCATCTACGGCGGAGTCTCCTACGAGCGACTTGACAGCGGCGACGAGCACGGTCTCCAGTGGCCCGTACCGGACGAGAACCACCCCGGAACCGACTACCTCTACAACTACGAGAACGGTAATTTCAACCATCCCGATGGGAAGGCCCGCTTCGTACCCGCGGATATGCAGAAGCCGGGAGAGTTACCCGACGAGGAGTTCCCTCTCACCCTCACCTCGGGGCGTGTGCTGTATCACTGGCACACCGGACAGCTCACGCGTCGCGTCGAAGGGCTGATGAGCCACGTCGGGGAGTCGTTCGTCGAGCTCAACCCCGAACTGGCGGACTCGCTCGGCGTCAACGAGGGGGAGTACGTCCGCGTGACGTCACGGCGCGGTGCGATCGTGGTGAAGGCGGAGATCACCGATCGAGTCGGCGAGGGCACCGTCTTTATCCCGATGCACTTCGCCGCGGGTGCGGTGAACGAACTGACTCAGGAGACCTTCGACCCGACGTCGGGGATTCCAGAGTACAAGGTTGCGAGCGTCCGCATCGAATCGCTCGGAATGGAAACCCAAGAAGACGTCCTCGAAGCGCCGGATAGAAGCGACGGCGTCCGCTCGGACTGAGCCAAGTCGTCGGGCGACGGAGGCGTCTGTCGACCGGCAGCAGGCAGGAGTCGCTCCGGCCCTCAGTTGATCGACCGATCCTGATGCTCCCAGTAGGGGTCTCGGAGCGCGGCTTTGTCCACTTTCCCGTGTGACGTCGTTGGGAGTGCGTCCACGAAGCTGAGTGATTTCGGCTGTTCGTAATCCGCGAGGTGCTCACTGGCGTGGCGTTGCAGTTCCCGTTCGGTGAGGGAGGCAGCCGCCGGGACGACGACGGCGTGAACCGCTTCGCCCCACGTCTCGTCCGGAATGCCGAACACGACCGCCTGATCGACGTCAGGGTGAGACGTCAACGCGTTCTCGACGGTGTAGCTGTAGACGTTGAGCCCGCCCGAGACGATCACGTCGTGTTTTCGGTCGAGGAGGTAGAGATATCCGTCGCCGTCGAGGCGACCGATGTCGCCCGTCGATACCCAGCCGTCTTCGAGCGTGTCTTCGGTCGCCTCCGGTCGGTTGTGGTAGTACTCGAACGCATAGGGAGCGGTCGCCAGAACCTCACCGACCTCCCCAGCGTCCAACTCCGCGCCGGTGTCCGGGTCGGCGATGCGGACCTCGGCCATCAGACAGGGGTGGCCAGCGGACTCCAGTCGCTCGGGCGCGCGACCGTCAGTGGCCATCGCGTGTTCTTTTCGGCCGAGCACGCTGATCAGGTTCGGAACTTCCGTCTGTCCGTAGAACTGACAGAATATCGGGCCAAAGGCGGCGATTCCGTCTTCGAGTTTGTCGGAACGGATGGGTGCAGCGCCGTAAAGCATCCGTTCGAGAGAGGAGCAATCGTACGAGTCGTAGGGCGCTTCCAGAAGCCGGTAGATCATCGTCGGGACGACGAACGTCCACGTGACGCCGTAGCGCTCAATAGCATCAAGGAGACTCTCCGGGGTGAAGCCCCGCTGGACGACCGTTCGTCCGCCACCCAGGAGGTTCGCCCACAGAAACGTCCCGGCGGAGTGCGACAAGGGGGTGACGACGAGACCCGTATCGCGTCCGTCGAATCCGAACTCGGCGAGGTGCGCGTAGAGACTCGCGACGAGACTGTGCTGCGAGTACACGACGCCTTTCGGCTTCCCTGTCGTCCCGCCGGTGTAGAAGAGACCGGCCGGATCGTCGGGGGCGACTTCGAGGTCACGGTAGGTGGGCTCGACAGACGTGTCGCCGGCGACCATCTCGTGGTAGTCCCGAACGGTCGTCTCGGGGATGTCGTCCGGCGGGTCGTCCGAGACGACGACGACGGTTTCCGGCGCAGCCGTCGCAGTAGCCTGTTCGGCGACGGGATCGGAGTACTCCGGTTCGCAGACGACCGCCCGGGCCCCGGAGTCCGAGAGGATATATTGGATCTCCTCCGACGAGAGCATCGGATTGAGGGGGACGCGAACGGCACCCATCTTGATGATCGCGAGATCGACCAGAACAGATTCGGGGCGGTTCGACAGCAACACCGCGACTTTATCACCCGGTTCGAGGCCCGAGTCGATGAACGCCGCCGCCAACGCCGACGAACGGGAATCGAGCGTCTCGTAGCTGAGGGTGCGGTCCGCCGTAACGAGGGCGGTCCGGTCCCGGTATCGTTGAAGAGCGTTCTCGAAGAGCGTCCGCAACGTCTGGTTGGCCGGTGCGTTCATACGTGTGTCTCAGGTGATGCGCGGAGGGCGACCGTGTTATGTGCTTCGCTGTGCGCTGCGGGCGTGTCCGCGGCGACGAGGGGCGCGACCGAACCACTCACCTCCTCACGCGGTGTGTTCGACGATGGCGTCTTCGATGGCGTCGACCGTCCGCACCAGTTGGTCACGGGAGATCGTCAGCGGCGGCTGGAACCGCAGGACGTTCTTGTAGAAGCCGCCGGTGCCGATGATGATCCCGTTGTCTCGGAGGTGAGTGCCGATCTGACCCGTCAGCTTCGGATCGGGTGCGGGCGCGACGTCCATCGGCCCGAGTTCGTCGGGGGTGACGATCTCGATGCCCTGCATCAGTCCGAGTCCGCGCGTATCGCCGACGACGTCGTACTCGGCTTCGAGTTCTGCGAGCCTATCTCCGAGCCACTGGCCCTGCTCTCGCGTGTTCTCTATGATGCCGTCCTGAAGTTGGTTGATCGTCTCCAGCGCTGCCGCGCACGTCACCGGATTCCCGCCGAACGTCGACAGGTGATCGCCCGACTCGAAGGCGTCGGCGATTTCGGGCTTGGCGGTGAATGCACCCAGCGGAAGCCCGTTGGCGATCCCCTTCGCCTGCGGCATAATATCCGGGACGACGTCGAAGTGATCGGACGCCCACATCTCGCCGGTGCGTCCGTATCCGGACTGGACTTCGTCGACGATCAACAGTGCGTCGTGCTCGTGTGCGATCTCTTGGACCTCTTCCAACCACCCTGATGGAGGGACGATGATCCCACCCTCGCCCATCACCGGCTCGACGACAACCGCAGCGAGGTCACCGGTCGTGTGCGAGTCGATGACGCGTTCGACGTCGGTCGCGCAGCCACCCGAACAGGGGCCGCCGTCGCACATCTGACAGCGGTAGGCGTACGGCGGGGCGACGTGCGAGACGTCGTTGAGGGTCGGGCCCATCTCGGATTTGTAGCCTTTGTTCCCAGTCAGCGCGAGCGACCCCATCGTCCGGCCGTGGAAGGACATCTCGAGGGCCAGCACTTCCTTCGACCCGGTGTACTTCCGCGCGAGTTTGATCGCGCCTTCGACGGCTTCCGTTCCGGAGTTACAGAAGAACGATTTCTGGAGGTCCCCCGGGGTGATCTCTGCGAGCTTCTCGCCCAGCTCCGCCGCAGGCTCGTGCGGATGGACGTAGGTGCAACCGTGGACGAACTCGTCCAGTTGCTCTTTCGCCGCAGAAACGACCGCGTCGTTCGTGTGACCGACGTTCGTGACCGAGATACCCGAGAAGACGTCGAGATACTCGTTCTCCTCGAAGTCTTCGACGGTGCACCCGGACGCACGCTTGATCGGTGTGTTCAGCTCTTTCCAGATCGGCATCAGGTACCGATCGTACCGCTCCTCGACGGCAGCGTTAGAACGGTCTGTGGTGTGTTCCTGCGACATTGGCCCTGAGCTATGTGTATGAACACAGTACCATTAATCTGGTGATTGTTGGAATTTATCCGGGTAAATATCGTGTACACAGATGGAGTGCGACAAAACAGATATATAATCGGATGAAGTGTTTCAGTCTCTCGTCCCTGAAATTGAGGACGTTTCGATCGGTCGGATAGGTAGGGCCGGCAGAAATCGAAGCGTCCCGAGAAGACGCCAAGTGCGAGCGAGGCAGTCGGGACGGCGAGGCGTGGCCGTCTCCGGTTCTCATACTGTTGACCAGCAGTTCGTGAATTACGTTGATCTCTACGGGGTTCCGATACGCTTCATAGAGTTCTATCCGACCGTATCAGAGGTTTTCGATCGCTTCTAAGAGCGTCTCGCTCTCCAGATCGTTGATCGGACGTGGTTCGTTCTTGACCGTAGTGATGACGAACTTCGAGCTCGTCCGCTGGATCTCGTCGATCGATTCGTAGCTCGCGATCAGCGATTCGACTTTCTCCCGCTTGGTCACGTGCGCGATAACGATGAAGTCGGTGTCACCCATCGTGAAGTACACTTGTGAGACCGACTCCAGGTCGGCCAGTTTCTCACCGACGACCTCGTGATAGCCCTCGTCGAACTTCGCGTTCACCTCGCTGATGACGGTCAGCGTCACCCCCATCTTGGAGAGGTCCATATCGTAGAGGTCGTTCTCGATGACGCCGTCCTCTCGGAGCTGTTTCAGCCGGTAGTGTACTGTCGACTTCGGGATTCCCGTTTCGGCTTCGATCTGTTCTGGACCGCTCGTCTTTTCGCGAGCGAGCGTCTTCAGAATCCGAATGTCTTTCTCGTCCATAGTGTGGTGTGTCTTGCTCGCCGTCGACCCCGATCGCGGCAGGGTCGGCGGCCGTTATACGGTACGTTGTTTTAAAATGCGCCGTAATATTAAATCTGGTTCAATCGGTAGGGGGTGCCGACGAAGCGTGACCGCCCGAGTTACAGTCCGAGTTCGTCAGCGACGTCCGCCAGTGTCGCGTCCATCCGATCGACGATCTCGTCGGCGTCCGCCTCGTCGATCGTCAGCGGCGGCGTGAGTAACGTGAGGTCGCCTTTCGAGGCGTCCACGTGGCCGCCGGTCGGGTACGTGATGATGCTGTTGTCGAGTCCGCTCTCGAACAGTTCGTTCTGGAACCGCTCGCCGGTATCTTCGAGCGGCGCTTTCGTTTCGCGGTCGCCGACGAATTCGATCCCGAGCATCAGCCCCTTGCCGCGGATGTCGCCGACGAAGTCGTACTTATAGAGCCGCTGTAACTCCTCGTGGAGATATGCACCGACCTGCCGTGAATTGGCCACGAGATCGCGTGCCTGCATATATTCGAGTACGGCCTTGCCGATGGCTGCCGAAGCGGGGTTGAAGCAGTAGGTGTGGCCGTGCTGGAAGCCGTTTTCGAGGTCTTCGAACACCTCCACGACGCGTCGGTGCGGCATCGTCCCGCCGACGGGCGTGTAGCCGCCGGTCATCCCCTTCGCGCTCGTGATGATGTCCGGCGTGACGTCCCAGTGTTCGATCCCGAAGTTCTCCCCCGTTCGACCGAACCCGGCCATCACTTCGTCGACGATCATCAGGACGTTGTACTCGTCGCAGATCTCGCGGACGCGCTCGAAGTAGCCGTCGTGCGGATACGCCCCGGCGTTGGCTGCCCCGGTCACCGGTTCGGTGATGAACGCCGCGACGGATTCTGCGCCCTCGTCCTGGATGATCCGCTCCAGTTCGTTCGCACGCTCGATCCCGCACTCGCGGCCGCCGTCTCCGTCACAGTACGGACAGCGGTACGGGGTTGCACTCGGGGCTTTCGGGAAGTTCTGGAACAGCGGCTCCATCTTGTCCTTCCGGGCCGGAAATCCCGACACGGCCATCGCACCCGCCGTGTTCCCGTGGTAGCTTCGCCGGCGGCCGATGACCTTGTACTTTCGCTCGTCGCCACGCTCGAAGTGGTACTGCCGGGCCATCTTGATCGCGCTCTCGTTGGCCTCCGAACCGCTCCCAACGAGCCACGTGTGCTCGAAGCCGTCCGGCGTGAACTCCGCGATCTTCGCGGTGTACTCCATCGCCGGTTCGTTCGCGAACAGCATACTCGAGGTGTACTCGAGCGTCTCGATCTGTTCTTTGGCGGCCGCGGCGATCTCCTCTCGTCCGTGTCCGATATTGACGTTCTGATTACCCGAGATCGCGTCGAGATATCGATTGTCGTCGGCGTCCCACACGTAGTGGCCCTGCCCGCGCGTGATCGTCACGTACTCCGTGTCGAACACGCGGGGAAACATCCCGCCGAGTTCCGTTCCTGGCGTCGTCGGTCGCTGTTGGTGACTCATTTGTCCTCTTCGATCTGCATCAGTCGCTTCCAGTTCCGTTCCATCGTATCGGCCCACTCGTCGAATCCGATCTCGTAGATGCGGTCGGTGTCGCGTAAGACGGTGTCCGTGGGATCGATCGTCCGGAGCATCGCCACCTCCCGCCGGGTCGGAACGGGCGTCGTTCCGACGTCGTCGGCGACGTTCAGGTCCCACTGCACCATCTCGCGGACCTCCTCGACGTCGATCCCGGGATGCGTCGAACGTAAGTACATCTCTTTGGTCTCCTCGTCGAAGCCGAACACCGCCATATCAGTGATCACGGTCTCGGGGCCGCCGCCGGGGAAGCCGAACTCCTCGCGTGCGCCCGGCCCGTCGAGATACCCCGGAGCCGTGACGTAATCCAGCTCGGACGTGAACGCCCGGGCCCGCTGTCGCATCATCACGATCGTCCGGCCGCAAGAGGTCATAATGTCGTTGCTCCCCCCCGAACCAGGGAGCCGAACCTTGGGGTTCTCGTAGGATCCCTCGGCCCCCGTGACGACGGTCGAGTTCGTGTTCCCGTACTTGTCGATCTGTCCGGCACCGATGATGCCCACGTCGAACAGGCCGCGCTGATTGTCGACGAAGATCTGCATTTGGTCCGTCGCGACGAGCGAATCGACGCCGAGCACGCTGTCGGAGATTGACTGCACGACGCCCGGCGGCCGCGATCCGACGTATCCGGACTCCGTGACCAGTTGGCAGCGGGGCGCGTGCGTGTACTTCGCCAGCACGCCCGAGATCAGCGACATCCCGACGCCGATGAACGCCATTTCGCCGTCGTCGATCTCGCGGGACGCGGTGACGGCCAGCAGTTCGGTCAGCGAGTAATCGTCGGCCGGTTCGTCTGGATTCGCTACGTCGAGCGGCGACCCATCCGTCGCGCCGCCGTCTCCCTCGGGATCTGTCTCACCAGTCATAGTTTGCCACCGTTGATCGTCTGTTCGAGTTCTTCGAGACGAGCGAGTCGGTCGGCGCCGACCTTCTCGAGGTACTCCTCGTGTGGGACGATCCACTCGTCGAGCCAGTCTTGGAACTCGTCGTAGTCCTGCGACCGCAGACCGTATTCCCGATAGAACGGGAGATCCGCGTAGTAGTGTCCGTAGCAGTGCCACGGGTGACTCCCGAAGGGCACCTCGACGACTGAATCGACCGTGTAGAAGGGGATCTTCGTGAGTTCGGGCGACTCCGCGATCGTCTCACTCGGGACGATCTCCTCGCAGGTGATGATCGTCGTGTCGGCCGCCCTGACTTTGAGGTGGTCGTTGACCGTGTTCCCGTAGATGTGGGCGTTGCCGTGGCGGTCTGCCTGCTGGACGTGAATGATCGCGACGTCCGGCGTCGCGGCCGGCACGGCAGCGAGCGGCTCCCCCGAGCCGAACGGGTCGTCGATGACCTCGATGTCGTCGTTGTGTTCGGCGATGTCCGTCCCGAGCATCGACCGCGTCGGGACGAACGGGACGTTCATCGCGCCCGCGAAGAACATCAGCGAGGAACCGAAGTTCGAGACGTCCTGCATCGTCAGGTCCTTCGGGACGCCCTCTTCGACCGCCCGGCGGACGTTGTGTCCCTGTGAGATGAGGCTGGTCCCGACCCACGAGCCGACGTACTCGTCGACGCAGCCGGCACCGACCATCGCGTCGAACAGCGTCGTTCGGGCGTCGTCGACGACGCGCAGGCCGGTCTTTTCCTGTCGGATGATTTCCCGCGCCGCCGCTTCCGGGTCGCGGCCACCCATCCCACCGAACGCGATACTTGCGCCGTCCGGGACGTGATCAGAAATCGCTGTCTGCAGCGTCTGTGTCTTGTCGTGTGTGTCGCTCATTATTTCGGTCTAAACGGATCGTACTCGTGATCTTCGACGGTTCGAGCGTGGTGGTCGTCGATGTCGCGGATCGGGTGATCGCGGTACTCATCGAGGACCGAGTGCAGTCCCTCGACCGCAGCGTCGAGGAACGCCTCACCCTTTTCGGCACTTGCCTCGGTCGCATCTCCCATCGTTCCGGTCTCGGAGACGGTCGACCACCACTCCATCATCGCGACCGGCGTCGACTCCTCCTCGCGCGTTTCGCCGGCCAGGTCCAGGTTGTTGAAGTGCTTCGATTCGGGGTAGGAGACGTCGTCGGCCAGTTCGTCAGTGCGAACGTCGTCTGGGTGCAGCGCGAGATACATCGACGTCTCCATTTCACCGGCGTGCGCTGAGCCCTGCGGACCCGCGTCGCGGTGGGTGCGTGCCGCTTCACGTACCTCCTCGATTTGCCACCACGATAGGTTCCCGCAGTGGACGTCAGGGTACTGGAGGATCACCTGCCGGGCGACCTGTTGGAGCAGGTGGTCGTTCGAGCCGTGGCCGTTGACGAGGAGAATCTTCTCGAATCCGTGGTGCGCGAGCGAGACGCAGATGTCGATGGTGTGCTTTACGAACGTCTCCCAGTCGATCGTGATCCCGCCGGGATAGTCCATATGGTGCGGGAGGTAACCGTGATCGACGGTCGGAAACAGGAGGGTGTCGTCTCGGTCGCGGGCCGTTCGCTCGCAGATGGCCGAAACGAGTTCGCGGTCGACGTCGAGCGGGAGGTGATGGCCGTGATCCTCGGTCGCGCCGACCGGGACCAGTACCATCTTCTCGTCTTCGACGGCCTCGTTCACCTCCGGCCAGGTGAGTTTGTCGTACCGATACTCGTCGCTCATTCGTCCTCCTCGTACCCGCACCACTCCATCGCCAGCAGTGCGTACGCCTTCGTGATCCGTTCGAGTTCGTCGACCGGGAGGAACTCGTCGGTGCCGTGGATGTTGTGCGCGCCCGGGCCGAAACAGATCGCCGGGGTGTCCGCGTAGTTCACGAAGAAGCGCGAATCGATCCCGCCGGGGAACCCTTTGGGCTGGCTCTCGCCGTTCATTGTCCCCATCACGTCCTGCACGGCGTGGATGATGGGCTCGTCAGTGCTGATCTTCGCGGAACTCCCGCGCCAGCCGAACCACTCGACCGTTGGCGGATGCTCGTCGAACCACGGATCGTCGGCGGCCTCGCGGACAGTTTCTTCGACGACCGTGTGGATGTGTTCGCGCGTCTCCGCGGGGGCGTGCGAGATGCGCGCCTCCAGGGTGGCTTCGTCAGGGACGCTCGACGGCCACTCGCCGGCGTGAATCGACCCGAGGTTGAGCGAGACGGTCTGATCGTACCACTGCTCGAACAGCGGGTCGTGAACGCTCGTCTTCCGCTCGTCGTGCAGTTCAGAGAGCGCCTGGAAGATCGGATAGAGCTTTGCGGCGGCGTTCACGCCGTCGTCCGTCCGTGCGGCGTGGGCGCTTTTGCCCTCGACAGTGACTCTAAAGTACGAAACCCCGTCGTTGGCGATCCACATATCGAAGTCCGTCGGCTCGGGAATGACGACCGCGTCGTACGCGCCGCCGGCCGCGGGCCCAGCGAGCGCGGTCGCGAGTGAGCCGCCGAATCCGCCGGCTTCCTCTTCGATCACGGTTTCGATCGCGAGGTCGCCCTGTAGCGTGACGCCCGCGCGATCGAGCGCGGCGAGCGCGAAGATCATCGCGCCGACGCCGCCTTTCATATCCGACGCGCCGCGTCCGAGGATCCGACCATCCTCGACTGCGCCGGAGAAGGGATCGAACGACCACTTTTCGCGGTCGTTCTCGGGGACCACGTCGACGTGACCATTGAACACGAGCGACCGTCCCTCGCCGGTGCCCGAGCGTTCGGCCACCAGGTTCGAGCGCGATTCGTAGGAGTGGCCGGTGTCGGAAAACTCCGGATGATCGCGAATCCCGTCGACGTCGTCGGCGTTGAGCTCGCGAACCGACAGGTCGAGCGCTTCGAGCCGGTCGCGAACGACGGCCTGGGCGCCGGCTTCGTCCCCCAAAACGCTCCGCTCTGCGACGAGGTCGCCGACGAACTCCTGCAGTTCCGGGAGGAGTTCTTCGACAGCTGTCAGTACGTTTTCACGGTCCGTATCGTCGATGCTAGTCATCGGTAACCTCGAAGTAGTAACGCGTTCCGGGCGCTATGCACCACTCTCTCATACACGTTCGAATTCCATCCTATATGTTTTAATAGTTTCGTGTATATTCGTACGATGTTCCGTTATTATCTTTAGAATAGAACGTCAGTCAACGACACCACCAACCTTTAAATATTTGGAGGCGCGTGTCAACCTTGTACACGATGAACAAGGAGTCTCCGGTCGAACGTTCAGGGGCAAAGACGGGTACGCAAAAGCGGCGGACGATACTCAAAACGCTCGGGAGCGGTGCTGCAGTCGGTCTCACTGGCCTCGCCGGTTGTACTGGCGGCGGGGGTGGTGACGGCGAGAGTGAGAGCACCGGTACGACCACGGGTTCGGCGTCGTCGACGGCGGCTTCGGACGAGATGGCGGACTCGCTCGTCGTACAGGTTCCCGGTGGGAGTTACATCGACGCCTACCAGTCGCAGGTGTTCGATAAATTCGAATCCGAATACGGGGTCACGATCGAAACGAGTCTCGTCAGCAACCAGTTCGACGCCTACTCGAAGATCAAGGCCGGTCAGTCGGACACCGACCTCACGATCACGTCCGCCTCGACGCTCTACAACGGGGCGAGCGAAGACGTCTGGGCGGAGATCGAATCGGACAGCATCTCGAACTACGGCAACTTGTTGAACACGTTCCAGAATCCGGTCTACGACCCCGGAGAGATGCTGCACGCCGTCCCCGCGACGTACGGCACGGTCGGAATGGCGTACAACAAAGACGAACTCGGTGAGCTCGATTCGTGGGCCGCCGCCTGGGAGACCGCGAACAAAGGCCGCGTAACGATGGAAGGCTTCGGATTCGTTCGGGTCTTCACGACCGCCCTGTATCTCGGGATGGACCCGAACAACATCCAGGTGGACGGCTCCTACGAGGACGGCATCCAGAAGATCTGGGACTCGGTTCGAGAACAGAAAGACCTCGTCGTCAAGTACTGGACGAGCGGCGACGAACTCGTCCGACTCTTCAGCCAGGAGACGGCCTCTGTCGGAGAGGCGTGGGGCGGGCGTATCTACAGCGCAGTCAACGACGGGTACGACCATCTCGACTACGTCGTGCCGAAAGAGGGCGCCTACGGGTGGTCGGACAACTGGGTGATGGTCCAGGGTCTCAGCGAGCAGAAACGCAACGCCGCGCTCGCGTTCCTCGACTTCGTGCTCGAAGACGACGTCATCACGGGCCTCGCAGAGAACATCGGATACCCGCCGGCGACCGGGGCCACCTCGGACAAGATCGAAGGCCTCTACGACTACGATCCCTCCGGTGGTGAGCGCCTGACGTTCCTGAATCCGAGCTACAAAAACGAACACAACGACCAGTGGTCTAAGACCTGGGAAGAGATCCAGAAAAGCTAGCGCTAGCAAGTGTCTTACGCCAGTACGTCACGTACACAACACCCAGAATTACCATCCATATGTCATTCTTAGAGATAGATAATTTACGAAAGGAGTTTGGTGGCTTGACCGCCGTCGACGGAATTTCGCTCACGGTCGAGGAGGGCGAGTTCATCACCGTTGTCGGCCCGTCCGGGTGCGGAAAGTCGACGACGCTTCTCAACGTCGCCGGGCTCCAGACGCCCACCGCAGGTACGATCCGCCTGCGTGGGCAAGACCTGACAGATCTGCCTGCCTACGAGCGCGACATCGGCGTCGTGTTTCAGGACTACGCGCTATTCCCACACAAGACGGTTGGGGAGAACATCGGCTTCGGATTGAAGATGCGAGGCGTCGACTCGGACCAACGGAAACGCCGAGTCGAGGAGATGCTCGAAATCATCTCGCTTGAGGGGTACGCCGAGATGTACCCCCACGAGTGTTCGGGTGGCGAGCAACAGCGGGTCGCGGTCGCCCGCGCACTCGCGTTCGATCCCGACCTCGTGTTGATGGACGAACCGCTGTCGAATCTGGACAAAGAGCTGCGGCACTCGATGCGGAACGAACTGAAACGCATCCAGCGCGAGACGGGCGTCACGACGATTTACGTGACGCACAATCAGACCGAGGCGCTCTCGATGGGCGACCGGCTGGCGGTTCTAAATGATGGCCAAGTCGAGCAGTTCGGCGATCCGAAGAACGCGTATCAGAACCCCGAAACGCCCTTCGTAGCCGGGTTCCTCGGTCAGTCCTCACGGCTCGATGGTGTCTACAGCGACGGTTCGACGCCACAGATCGAAACCACCAGTGGGGTGACGTTCGACGTGACTCCACAAGAACACATCGACGACGGCGACGACGTCGCGCTGTTCCTCCGGAACGAACTCGTCGGGTTCGCCACGGGCGACGCCGACCCGACGAACACCTTCGAAGGAGTCGTCGACGAAGTCGATTACCAGGGTCGCGACGTCGTATACCTCGTCGATGTGCCGGAACTCGACTCGGTCGTCGAGGTCAGCGGCAAGCGCAAGCACGGCGGCACCGACGTACTCGAAAAAGGGGCGTCGGTGTCTATTTCGATCGCGCCGGAGGACGTCATCTTCACGCCACTGGAAGGGCAGGTACGTACCGCGGAGGCCGCCCCCGTATGAGCGCGGAACCGCCGGTCGGGCATCGGGAGACGCGCCAGTACGAACGCGACGAGTACTTCCGGATCCTGGAGTCTGTCGCGCGTGAGAACATCGAGAAGGTACAGGGGATGATGGCCGAGGAAGGGGTGGACGCGCTCGTCCTCAACCGCACGGACAACACGCGGTACCTCGTTGGCATCGGCCCGTACGACAGTTTCTCGTTGTCGGCCGAACACGGTGCCGTCATTCCCCGCGACGGCGAGCCGACGTTCCTCGCTGCGCCGCGACTCGCCGAAGACCTGGCCGACCGCCACTGGCTGGCGGACGTCCGTTCGTTCTCGACCGGGACGGAAGACGCCGTAGACGCGTTCGCCTCTGTGCTCGACGACCACGGTGCCGCCGACGGGACCGTCGGGCTGGACCCGCATATGGAGTTCCAGTTCGCACGACAGTTCGGCGACGCACTCCCGCGGGCCGACGTCATCGACGCCGGCGATCTGCTCTACCGCGCGCGGGCGGTAAAGAGCCCGAAAGAGATCGCGCTCATCGACGAAGGGCTCGAGATCGCCGAGATCGGGATCGAAGCCGGGATCGAGGCCGTCGACGTCGGTGTGCGGGAATGTGACGTGTCGGGGACGATTATGAAGGCGATGCTCGACGCCGGTGCGGCGGGTGCGTACGCGCTGCCGGCCATCGTTTCCTCGGGCGTGCGCTGGTCGCGCTGTCAGGAGTTCCCGTCGCAGAAACGCATCCGGCGGAACGAGTTCGTCCAACTCGACGAGGGGCCGATGTACAAGGGGTACTACAGCGAACTCGCGCGGATGCTGTTCCTCGGCACTCCCTCGGACGCACAGCGCGATATGTACCAGGCGACGTTCCAGGCCCATCAAGCGGCGATCGACGCCATCGAGCCCGGCGTCTCCGGACAGGAGGTCTACGAGGCATCCCGGGAGATCTTCGCAGAGTACGGCTACGAGGACTCGTTCACGATGGGGTACATCGGACACGGCATCGGGACCGTCGCCCACGAACCGCCCTACATTGGCCCGACAGCGAACCCGACGCTCGAAGAGAATATGATCGTAATGATCGAACCGGGGCTGTTCAACAGAGGAGTCGCGGGAGTCCGCTTCGAGGATATGGTGTTAGTCACCGATTCCGGTTCGAAGGTGCTGTCACGGACGGCCCACCCGCACCACGACAAGTTCGTCTGATATGATGCAGAGACAATCTACGAAGGAGGCCGAAGATGGCCAGTGAGTCGGTTCCCGAATCGGCGTCGAAGAGTTACACCGCTGGACTCAAAGAACAGTTGATGGAGAACCGGCGCGTCCGGTTCCTCGTCTCTCCGGGTTCCGGGCTCTTCTGGATCCTGCTGTTCCTGGTCGCGCCGCTGACGATTATCGTCGCGTTCAGTTTCTTCAAACCCGGTGAGGCCGGCAGCATCGTCTACGAACTCACGCTCGCGAACTACCGTGAGTTCGTGAGTTCGTCGGTGTACCACACCGTCATTTGGGACTCGATCAAGATCGGTATCATCACGACCCTGATCGTGCTCCCACTGGGGTACACGCTCGGCTACTTCCTCGGTCGGACCGAGAGCCGTTGGACGCCGGTACTGCTCGGCCTCGTCGTCGTGCAGTTCTGGGTCCCGCTCATCATCCGTACGTACGCCTGGATTACGGTACTCGGTCGCAACGGCGTGGTCAACAAGTTCCTGACGGCGATCGGTGTCATTGGCGAACCGGTACAGCTACTTTACACGACGAACGGGATGATCCTCGGATTAGTCGTGAGTATTCTGCCATTTATGGTGCTTCCCGTATACTCGGCTGTCTCGACGATCGAAGAGGACGTGATTCAAGCGGCCAAAACGCTCGGAGCGAGCGACGCCAGAGCGTTCTTCGAGGTGACGCTCCCGCTGTCGTGGCCGGGCGTCGTCTCGGGAATCTTGTTCACGTTCATCCTCTCTGCGGGATCGTTCGTCGCGCCCGCGTTGCTCGGTGGCCCTGAAGACCGCCTCATCGCACCCGTGATCGCGACCATCTTCACGAACGACTTCAACTGGCCGTTTGCGGCCGCGCTCTCGTTAGTCTACATCCTCTTTCTCGCCGTCCTGCTGTATCTCTTCACGCGGAAAGCGGACCTCGAAGAAGCACTGGAGGGAACCCAGATATGAGTGGCTCAAGTCGCTGGAACTGGCCGGCAGTGAAGGGCGCGTCGTTGCTCATCTATCTGAGTATGCTCCTGCCGCTGGCGGTCGTCGTCATCAACTCGTTCAACGCCGCACGCATCCCGAGTTTCCCACCCTCGGAGTACAGCCTGCGATGGTACGGGGCGTTCCTGCAGGACGACACCTTCATGGCGGCGATCTGGAACAGTCTCAAGGTCGGGGTCGCCGCCGCACTGCTCTCAGGAGCGATCGGCACCGCGACTGCGATGGGGTTCGTTCGGAAGCAGTTCCCGTTCAAGAAGTCGCTCGCGATCGCGATGCTCACGCCGATGCTCGTACCCCCGGTCATCATCGGCGTCTCGTCGACGATCCTCTTCGTGCAGATCGGCTGGGACCGCTCGATCCTTTGGCTCGTCGTGATGCACACGCTCGTCGCGCTCCCCTATGCGTTCCTCGTCATCCGGAGCCGACTCTACCTGTTCGACGAGTCGCTGGAGGACGCGGCGATGACGCTGGGCGCGGACCGGCTCACGACGTTCCGGGAGGTCACCTTCCCGATCGTCGCCCCCTCGATCCTGACCGCGATGGTCCTCTCGTTCGTCATCTCGTTCGGGGAGTTCACCGCCTCCCAGTTCTGGGTCGATCGGACCACGACGACGGTACCCGTCGTGATTTACTCGATGGTTCGGACGCTCATCACGCCGAAGGTCAACGTCCTGGCGACGCTCGTGCTCGTGGTGACGACGGCGATTCCCATCCTGGGGATCGTCGTCCAGCGGTTCGTGCTCTCGAACGGGCAGTCGCAGTAGCGGCCGTCATTCGAACACATTTTTTCGTATCAGACCCGCGCTGAGAGCGGACCCTCGATCAGAACCCGGGCGGGGCCTGTGTACTTATCATGTAGCAGCGTGTCGTAACGAATATGCTCCGCAGTCTATGGGACGTGTTCCTCGCACTCGTCGGGGACACTGACGAGGAGCGCGAAACCGACAGCGACAGTCGGTTCGTCCCGTCGCCACTGGATCTGTCCGTTCGCGTCGGACACGGAGGACGAGACGACGAAGTGGTGCGCGAACTCTCGAAGGTTAGCGAGCGCGCACGCGAGTTGGAAGAGCGTCGACGTGATCAGTGAGAACGCTGCGTCGACGCGGGCGACGAGGACCGACGGCGTGAAACGGCCTCCAGTACCCGCTAGTCGACGGTGAACTCGATAGCCATCCCCTGACCGTGCCCGACACATTCGGTCGCGAGGCCACGGGATGCACCCCGGCGACGCATTTCGTGAATGAGCGTCACCGGGAGGCGCGCTCCGGTAGCCCCGAGCGGATGTCCGAGGGCGATCGCGCCGCCGTTGACGTTGAATATCTCCTCGTCGATCCCGAGTTCGCGCCGACAGTGGATCGTCTGGGAGGCGAACGCCTCGTTGAGTTCGACGAGATCGTACGCCGAGACGGAGCGTCCGGTCCGTTCGGTGAGTTTTCGGACCGCGTAGATCGGCCCGACGCCCATAATCGTCGGATCGACGCCGGCGACCGAGTGGTCGCCCACTTCGGCCAGCACGTCGAGGCCGTGTTCCGCAGCGAAGCCACGGCTCGTTAGCAACATCGCGGCCGCGCCGTCGCTGATCTGAGAGGCGTTCCCCGGCGTAACGGTTCCGTCGTCTTTGAACACAGTTGGGAGTTCGGAGAGCGCGTCCAGAGACGTGTCCGGCCGGATACATTCGTCGGTCGTCACGACGCCGTCGTCGGTCTCGACGGGAACGATCTCGTCCTCGAAGCGCCCGGTTTCGGTGGCTTCGGCGGCCCGCTCGTGGCTGCGGAGAGCGTACCTGTCCTGGGCGTCACGAGACACGTCGAACCGCTCTGCGACTTTTTCCGCGGTCGTCCCCATCGTGAGCGCATCGAGGTCGTATCGGTCGGCTAATCCTGGATGGACGTTGTCGACGTTGCCCTCGATGCCGACCTGGCTCATGTTCTCGACGCCGCCGACGAGGAGACAGCGGCGCTGCCCGTTCGCGATGGCGTCGGCCGCTCTGGCGACGGCGGCCGCGGAGGACGCACACCAGCGGTTGATCGTCGCTCCGGGGACGGATTCCAACCCGGCGAGAAGCGTGATAACGCGTGCCAAGTTGTTTCCCTGTACGTCGCGCTGCTGAGCGACGCCCCACAAGAGGTCGTCGACGTGGGCTTCTCCGAGCCCCGTCCGTTGGAGAATCGTCTCGACGAGGGGAAGCGAGAGGTCCTCACTACGCGTCTCCGCGAATGCCCCGTCTCGGCGGCCTTGCGGCGTTCGAACGGCTTCGACGACGACGGGTGTCGTGTCTTCCATAACGGGTTGGCTGTTGTTCGATCAGAGTATTATATTTTGGATTCTATTTTATTTTGAATCTCGTTCGATGAACCTGTTCGAGAGTGCGCGGATGGTCACGCCCGGCCGTGACACCGAAATACGCGTTGGCAGTTGTTTTGTTTTCCGGGATATTTCTGAACTTGGTTCGATTATAGTTATTTTAGTCAGATTTATATTAATAGAATAAGTCAGAGTGAACTGGAATCCAATTAGATATGGGGAGATTGGAGTCAGTTAATCCCGCGACGGGCGAACAGGTAAATTCGTACGAATATGCGGACGAAGACGAGGTCGAAGCGGTCTTAGACCGTGCCTCCGACGCGTTCGATTTGTGGTCGAACGAACCACTGCGGAAGCGCGAACGATTGCTCGCGGACGTCGCTGAGGTGCTGCGAGAGCGAAAGCGAACGTACGCCGAGCAGATGACCGTCGAGATGGGAAAACCCTTCTCGCAGGCCATCGCGGAGGTCGAAAAGTGCGCCTGGGTCTGTGACCACTACGCTGAATACGCGGGGACATATCTGGCGGACGAACACTTCCCGAGTCCCCCCGGAACGACGGCGAAGACGTCGTACGAACCCCTCGGGACGGTCCTCGCAGTTATGCCCTGGAACTACCCGTTTTGGCAGGTGTTCCGCTACGCGGCACCGTACATCACGGCCGGAAACGTCGGCGTGCTCAAGCACGCGTCGTCGGTCCCGGGGTGTGCCCTCGCGATCCAGGACGCCTTCGAGCGAGCGGGGTATCCGGAAGGCGTCTTCCAGTCCGTGTTGGCACCCAGCGACCTCGTCGACGAGATGATCAGCGACGACAGAGTGAAGGCGGCGACGCTGACGGGCAGTGGACCCGCAGGCCGCGCGGTTGCGTCGACCGCGGGAGAACACCTCAAGAAGACCGTGCTCGAACTCGGCGGCAGCGACCCGTTTATCGTCCTCGACGACGCCGACGTCTCGCGTGCGGCGGAGCGCGGCGCGTGGGCGCGAAACCAGAACGGCGGGCAATCGTGCATCGCGGCCAAGCGATTCGTCGTCCACGACGCCGTGTACGACGAGTTCACGACCGAGCTCGTAGACGCGATAGACGAGCTAACGGTCGGTGATCCGATGGACGAACAGACGGACATCGGTCCGCAATCGGCACCGCACTTCCTCGAGGAACTACACGAACAGGTCACCGCGAGCGTCGAGGCCGGTGCGGAAGTTCTCGTCGGGGGTGAACCGCTCGATCGCGACGGCGCATACTATCCACCGACCGTCCTCACCGACGTGCCTCGCGGCTGTCCCGCCAGCACCGAGGAGCTGTTCGGTCCGGTCGCCACGGTAGAGCGCGTCCAGAGCGAGGACGAAGCCGTCGCGGTCGCCAACCGGACGCGATTCGGACTCGGTGCCAGCGTGTGGACGGCCGACCGCGACCGGGGTACGGCGCTTGCCAGCGAGATCGAGGCCGGTTGCGTGTACGTAAACCAACTCGTGAAATCCGATCCACGGGTGCCGTTCGGCGGCATCGAGGACTCGGGATACGGTCGCGAGCTATCGGAGATCGGAATGCAGGAGTTCGTCAACCGAAAGACGGTCTGGGTCGAATGAAGCGTCCCGAGAGATAGTAGCGTTTGCAACCGATCGCACGACTGTACCGGACGGGTGCGTGAAGACGGACAAACGCTGCTAGACTTCCCTTCGTAGAGTTCACAGAAAAAGATCAAGGCGGATGCCCCGAGGCTTGACCTCGGGGAGGAAGCCGACAACCGAGGACACAAACCACGCTACAAAGGCAGGCCGACTCCCAACTACTAAATAACCACAGCCAAATATGTGAAACACAGTGGAATACCGTCGAACCGCCGTCATCAAACTCGACACTCCTGAAGGAGCCGACCTGCTCCTCCGCGAGACTGTCGAGCAGTTCAAACACTGCGCCAACACCGCAAGCGAGTGGTGCTGGCACGGGCGTCGCCAGATTCCAGAGGAATCTGGCTGCCAACCAGAAACATCTCGCGTTTCTGGTGACGACGACGGATACCACGTCACATCCAAAGCCAAAGCCGAACGCGCTCTGTACGACCAACTCCGCGACGAAACCGACCTCACCGCCAACCTCGTCCAGAAAGGCATTCGTCGGGCTGTTGAAGCAGTCAAAAGTGGAGTCGAACGCCTCAAGCGTGGAGAGAACACATCGCGACCCCACTTCTCAGCGGACAGCGCGGTGTACGACAAGCGGAGTGCGACGTTCCACCGCGACCACGTTTCCCTTTCGACCGTAGACGGCAGAATCGAGTGCGACTACATCCTCCCCGACAACTCGGAGAACCCCCCGACGAAGTACGTCTCCGACGAGGACTTTGAGTTCAGGATGGCGCACTTGCAGCACCGCGACGGAGACTGGTACTTGCACGCCTCGATGCGGAAGGTCGAAGCAGATGACGAACCTGAATCCGACTCCAAGCACAGAACAGTCCTTGGTGTGGATTTGGGCGTCAACAATATCGCCGTCGCTTCGACGGGGCGATTCTGGTCGGCAGACGAGTTCAACCACTGGCGTCGGGAGTACGAGAGACGTCGTGGGTCGCTTCAACAGTGTGGCTCTCGCCACGCTCACGAGGACATCGAATCAGTGGGTCGCAAAGAGACGGGGCGTTTCGAGATATTCCTACACTCGGTGGCAAACGAACTCATCGAGGAGGCCGTCGAACACGACTGCTCACACATCGTGTTCGAGGACTTGACCCATATTCGGGAGAACATCTTGAAGGCGACGTGGCAACACGTCTGGGCCTTTCGACGCCTCTACGAGTACGTTGAGTACAAGGCCGAGGAGTACGGCGTGGAGGTCGTGCAGGTTGACCCTCGGAACACTTCCAAGCGGTGTTCGACGTGTGGGTTTACCCACAGCGACAATCGGTCTGGTGAAGCGTTCTGTTGTCAGAAGTGCGGGTACGAGAACCACGCTGACTACAACGCTTCGAAGAACATCGGTTTGCAGTATCTCCGTCGTCGGCAAAACGCAAACGACGGAGGCGCACCCGTAGATGTGCGCTTGAATCGCGGGACGCTGAACGTGAACGGCGAATATTCACCTACTGCTCTCAGCAGTTAGAACGGGAGTCCACGCGAAAGCCTCGGGGCTTTAGTGGTTAGGGGAAGTTATGGAGGTAGCGTCTGATATGAGAGTATGTCTGAAGATCGCCGCAAAGAGATCGTCCGTCACCTCAGTGAGGACGATCTCAACCGGCTCCTAGCGGAGTCTACTGATGA
>NZ_QXIJ01000006.1:0-223122 GCF_003665925.1 Halobellus sp. Atlit-38R
CTTGGGCAATCGGTACAATCTCACCAGTGAAGCGGGAGATTTGCGTCATAGACAACCAAGTCATCCCGCTTCAACTCCTTTGATTTAGCGACCCACCCCGACGCTGTCTAGTGATTCAACACAGCCCACTGAAGTCAAACCCACGGACCACAGTCAGAAGGTCCGTGTCTTTGTGAATCAATTCCTCGGCCTGTTGTTCGAGTCTGCGATCAGCAGACTCGAACTGGGATGTCGTTTGAGACATCGCTTTACAGTTGGCCAGCAATCGGAGTCAGTCACCCGCCTCGTGCACAGAATCTGTCGTTCCGAACTCCTGATTAATGGCTCTGTTGAACCCTTGTTTGTTCGACACTATTCGAGGTAAATAGCATTGGGTGGTTCACACGTTAGCGATAGTTCCAGATTTTTGTAGGACTCGGATTACCAGTGTAGTATATCGTCTGGTTCCTCACTTCGAAACTTCCACCCGAAAGAACCAATTCTGTTCTTTAGAATCGCTCGCCATACTTGTTACGCGTCGTAGTGTTTGCAGTAGGACCTTCTTTGGGGGGTTGCATTTGGAGCTCTATGCCAGAAATCACCCGCCTTACCAGATGCACAAACTAGATTGACTTAGATTTTTGTGAAGTGCCAGCGGACACCCGAGCCCGGACGAAACTCGGTATTCAACCGCAGTTAGCGGGACTGTCTCTGTCGAATACCGTCTTGATTCTCGAAGAAGTTGATGTCAAGCGATCGTGCAAAACAATCCACGGTTGGATGCAGAAAGCCGACTACAGCCTGCGAGGGTCGAAGCCCGAATCACGTTGCGGTTGACGAAACCGTGATTCGAATCGGCGATCAGCAATTCTGGCCTGTACGCCGCTGCTGATTCCGACACAAATGACCTGCTGCATTTGCGGTTGTTTGCGACGACAACGACTGCATTAACCGAGATGTCCCTATATGAACCTCGTCAGAAGCACGGTGTCGAATCCGCCGTGTTTCTGGTTGACGGTGCTCAACATACCAGCCGAGCGCTCGCACGGCGTCGCCGAGCGAGCGCTTCGTTGTCGAGTACGACGTTTCGGCCATCCAGCGCTGAGAGTAGCCGTTTGCCCGGATGAGTGCGTTGTGTCCTAGCGTTAACGGCCTCAACCCACGCTGGAGGATGAGTGGTTCGACGCCAAGTGCGTAGAACTCGTATTTCGTGATCCAGTTGTGGAACGCTTTATCGGCGGCGACAGATAGCAGGTCGTCCGCGTTCCGGCGGACGACCTGCGGCCCAGTCTTTGTATCGTGTTTCCACCGGGCAGAAATATGTACGTCAAGGACGGCAAGAGACTCTCTATCGGTTAGCGTCGTCACTTTCAGCGTTTGAACGTTACTTCCCGACCGCTGGCGGTAGTACGACGAGGCCGAGCGACGGTCGAAAAACGTGCTATCGAGTGCCGTATGTCCTGACTGCGGGTGCTGCTGCGCTGGAACGCGCAGCAGCGCCCGCCACACCCACATTTTCAGCCGATCGAACGATTTGTAGATCGTGCTGTAGTCCGGCAGATCGTCTCGATCTAAGCCGAGGACGTCACGAATCTCAGCCATATACTTCAGCCGATTCGGCGTTTCTCGGTAGCTGTGGCCGTCTTCGAGGCGAAGACAGTGTAGCACGACGTGCTTCCAGCGGGCGAACCCGCCGCTGGCGGGCTCGCCCGCGTGCTTTCCCAACTCTTGTTTGACTAGATGCCGACACTGCTCAACGAACTCGAGGAGATCGACTTCCATAGACAGAATTGCTTTCCTCGGCTTCGTCCTTCTACTCCGTGATATTAGCCGATCAGACCGCTATTCAACACGGCAAAATATTGCTCTCTGCCGTAACCGAGTGCCTATGTATGTGCATTACAACAGCTCTATCTATGCCGGCAAGAAGCTCTCTAAATGAAGATGCCGAGGATGACACCACGAAAAAATACCGATATAATATTCACAACATAATCCAAATTGAGTCTGACTTTGTGTTAGAGATACCAAGTCAATTCCTTCGTTGGAATCAAGCACAGGACAAACGGAATGATATTCATATTTATGTAAGGGAGATAGACACGATAGAGGAGGATTATAGTAGAGTAGGGGACATATATTTCTGGAGCGACTGCAATCAGTCGATTTGTGTCGACTGGAGCGAGAAGGGGTTTGGATGGCCAGAGGCAAGGGCCAAGATATCAAATCTATCTGGCAGTACTGACTTGGTAGTAAATAAATCATTTTTACAAAAAGGAGATGTGACTGAACTAGTGATGTCTATCATTAGGTACAAGTTGTGGGTTGAAAATGCTACACTAATTCATGCTGCTGGGGTAGTCAATGGCAGAAATGAGGGTGTTTTGATCCACGGATTCAGCAATATGGGCAAATCTTCAACAGCACTTTTGATGACTGATGAATATGATTTTAGTTTACTTGGTGATGATTCTGTCATTGTCCAAGATCAAACCGTTTATTCATTCCCAAGACCGGTGGGGGTATCTCCCGGCACTTTGCTACCGAGTAATGTATTAAATAAAAAGGAGCGGGTGAGGTATGAACTTAATAAGTTACTTGGTAAATTTCCCGGAGCAGTTTTGCCCATCTATCCAAGTACCCGGATGAAGATCGCTCCGGACCGGGTCGCCAAACTAGTTAAGTCCGCCACTCCTGCATATAATATCTATTTAGAACCGCCTTCAAAAAGTGTAGACTACCAAGAAATCGACTCAGAAAAAAGTAAGGAACGGGCTGCAATTGCAAGCTACTTTGATGGAGATGGAGCAGTAAGTAAATTACACCATTTAGTTCGAAAAGCTATTTATCTTGATGAAGATATAACATCCAGCATACTTGATAAACATAGGTCTATTATCCGCGATTTCTTCAAGTCTGTTGATTCTTTCGAGGTTCGTACGGAAAAAGGAGATTATTCAAAAACTATTTACGATATCACGTCGAGTTGATATAGGAGATATAACGATACTGTTTTAATTAATGAAAATTGGACAAACTTCACTAGTGGTTTTTTTATCTCGGTTGCTTGCATCGGCTTTAGGATTTCTCGCCACACTCTACTTCGCTCGCAAACTCGGTCCGGAGGTAATTGGCCTGTTCGCACTGGTGACGACCGTTGTCGGGTGGTTAACGCTCGTCGGGAACGTCGGTGTCGGGCAGGCAATGAAAAAACGTATCAGCGAGGGGGAGGATCAGGGTGAGTACCTTTCGGCTGCCGTTCTCTGGGTGATCTTCACAGCAATACTCATCTCAATTGGCGTGTTAGTGCTCCACCCCCTTCTGGAGAATTACCTCGGTGAATTCGAACGATACGTCAAAATATCCGTTGTCTGGTTCGTCCTCGGTATTCTGTATATTCAGCTATTACACCGGTCTGTCTTCCGTTTGATTGTTGCTCAGCGTATGGTTCACATTCGCGGGCTGCTGGATCCTGTCAACGTCGGAGGGAGGAGTCTCTTCCAGATTGTTCTGGTGTTCGTTGGGTACGGACTGCTGGGGATGCTCGTGGGATGGATGCTCGGCGGGGTTCTCGTCGGACTGTTAGGTCTCTATTGGGTCCATATCCGACCTGCAAGACCCGCAAAACAACATTTCAAGAGATTGTTCGATTACGCCAAGTTCTCTTGGTTGAGCGGATTGAAATCCCGCGCCTTCAACCAGGTCGATATCCTCCTGCTGGGTGTGTTCGTTTCCTCTTCGCTGGTCGGTGTCTACTCTGTCGCGTGGTCGATTGCAAAGTTTCTCGAGCTGTTCGGGAACGCTATCGGCAAGACAATGTTTCCGGAAATCAGTCATACGTCGGCACAGGGGTCAACTAACGATGTCGCGGGTATGGTTGAAGATTCGCTTGCCTTCAACGGTCTAATAGCGATTCCCGGTCTCATTGGCGGGTTGGTTCTCGCCGAGCGGCTTATGCGGCTGTACGGCCCCGAGTTCGCGCAAGGAGCAACTGTCCTCGCCCTACTCATCCTCGCAACGCTCATCTACTCCTACCAAAGTCGATTGCTCAACACCCTAAACGCAATCGATCGGCCGGACCTCGCGTTCCGCATCAACCTCATCTTCATTGGCCTGAATGCCGTCCTCAACGTCGTCCTAATTTGGCAGTTCGGCGTCGAGGGCGCGGCAGTCGCAACCGCGCTCTCAGCGCTTGTCGGACTCGTGTTGTCGTATTACGCCCTAGACAACCTGATCGAGTTCCAAACCCCGGTTCGCGAGCCTCTCCGTCAAGTTCTCGCCGCGCTCGTTATGGGCGGCGTCGTCTGGGCCGCACTCGACGTGATTGAGACGACAGACGTCGTCAGCCACAACGTTGTTATCGTCCTCGGACTCGTCGGCAGCGGAGCCACAGTGTACTTTTTGACCTTGCTCACAATCTCGCCGCAGTTTCGGGCCACTGTCGACCGGAACCTTCCGTTTGAGGTTCCCCTACTGGGTTAAGCGACAATCCGTGGACATAGGCAGCTATGCAGTTCGGCCAGTTATTGACGATAACAGGGTAAGCAACGAATTCAGCTTGCTGCCCGTCAACACCACCTTGGACACTAACCTCATCAGCACCGTCAATTGCCAGCGCAAGAATGACGCTGGCGCAGTCGTTACTCAAGCAGACCTAGGGAAGGGAATCCGATGAATAACGTCTGTGCCACTGGCTGTCCAACGGGACTGTCAAGGTCATCAAAAGACCTGCAAGTTGCCGATGATCACCGTAGACTCGTGCTGCACATACATTCCGTCAATATTCCAAGCCGTCCTCTCGTACAGTCTCTAGCCAAGACGACCAACCTACTCACCCAGCAGGGCCCGATAATCGAAGCGGTTCCGGTAAACGGCTGGCGTATCGAGATCGGCTATCCGGAGAGCAGAAATAGGACAGATAAATATCAAATATTCTTTGAACTAGGACTGTCAAAATGGCTACTACCGAGAGATACAATCTTACCTAATCACTCCTGAGTCGACGAGGTAGGAACGTCCAACTCTTACCCTCGTCCGGCTAACAAAAGGCTTATTCGCGCTTTCCGAAACATTCCGTCCATAATGGGTTCGCGTAGCGAAACTGACGACGGAGGAGGTCAGTCCGTCCTCGACATCGTCGAAGACTGGTATCAGGTCCCTACTCTCCTCCTCGTGGTAGTCGTAATGTTCGCCTTGCGGATGCAATCCTACTCCAACTTCATCCGCAACGGCGAGGTCTACTTCTCCGGAAACGACGCGTGGTATCACTTCCGAGAAGTGATGTACACGGTGAAAAACTGGCCCTCTACGATCCCGTTCGATCCGTGGACGTACTTCCCCTACGGGACGTTCGTCGGCCAGTTCGGGACGCTCTACGACCAGATCGTCGCGACCGTTGCACTAGTCTTAGGACTCGGGTCACCGAGCGAAGCGCTCATCGGCAAGACGCTTCTAGTCGCCCCAGCTGTCGCAGGTGCACTCGCAGCTATCCCGGTATACTTCCTCGGTAAGCGGCTTTCCGGGCGACTCGCCGGTCTCTTCGGCGCGGTCGTTCTGATGCTCCTACCGGGCACGTTCCTCGGACGTACGCTCGCTGGGGTAGCCGACCACAACGCGGTCGAACCACTTGCGATGGCGCTGGCCGTCCTCGGATTCGTCATCGCCCTCCAGAAGGCCGAATCGACGATGCCCGTCTGGGAAGTCGTCAGGGAAGAGCTTCTCGAAAGCCGCAGCCTCAATACACTCAGTGAACCACTAAAGTGGAGCCTCCTTGCTGGATTCCTTACCGGACTCTATATCTGGACCTGGCCGCCAGGTGTGATCCTCGTGGGTATTATCGGCGTCTTTGCCCTCGTCAAAATCCCGAGCGACGTCGTCAACGATCGTACGCCAGAGCCAACGGCGTTCGTCCTCGTGGCGAGTATGCTTGTTGTGACGGTAATGTCGCTCATCGTCGTGGAAGACGTTGGGTTCAATACGACGATTCCTTCCTTACTCCAGCCTGCGTCCGCACTGGGCGTCGCCGCCGCTGCAATCGCACTCTCGTGGCTTGCGCGGATCTGGGAAGGGTCCGATCTCGACGCATCACTCTATCCCGCTGGAGTCGGCGGCATCTTGCTCGTCAGTCTCGGTATTCTCGCGGTTCTCCCATTCGGTCTTCTCGACCTCATCGCGACGAACCTCCTGCGTATCGTCGGGTTCTCTGCCGGGGCGGCCGCCCGAACCATCGGCGAAGCGCAACCGTTCATCGCACAAAGCACTCTCCAACGATATGGCGTTGGTGCCGCTGGCCGGATCTCTCTCGAATACGGTCTCACCTTCTTCACCGGACTGGTCGCAGCCGTCTGGCTGCACACGAAGCCACTCCTCAAGGAAGGAACCACGCGAGCGTACGGCTACATCGCTGGATCGCTCGCGATCATCGCGCTCGTCTTCCTCATTCCGCCGCTCCTCGGTGGAATCGAGAGCGTCACGGGCATCAATCAACAGGTCGCTGGCCTCCTCATCGTCTCGGCGCTCATCGTCGGCGCGACCTTCCTCGCCGACTACGACGCCGACAACCTGTTCCTGATCGTCTGGGCGGCGTTCATCACCTCGATGGCGTTCACCCAGGTGCGATTCAATTACTATCTCGCTATCACCGTCGCCGTCTTCAACGCCTACCTCTTCGGTGAGGTTCTCGGGTGGCTCAACCTCCGCACGTCGGCGCGCGAAGCAGTCGACGACATCGACGGCTATCAGGTGCTCGCGATTGTCGCGACGGTTCTGCTCATCCTCGGACCGGCACTCACGGTCCCGATCGCCGTCGGCAACACGCAGACCTCGCCGGCCTGGCAGTCCGCACAGAACAACGGCCCGGGAGCGGTCACCGTCTGGGACGGCTCCCTCGAATGGATGCAGAACAACACGCCCGCGGAGGGTAATCTCGGCGGTGCAGGCAACGCCGATCAGATGGAGTACTACGGCACTTACCAGCGGACGGACGACTTCGAGTATCCCGACGGCGCCTACGGCGTGATGTCGTGGTGGGACTACGGCCACTGGATCACTGTCCAAGGCGAGCGTATTCCGAACGCCAACCCGTTCCAGGAGGGCGCGACCACGGCGGCGAACTTCCTGCTCGCACCCAACGAGACCCAGTCTCAGGACGTCCTCGCCTCCCAGAGCACCGAAGGCGAGAACACCCGCTACGTGATGGTGGACTGGCAGATGGCGACGCCCGGATCGAAGTTCGGCGCGCCGACGGTCTTCTACAACGCAGAGGAGAACGTCTCTCGGCAGGACTTCCTGCAGACGCGATACCGCTTCGACGACTCGAACGACGGGCAGTTCGTCGGGACCTTCCAGCTCCGCACGCAGCGCTTCTACAACAGCACGATGACGCGGCTGTACTACTACCACGGGAGCGCGCGGCAGCCCTCGCCAGTCGTCGTCGACTGGGAGCCGCGACAGGTCCAGACGAACGCCGGCGACGCGGTCACCGTGCCCGCCAATCCGCAGGGCAACAGCACGTTCATCAAGACGTTCGACAATATGAGCGCCGCGCGCGAGTACGTTGAGAACGATCCGACCTCCCAGATCGGTGGCATCGGATCCTTCCCGAGCGAGCGCGTCGAAGCGCTCGATCACTACCGGCTCGCACACGTCAGCGATACGTCGGCCGGACAGTCGATCCTCCGGACCACCGGCCGCGACGCACAGGTCGCCGGCGTCAACCCGCAGGTGACGGTGCCGAGCAGCCCAGCGTGGCTGAAGACCTTCGAGCGCGTCCCCGGCGCGACGGTCCAGGGAAGCGGTGCGCCCGCGGACACGACGGTGACCGCGAGCACCGAACTCCGCATCCCGACGACGAACTCGACGTTCACCTACACGCAGCAGGTGGAGACGAACGCGGACGGCGAGTTCACGATGACGCTGCCGTACTCGACGACCGGCTACGACGAGTACGGTCCCGAGAACGGCTACACGAACGTCAGCGTGCGCGCGACGGGCCCGTACACGCTCTCGACGCCCGCGACGTTCGACAACGGAACGATCACCAGCTACCAGGCGAACCTCTCGGTCTCGGAAGGTCAGGTCAACGGTGACGAGGACGGCACACTGAGTGTCGAACTCGAAGAGAACGCCCAAGAGCTCAACATCGGCGGCTCGTCGGACTCCGGCTCGTCTTCGGGCGACACCAGCGGTACGAGCGAATCGGGCACTGACAGCACGTCCGGTGACTCGACCGCAACGCAGTCCTCGCTGAGCGCCTCGACAGCCGAAAGCGACGCAGCGCGCGCGTACTGAGTCGCCGCAGATCAGCAGTAAATCACTTTTTTGCTCTGTTCGACGGACACCAGTCACGGCCGTCGCAGGAAGTACGGTTAGGTATTCACTAAATTCGCACAGTTCCGCAGAAGCACGTAGTTCTGTCATAGTGATATTTCGTTATCTTCCGTCTCATTGGCCTAATTTCACCAGTAATAGAACCACCACAAGTATTAATAACTCGAACAGTGTAGTTACTAATACACAATAGTGACTGGAGACCAACTGCACGCCACAGACCACGGGTCGCACAGCGCCGCACAGAACTCGGGCTGGGTCGTCGGCGGCATCGGACTGGCCGCGTTGCTCGTTCTCTCGGGAGCGGCAGCGCTCGCCGACGTCTCCTGGAAGCTCATCGCGATTTCCTGGACGGCGTTCGCCGCGATGGCGATCGGCGCGCCGCTCGGTGCCCGCGCGGTGAAATCCGAACACCTGCTGGAGCCGGTCTGGGGATACGGCCTCGCGAGCGGTGCGATGGTGGCGAGCGCCGCGCTGTTCCTGATTCCGCAGGCACTGAACCAGCACGGCCAACTCGGCAGTCTCGGGATCGCACTCGGCTTCCTCGGCGGCTACGTCGGACACACCATCGGCCACCGCTTCGCACATCTCGACCTCCCGATCGATCGCACGGCGTCGGAGCTGACCGTCCACGCGCTCTCGGCCGGCGCCATCATCGGCGCAATTTACACGGCGATGCCGTCGCTCACCTCGGTGCTCGGTCTCGCGCTCGTCTCGCACAAAGCGCCCGCCGGCTACGCGGCCGCGCGGCGACTGGCCGAACGCGGCCGGTCGGTCGCGACACTGTTGCTCCCGGCGGCAGCCGTCGGCCTCGTCGCACTCCCGGTCGGCATCCTGGGCTTCTCGCCGACGAGCGGGTTCCGTGGATTGTTCTTCGGCGTCGCGGCCGGCGTCTTCCTCCACGTCGCCGTCGACCTGCTGCCGGAGTGTTCGACGGGCAGTGAGACGTGTCCCGTCGACGCGGACTACGACGGCGACATTCACCAACTCCAGGACCGCCTCCGGAATCACGCGGCGCTGAGCGCCGTTCTCGGAGCTGTGGTCGTCGTGGCCGCGTGGGCGCTGGTCGTCTGAGCGATCGGTCTCGCCACTCCTCTATCCCTTACCTTACTACGCATCCCGCGTTCTCGCGTATTTCAACACTACAAAACTGCAGAAAGGCTAACTGCCGCTACTCGACGGTCATCGACACGTCGCCCATCTCTCGGAACGCCGTCTCGTAGCCGTCGTGGCGGGCGACCTGCGGTGGGATCGTCGTCGTGATCGTCAGTCCGTCTCCGGATTCGACATTAGAAACTGACGCGCCGTAGTGATACCCGAGGTCGGGGTCGAGCGTGCGCGTCAGTCGACTCTCGAACACCGTCTCGCCACCGCGCGTCAGCGTCGCTTCGAGGCCCATCATCGGGAGCACGAAGCGGTTGTACGGCGTCCGTGTGGAGACGTACAGGTACGGCTCCGCGCCGAAACGCTCGCTGTCGCCCTCGACGAGGAACGTCTGGAACACGGCGTCGCCGAAGTTCGGCGCGCCGAGGTGCTGTCCGGGCAGCGAGTCGGCCGTCGGGGCTCGACCGGCCGGAACGCCGTCCATCTCCATCAGCATCGCTGCGTCGCGAACGCCGGCGTTCTTGGGGCGCATAATCGAGACGCTGTGCAGTTCGTCCGTCTCGAAGGTGAACGGGATCGTCACCGTCGCGGCGGACTCGAACGCGCCCGCGAAGCCGCCGGTTCGACGGAGCGAGACGCCCCCGACGTGGACGCGCGCCTCGTACTCGCCCTCGCCGTCGAGCGCGTAGTTCGCGCCGTAGTGAAAGCCCATCGTCTGTGAGAGCATCGGATAGGCGACCTCCTCGGTGACGAGTGTGCCGTCTGTATCCAAAATCTCGATCGTCACGCCCGAATCGAGCGGGAGGACGCGGCCGGTCTCGGTGTCCCACAGCGAGACCATCAGGTGGACGTCGTCGTCGGCTTCGACGACCGTCTTCGACGTCTCAGTTCCAGAGAGGGTCCAGAAGCGATGGGGGTACGAGTAGGTGAGGGCGACGCCGTAGCGGCCGGCGGTCGTCTCGCCGTAGGTTTCCATCCCTTCGATGACCGCCGGAACGTACACCGCGTCGGGGCGGTCCTCAGCGAGCGGGGGGTCGCGCCAGGCGGATTGGCGCTGGAAGCCGAGCGTCTGCAGACAGCCGGCAGTGCCGAGAAGAGCGCCCGTCGCGACGCTGCCGAGGAGCGCGCGGCGGGTCGTGCGTGGTGGCGACATCGTCTCCGTATCGGGAGGTCGTCGCTCGACGCTGATGACGGTTCCGAAGGCGATGGATAGCGCCGGCTCCCCTGTTGGGACGCAGTGGTGCCAGCAAGACCCAGCCGCGACTCCCGATACTCACCGCATCTCCTCGCGCGTCAACCACTCGTACTCCGCGTCGGCCCGCTTCCGTTCGTCCACCCGAATCCCAGTGTAGTTTCGGATCAGATCCGTCGTCGAGACGACGCCGACGACGTCGAGGCCGTCGACCACGACCAGGCGGTGGACACCGTGATCGTCCATCTCCTCGGCCGCGCGACGGGCCGACGCGGACGGCCCGATGGTGACCAGCGGGGCGCTCGCCGCAGCTCTGACTGGAATCGAAGAGAGCGGCTCGTCCGTCTGGTACGTCGCGTCGAGCACGTCGTGCTCTGTGATCATCGCGCCCGGGACGCCGTCGTCGGTGACGACCGCGCTCCCGACGTCTTCGTCGAGCATCTTTCCGACCGCCTCTGCGAGCGACGACTCGAGGTCGACGGTGACGACCGACGGCGAGAGGATGTCGCTGACGCGCATCACTCCACGGTCGTGTGGGGAGAATAAAGAATTTCCGAGCGACGAGGCGACGAATGCGATGAGAAAGGGGAAAGAGGAACGAGAAGATTGCCGCAGGTCGCCGTCTAGAGGAAGTCTTCGATGTGGTCGGCGACTTCGTTCGGCGTGTCGCCGACGGGGACGCCCGCGTCGTTGAGGGCGTTGATCTTCGACTCCGCGGTGCCGGTGCCCGAGCCGGAGACGATGGCGCCCGCGTGGCCCATCCGCTTGCCCGGCGGGGCCGTCCGCCCGGCGATGAAGCCCGCGACGGGCGTGTCCATATTCTCCGCGATGAACTTCGCGGCCTGTTCTTCGTCTTCGCCGCCGATCTCACCGCACATCACGACCGCGTGCGTGTCGGGGTCGTTCTCGAACGCTTCGAGCGCGTCGACGAACGACGTGCCGATGATCGGGTCGCCGCCGATGCCGATCGCGGTGGTCTGGCCGATCCCGCGATCCGTGAGGTTCGAGACGACCTGGTAGGTCAGCGTCCCCGAGCGGGAGACGAGACCGACGTTCCCGGACTCGAAGATGTTGCCGGGGAGGATGCCGAGTTTGGCCTCGCCGGGCGTGATGATGCCGGGACAGTTCGGGCCGATGAGGCGGGTGTCCGTCTCAGAAAGGCGCTTGTTCACTTTCGCCATATCCTGGGTCGGGATGCCCTCGGTGATGGCGACGACGAGGTCGAGATCCGTGTCGAGCGCCTCGAAGACGGCGTCGCCGGCGAACGCCGGCGGGACGAACACGACAGACGCGTCGGCGTCTTCGGCTTCGACGGCCTGATCGACCGTGTCGTAGACGGGGACGCCGGCGACTTCCTGACCGCCCTTGCCGGGGACCGCGCCCGCGACGACGTTCGTGCCGTACTCCATCATCTGCTCGGTGTGGAACTTGCCTTCCCCACCGGTGATTCCCTGTACCACAACGCGCGTGTCGTCGTCGACGAAGATGCTCATTGGCTTGCCTCCTGTGCGTTTTCGACGGCCTGTTGAACCGCGTCTTCGAGCGTCGCCTCGACGTCGACGAGGTCGGTGTTGAGGATCTCCATCCCCTCCTCGGCGTTCGTGCCGGCGAGGCGGACGACGACCTCCTTCGGGATCTCGTCGAACTGCCCGAGGGCCTCGTTGATACCTTTCGCGACCTCGTCACCGCGGGTGATGCCGCCGAAGATGTTGAACACGACGGCGTCGACGTTCTCGTCGGAGAACACCATATCCAGCGCGTTCGCGACGCGCTCTGCCTTCGCGCCGCCGCCGATGTCGAGGAAGTTCGCGGGCTCGCCGCCGTAGTAGTCGACGAGGTCGAGCGTCGTCATCACGAGACCGGCGCCGTTGCCGATGATGCCGACGTTGCCGGAGAGACGAACGTAGTCGAAGCCGTACTCGTTGGCCTTCTGTTCGAGTTCGTCTTCGGCGGCCTCGTCTTCCATCTCCGCGAGGTCCGGCTGTCGGAAGAGCGCGTCCTCGTCGATGTTCATCACGGCGTCGGCCGCGACGACCTCTCGATCCGCGGTGATCATCACGGGGTTGATCTCGATCTCGGAGGCGTCTTTCGACTCGTAGAGGTCATAGAGCGTCGAGAGGATGGAGGCGACGTCGCCGGCGACGTCCTTGGGAATGCCGGCGTCGTAGACGGCCTTCCGCGCCTGGTAGGGGTGCAGCCCGAACGCGGGGTCGATGTGCTCGCGTGCGATCGCTTCGGGCGTCTCTTCGGCGACCGACTCGATGTCGACGCCACCCTCGGTCGAGACCATCGCGACGGGCTCGCCCGCGCCGCGGTCCATCGTGATTCCGACGTAGAGTTCGTTCTCGAAGTCGACGCCGGCCTCGACGAGGACCTTCTCGACGGTGTATCCCTTGAGGTCCATCCCGAGGATCTCTTCGGCGTACTGTTCGGCCTCCTCCTCGGAGGTCGCGATCTTGATGCCGCCGGCCTTCCCGCGGCCGCCGACGTGTACCTGTGCTTTGATCGCCGCCGGGAAGCCGATGTCCGCGACCGCCTCGACGACCTCGTCGACGGAGGTTGCGAGGTGAGATTCGGGCACCGGAATGCCGGCGTCGGCGAAGACATTCTTCGCCTGATACTCGTGTAAGCGCATCGTCCGAGGGAGGGGCGTGCGCCCGCATAAATCCCGCCGATATCGATTCCTCGATGCGGCAGTTTTCGCGGCTACGACGCGAGTTTACTCGAATTCGGGTAGCTCTACACAAGCCGCTATCGCGACTCGCAATCGGGAGCGCATCTCGGAGGGAACGCATTCGTCTCGGAGGGCACGCGTTCATCTCTGAAGACACGCGTACGTCTGCTTCGGCTTCCTTTATGAACCTCCGTGTCAAATCGACGGCCGATGCGCGCAGTCAGATTCCACGAACACGGTGGTCCCGAGGTACTGACGGTCGACGAAGTCGACGAACCCGAACCCGAACACGGGCAGGTCGTCGTCGACGTCGAAGCGGCCGGCGTGAACCCGGTCGACACGTACTTCCGCGAGGGAGCGTACCCGGTCCCACACCTCCCGTTCATCGGTGGCGGCGACCTCGCGGGCACCGTCGCGGAAGTCGGCCCGGGCGTCGACCAGTTCGCCGTCGGCGACCGCGTCTTCGGCACCGGCCTCGGCAACGGAATGCCGGGCTCGTACGCCGAAGCCGCCGCCGCGCCCGCAGACTACCTCGCACACCTGCCCGAGGAGATCGACTTCGAGGCGGCCGCCGCGCTCGGGACCGTCAGCGCGACCGCCTGGCAGGCGCTCGTCCACCACGCGCAGGCCGAGCCCACCGAGAACGTTCTCGTCCACGGCGGCAGCGGTGGCGTCGGCCACGTCGCAATCCAGCTCGCAGAGACGATGGGCACGCACGTCCACGCGACGGCGTCGCCCGAGCACTTCGAGACGCTCTCGGATCTCGGCGCGGAGCGGGTCTTCGACTACAGCCGCGACGACCTCGAAGACGCCGTCGTCGGCGCCGGCGGCGCGGACGTGGTCGTCGACCTGCATATGGATCAGTACCTCCAGTTCAACGCTGACGTGGCGAACCCCGGCGCGCGGGTCGTCGGCATCGGCAACGACACCGCCGAGGGCGGCTTCGACAACATCGGCGTCACGAAAGGCAAGGAGATCCAGTATCAGTTTATGTCGCTGTTCAACGCCGACGACATCGGCGCGGTGCTCGCGCGGGTCGCAGATCTGGCTGCGAGCGGCGAACTCGAAGCGGTCGTTCACGAGACGTACGACTTCGAGGAGGCGGGCGAGGCCCAGCGTGCGGTCTTGGAGGACAGTTTCGTCGGAAAGCTCGTGCTGGTGCCGTAGTCGGTCACACGCGCGAGAGGGCCGCCCAGGCGAGTGCCCCGACGGGGAGCAGAAAGAACGGCGCGAACACGAGCGAAAGGCCCCACGCCAGCGCGTCACTGACGTCCGGCGTGAGGAACAGCCCGGCCGGAATCGCTAAGAAAAAGAGCAGCAGCACGCTCGCGGCGGCGATGACAGCCGGATCCCGTTCCGGACGCTCAGTCTGTTGTACTGGAAGATCTAGCCGCGCTACCGCTCGGTCGATGTCTCTCACGGGACCGAGTCGCACGTCCCGATCGACCGACTCGACGTCCGCGATCGTGAGCGTTCCCGTGCCGAGCAGCCGGTCGGCGATCGCGTTTCGGACCGCGAAGTCCGCTCCCGAATCGACCGACGCGATCCACTGTGGCGCCTCCAGCGCAGTGTCGTAGGCGACGAGGTCGTCGCCGCGGCGCTGGTACTCGACCGTCCCGTACCGGAGGAAGTAGCTGAGAACCCGAGCGGAAGCGAGGACGAGCACAGCCAGGAGCGCGACCGCGAGCCACAGGAAGTCACCGGCGACGATCGCGAGCACGAGAAAGACGAGCGTGAGGAACCCGACTCGGTTCACGAAGCCGAAGCCGATGGCCCCGACGCTCCCGAGCAGCACTGCTCTGGCGTCGGCCGTGACTCGCCCGCTGACGTCCGCGTTCGGCAGGTCGAACTCCGGGGGTGGTTCGCTATCCGTCTCGTCGTCGAAGAACCGCTCGCGTAGTCGGAGGATCGGCGTGCCGACGTGTTCGACGTAGAACTGATACATCGACACCGTCGTCTTCGCCGCGACGACGAGCGCGAGGATCAGGAGGCCGCTCGCGCGGCTCTCGGCGGCCGCCAGCAGGCCGACCGAGACGACGACGAGCGACAGTTGCGCTGGCGTCCGCACGATCTCCTGTGCCGACACGTCGGCGTACTCGCCGTTCCCGATGTACTCGAAGACGAAATCGGATCCCTGTGCGATCACCAGCGCACCGGTTCCGAGCGCCAGATCGAGTGTGAGTACGAGCGTCAGGTCCGCCGAGAACCAATAGAGGACGCTCAGTGGGACCACGGTGACGAGCCAGAATCCGAGTATCGAGAGTGCGAAGGGGAGATTTCGGGGATAGAGCGGCGGCCACGTCGGCCGAAACTGCCAGCCGCCGCGTTTCTCCCGAAGTTCGTGAAGCGGTTCGATCTGTCCGGGGATCCCGGGCGAGCCGCGTTCGGCGAACAGCGCCTTCACCGCGGCCAGGACGACCGTACTGAAGGCCTCCACCCAGTAGGCGACGAGCAGCGCTGTGAGGTCCCAGCCCCAGGCAACGACGCCGACGAGCGGGAGGAGGTTCGCGCCGAGGAGGGCGGCGGCACCGACGAGGAGGGTCGCCGTCGAATCAGAGCGGCCGGGGAGTCCGCGCATTCGCGTGGGGGGTTCAGTTTCGGACGGTAATTAAATACTGATCCGAAGCGGATCGAGTGACAAAAGCGACGCCGTCCCGGATCCAGCCGTCGGTCGCAGGCGAGCGGTGGACGGGTGCGTACGTATGTACGGAAACGTTCTCTCTGAGACGATTGTGTACAATTTTCGGGTCGTTCTCGCCCGATAATCGCGTATCTTATCACCCGGTCGGCGACTAGCCCCGGCCAGCAATGAGTGAACGAGAAACGTGGGCGACGCGCGCAGGGTTCATCCTCGCCGCCGTCGGCTCGGCGGTCGGCCTCGGGAACATCTGGCAGTTCCCCTTCAAGACCTCCGAGTACGGCGGGGCGACGTTCCTCGTCGTCTACCTCGTCGCCGCACTGGGTATCGGTCTCCCGGCGATGCTCGCGGAGTTCGTCGTCGGTCGGAGAAGCAGTCTGAACGCGATCGGCGCGTTCGAGGAACTGGGCCATCGGAACTGGAAGTGGGTCGGCGTCCTCGGCGTCGGCACCGGCTTCTGGATCCTGTCGTACTACAGCGTCGTCGGCGGGTGGGTCCTCCGCTACATCGGCGGCAGCGTCACCGGCGCGTACTTCGCGGACCCCGCCGCCTACTTCGGTCAGATCTCGGCGGGCGTCGACGCGCTCGCGCTCCACGCGCTGTTTATGATCCTCGTCGTCGCGATCGTCGCGGGCGGCGTCGAAGACGGGATCGAGAAGGCCACGAAGCTGATGGTCCCCAGCATCGTCGTCATCCTCGCTGTCCTCGGCGTCTGGGTGTTCACCCTCCCCGGCGCGGGACCGGGCTACACCTACTTCCTGTCGCCCGACCTCTCACAGCTCAGCCTGAGCGTCTCCTTCGACCCGCTGCCGTCGTTCAGTGGGCCGCTCACGGATATCATTCCGTTCGCGGTGAGTCAGGCGTTCTTCTCGCTGTCGCTCGGGATGGGCGCGATGATCACCTATGCGTCGTACATCGGTGACGATCAGAGCCTCTTCGGCGACAGCATCACCGTCGTCGTGCTCAACAGCGCGGTCGGGATCCTCGCGGGTCTCGTCGTCATCCCGCTGCTGTTCGTCCAGGGCATCGAGCCCGGCAGCGGCGGCGCGGGCGCGCTGTTCGTCAGCCTCGCGACGGCGTTCGCCGAGCTTCCGGCCGGCCGACTCGTCGGCGTCGTCTTCTTCGCGGTCGTCCTCATCGCGGCGCTCTCCTCGGCGATCAGCCTGCTGGAGGTCGTCGTCTCCTACGCCGTCGACAACTACGGCGCGCGCCGCCCGCAGATCGCGGCGGTCCTCGGGGGGCTCATCTTCCTGCTCGGCATCCCCTCGGCCTGGGACACCGCCTGGCTCGGCTGGTTCGACACGCTGGCGTACCAACTGCTGCTCCCGCTGTCGGTGCTCGGCATCCTGCTCTTTGCGGGCTGGATCTACGGCCGTCCCGCTGTCGACGAACTCCTCTCCGGCTCGTCGCTCGGGTCGGGCGTTGGGATGACGTGGCTCTGGCTCGCGCGGACGGTCGTCATCCTCGGCGTGCTCCTCACGCTCGCGCTCGGCGTCCAGACGCTCTTCATCGACGGCGCGATCGTGCCGCCGCTGTAGGCCGGTCGTACCTCGAATCACGAAAGGAGTGATCCCGCAAACCGCTCCGAACCCGTCGGCGTTCCCGCACTCTCGACGGCGGAGAAGCAGTTCCTGACTACACTGCGTCCTCACCGCGACACTGCGTGAGGACTTCTCCGACGACGTCGCGGTCGGCCGCGATGAGGTACCGTCGGCCACCGATCAGTTCTGTCGAGTGCTGGACGGCGACGTGGCCGTCCGCCTCGGCGATGACCACGGAGCCTTCGGGGAGCGCAGTGGACACGACCTCGCCCGCCGCCGGCGCGTCGTAGTCGATCCGTACGTCGAGGACTTCCAGTTCACCGGTGACCTCCTCCAGCGTGCGGACGTCGCTCCCCGACAGGGCGTTGACCGCCGCGCGGACGCTGGCGCGCTCGGGGAAGTAGACCTGATCGACGTACTCCTCGTACTCGTCGCCCGCGCCCTCTTCGATTCGGGCGACGGTTCGGAGCCCCGTCGCGTGGCGTTTCGCCGCCATACAGACGACGAGGTTCGTGTCTTGTTTGTCCGTCAGTGCGCCGACGGTGTCCGTCCGGTCGGTGATGGCCTCGTCGAGCACCGACGGCTTCGTCGCGTCACCTCTGATGACGTCGATGTCGTCGTCCCCGATGGCCCGCCCCGGGTCCGGATCGATGACCGTAACGTTCCACCCTCGGTCAGTAAAGTGCTGAGCCACGCGGTGGCCGACACGTCCGCTGCCTGCGATCACGATGTGATCAGCATCAGTCATAGTTGTTCATTACGGTCGTGATAAATAAGTCTCCGCCCAGCACACCGGCGGCCTCGGAGTCGTCGCGGCACCGACGATCGCTGGCGTCGCGCTCACTGCCGCGGGGCAAAATCCCTCACGAATGACCGTGTTATCGGCCGAGGAGACGGATTCGGTCCGAAAGCCACTTACTCGCGAGCAGGTGAGTGAGAGCCAATGACACGTGAGACATGGGCGACACGCGCGGGGTTCATCCTCGCCGCCGCGGGTTCGGCGGTCGGCCTCGGGAACATCTGGCGCTTCCCGTGGGTGACAGCCGACAACGGTGGAAGCGCGTTTCTGATGGTGTATCTCGGCATCGTACTGCTCGTCGGCGTCCCGGGGCTGCTCGGGGAGTTCGTCGTCGGCCGACGCGGCAAGAAAAGTCCCGTTGGAGCCTTTCGAGATCTCTCGGGGTCGCGGGCGTGGGGGCTGTGGGGCGTCTTCTACGTCTTCACCGCGATCGCGCTCATCTCGTTCTACAGCGTCGTGGGCGGCTGGATCCTCCGGTACTTCGGCGAGAGTGCGCTCGGCCTCGTCGGGAGTGAACCGGCGTACTTCGCCTCGCCCGGCCAGTACTTCGGTGGCGTGGCCGCCGGCCTCGACGCGCTCGGCTACCACCTGCTGTTTCTCGCACTGACGGCGCTCGTCGTTTACGCGGGCGTCCGCCGCGGGATCGAACTCGGCACGAAGGTGATGATGCCCGCGGTGCTCGCACTGCTGATCGGGCTGGCCGTCTGGGCGGGGTCCCGCCCCGGTGCGGCCGAAGCGTACGCGTTCTATCTCAGCTTCGACCTCGCGACGATCCGCGCGAACTTCTTCGACGTGCTCGCGCCGGCGGCCGGACAGGCGCTCTTCACGCTCTCACTCGGCGCGGGGACGATGATCACCTACGCCTCCTACATCGACGAGGACCGCTCGCTCCCCTTCGACGGGACGATCATCGCCGTTCTCAACACGCTCGTTGGTGTGCTCGCGGGCCTCGTCGTCTTCCCGCTGCTGTTCTCCCTCGGCGTCGATCCGTCACAGACTGCACCCGGGCCGGGCGCGCTGTTCGTCGGCCTCGCTGGCGCGTTCTCCCAACTTCCCGCGGGCGCGCTCGTCGCGACGGCCTTCTTCGGCGTCGTCGTGCTCGCGGCGCTGTCGTCGTCGATCAGTATGCTCGAGATCCCCGTCTCGTTCCTCGTCGACGAGTACGGCTTCTCGCGACACCGCGCCGTGGCGCTCGTCACCGGTGCCGTCGTCGTGACGGGTGGGATCTGTGCGATCAACCCGACGATCGCGGGGACGGCGGTGTTCGGCTTCGTCGCCGGGCCGCTCGTCGACACCCTCCTGACGCTCGGGCTGGCCGCCGTGCTCGTCTTCGCCGGCTGGGTGCTGGGCCGCGATGCGATCACCGAACTCCGCTCCGGCGCTGGCAGCGTCTCGCAGGCGCTCGCGACGCCGTGGCTGCTCGGCGCGGGCGTCGTCCTCCCGATCTTCCTGCTTTTCACCCTCCTGACGACCTTCGGCGTGGACGCCAGCCTCGGCTTCTGGCCGACGGTGCTCGTCGCGGTGTTCGTCGGCGCAGTGGCGTTCGTCGGGCTCCGGACCGAGCGGTCGCTCGTCTGACCTGACTGCAAGCGCGCGACACAGCGCGGCAGTCGCGGTCCTTTTCATCTCGGTCCGCCGCCTGCGATCTACTTTTCGAGTGTAATCGTCCGCCGTCGGATCGCACCGCAACTGGGGCAGATGTGCCGGTACTCGATCGTGCGACCGGTCGTCACGGCCTGCCACTCCCCGTCGATGTCGTCGTAGCCGCACTTCGGACAGACGAGGTCGACGTCGTTGTACTGCGACCGCAGGCGTTCGAAGGGTGATCGGTGTGCGCTAGCCATCGTGGTACTTACTACCACGATTCCGAGCGCAATAAACATAATTATTTTTTATACGTTATTTGAGAATGTCGACGTTCGACGAACCTCCCCTTGTCGGATTGCGGAAACCCTTTTGCCTCCCGTCGGTACGTACGTGACGATGATCGGAGGTGGTCCGACGTGACGATGGAGGACCGTATCGAGGAGCTACGCGAGAAGCGCGAGCGAGCGCTCAAGGGCGGCGGCGAGGACCGCATCGAATCCCAACACGAGAAGGGAAAGATGACGGCCCGCGAGCGCATCGAGTACTTCCTCGACGACGGGACGTTTAACGAATTCGACCAGCTCCGGACCCACCGGAACCACAACTTCGGGATGGAGGAGACCCAACTCCCGGGCGACGGAGTCGTGACCGGCTACGGCGAGGTCGACGGACGAAAGACGTTCGTCTTCGCCCACGACTTCACCGTCTTCGGCGGCTCGCTCGGGGAAGTGTTCTCCGAGAAGATCACGAAGGTGATGGACAAAGCCGTCGAGGTCGGCGCGCCAGTCGTCGGACTCAACGACTCCGCGGGGGCCCGCATTCAGGAGGGCGTCCAGTCGCTCGGTGGCTTTGGTGAGATCTTCCGGCGGAACACGGAGGCCTCGGGCGTTGTGCCCCAGATTTCGGCGATTATGGGGCCCTGCGCCGGTGGCGCTGTCTACTCACCCGCGCTCACGGACTTCACGTTCATGGTGAAGGACACGAGCCACATGTTCATCACCGGTCCGGACGTGATCAAGACCGTCACCGGTGAGGAAGTGAGCTTCGAGGAACTCGGTGGTGCGGTCACGCACGCGTCGACCTCGGGCGTCGCACACTTCGCCTGCGACACCGAGGAGGAGGCGCTCGACGACATCCGACGGCTGCTCTCGTATCTCCCACCGAACAACGTCGAGGACCCGCCCCGCGTGGAACCGTGGGACGACCCCGAGCGCGCCGACGAGTCGCTGAACGAGGTCGTGCCCGACGAGCCCCGGAAGCCGTACGATATGCACGACGTCATCGGCGGCGTCCTCGACGAGGACTCCTTCTTCGAGGTCCACGCGGGCTTCGCGAAGAACGTCCTCGTCGGCTTCGCCCGCCTCGACGGTCACTCGGTCGGCGTCATCGCGAACCAGCCGCGCGTCAACGCCGGCACGCTCGACATCGAGGCCTCCGAGAAGGCTTCGCGGTTCGTCCGCTTCTGTGACGGCTTCAACATCCCGATCGTCTCCTTCGTCGACGTGCCCGGGTTCCTCCCCGGCACCGACCAGGAACACAACGGGATCATCCGCCACGGCGCGAAGCTCCTGTACGCCTACTCGGAGGCGACAGTGCCGCTCCTGACGGTGATCACGCGGAAGGCCTACGGCGGCGCCTACGACGTGATGGCCTCGAAGCATCTGGGCGCGGACGTCAACTACGCGTGGCCGACGGCCGAGATCGCGGTGATGGGGCCGCAGGGCGCGGTCAACATCCTCTACAGCGACGAACTGGCGGCTGCGGACGATCCCGACGAGCGCCGCGAAGAACTCATCGAGGAGTACCGAGAGGAGTTCGCGAACCCCTACACCGCGGCCGATCGCGGCTTCATCGACGCCGTCATCGAACCGCCGGAGACGCGCGAGCGGCTCGTCGCGGACCTGGAGATGCTCCGCTCGAAGCGCTCGTCGCTTCCCGAGAAGAAGCACGGCAACCTCCCGATCTGAGATGGCCGCCGACGATCCGGCTAACGATGGTCTGACTGCCGACGACTCGGTTGGTGACGACTCGATCGGCACCGACCCGGTCGCCGACGTGCTCGACCGCCTCACGCTCCCGGACAGTGCGGACGAAGAAGAGGCGGCCGCGATCGCCGCCGCCGTTGCCGCTCACGTCGCTGATGGCGAGCGGGCCGCCGCGGTCGCGGCCGCGGCAGCGGCCCAGTCGGAGCCGAGGTGGACCGGCGAGAAGTGGACCTTCGCAGGCCGCGTCGACGCCACGAGCGGACGTCGCGTGCGCCGCGTTCCCGACGGCGCACCGACAGACAAGTGGACTGCGGCGGGACGCGCCGACCGGCTCTGAGCGCGCGACGCGTCGCTTCTGGCTATTACGGACTCGTCGCTACTAGTCGATCGCTGTTGGACGTGCGAGAGAGGAGAGACGGCAGTCGCTCGCGATATCGACGACGTTCAGAAACAGGTCACCGACTTACGCCGAGGTGGAGGGCTGCGAGCCGCCCTTCTTGCGCGTGATGTAGCCCGCGATCCGGTTGCGGACGCCCTTCGACTCCACGTTGGTCAGCGTCGCGACGCTCTCTTTGTTCGTCTCGAAGTCCGTGTTGAACGCTTCCGGGTACTTCTCCAGCAGCAGCTTCCCGAGCTGTTTGACGTACTTGGGTTTGATCGCCATACTCCCCTGTTCCGCCAGCGCGCACTAAAACGATTCGTTCCGGCGCGACGTGGGGCGCTGTCGCGTCCAGATCTTACGGCGACCGGCCGAGGCGCTCGTCGAGGATGAGCCGCGTCTTCGTGTTCTTCACCTCGTCGAGCTCGCGCGCGCGAGTGATGAGATCGTTCACCGCCTGGGTGTCGGCGGCGTCGACGACGAGGACGACGTCCTCCTCGCCGGAGACCTGCCAGACGAAGTCGACCTGATCCCACTCTGTCATCTGCTCTGTGATCTCGGTCGTGTCGACGTCGACTTTCACCGAGACCTCGATCATCGCTTTGATGTTTCCCGTCCGCGTCGAGATAGTGAACCGCTCGATGACGCCGTCCTCTGTCAGGCGCTCGACTCGGTTGCGCACCGTCCCCTCGGAGGTCCCGACCTGCGCTGCGATCTCCGTGTAGGGCGTTCGGGCGTCCCGGCGGAGAATATCGAGGATCTGGCGATCGAGATCGTCCATACCCCCCAGACGCGCTCGGGGGGCTTACCGATTACGAAATTCGTAACTGAGCTACGAAAGTAACACTTATACCCCAGAATCACGTGCGTTTCTCGTAATGTCGGACGCCTATCTGGCCCTGGAAGACGGCCGCGTCATCGAGGCCCGCGGTCGCGTGCCGGGGCGGACCCGCGGCGAGTTAGTGTTCACGACTGCGTACACCGGCTACGAGGAGAGCCTGACCGATCCCTCCTACGAGGAACAGGTCCTGACGTTCTCGTACCCGCTCATCGGCAACTACGGCGTCCGAGAAGAGCGATTCGAGTCCGACCGCGTCCACCCGCGCGCGGCCATCTCCCACGAGTTCACCGAGGACGTCGTCGAGTGGCTCGAAGACGAGAACGTCCCTGCCCTCGACCATATCGACACCCGTGACCTCGTCACGTCGATCCGCGAGGAGGGTGCGATGAAGTGCGGCATCGCGGTCGGCGACGACGTGACGCCCGAGGACGCGGAAGCCGAACTCGAACAGTGCAAGGGGATGAGCGAGCACGTCGACATCGGCAAGCGCGTCTCGACGGCCGAACAGACGACCTACGGCGACGGCAACATCGACGTCGCGCTCGTCGACTGCGGCGCGAAGATGTCGATCGTCGACTCGCTCGTCGAACGCAACGCGTCGGTCCACGTGCTCCCCTACGACACCACGAGCGAGGACCTCGCCGAGATCGACCCCGATCTCCTGTTCATCTCCAACGGCCCGGGCGACCCGGCGAACTTCGGGGCCGCACAGGAACTGGTCGAAGAGAACGTCGGCGAGGTTCCGATCGCGGGCATCTGTCTCGGCCAGCAGGTCGTCGCCCGCGCGCTCGGCGGCACCACCGAGAAGATGGACTTCGGGCACCGCGGCGTGAACCAGCCCGTCCGCGACCTCGACTCCGGACAGGTCGTGATGACGACGCAGAATCACGGCTACACCGTCGGCGAACCCGGCGACCAACTCGACGTGAAGCAGGTCAACGTCAACGACGGCACCGCCGAAGGACTCGCAAACGACGAGCTCGACGTGATCACCCGTCAGTACCACCCCGAAGCCCACCCCGGCCCCCACGACTCGCTCGACTTCTTCGACGACGTCCTCGCGATGACCGGCGAGAGCCAGCACGTCGTCGCCGACGACTGATCGGATAACCGACCACGACCGCCGTTCTTCCGCTCTTTTTACCCCGTTTCGCCGCCGGCAGTTCGCTCACCAGGAAAGTTCGGTATACCATCACGTGCGAGCGCCAGCAAGACCCACGGATTTATGACGAAACGGACGGAGAACGATGCTATGAGCCAACCGGAGATCGTCCAGGCCGCCCTCGCTGGCGAGGACGTGGTCGCGCGGGTCGACCTCGGCGGCGAGGACGAACTGTACGTGACGCCGACGCGGACGCTACTCTATCGCGCCGAAGGGCTGCTCTCCGACGAGTCGGTCGAGGAGTACTCTCACGACGCCGAGCGCATCACCGTCTCCGAGGGCCGCCGCAAGGCGAAGGTGACGCTGGACTACGGCCTCGACGGTCAGGAGACGATTTCGCTGCCCGCAAAGCGGCTCGAACGCGCGCTGCAGCCGATCGTCGAAGGCGTGTTCAAAGCGAACGACGTCCTCGAAGACGACGAGCCGATGGAGCGCCTCTTCCGGTTCAGCGAGCTCACGATCGTCATCGCGGGCGAGCGCGTGGTGCGCCACATCGGCGCGAATCTCTGGGACGAGGACTTCGAGTCCTACCACTACAGCGACGTGAGCGACCTGGATTTCGAGGACGGCAGCGTAGCCACATCGGTCGTGCTCACAGTCAATGGCCGCCAGGAGCGGTTCAAAGCCCCTAACGACGACGCTCGCGCGGTTCGCGCGGCCCTGGAGACGACGCTGCTCTCGTACTGGGGCGTCGACTCGCTGGAGGAACTCCGTGCCGCCGCAGAATCCGACGAGGAGGAAGCCGAAAGCGACGTCGCAGACGGCGACCAGTCGGGTGAAGTCTCCTTCGGCGACGGTCCCGACCCACTGATCGCCGACCCCGCAGAGCCCGAAGAACTCCCCGAAAACGCCACGCGATCCGGAGACGGCGCCGAAACCCCACCCACCGATGCGGTCGCGTCCGGCGACAGCGGGGACCGCTCGACGGCACAGGCCGGCGCCGCCGACGCCAGCGCGGACGCCGTCACCCAGCAGGTCGAACGCCCCGCACAGGAGACGACGACTGACACCGCCGAAAGCAGCGCCACAACGTCTGATTCCAGTGCGCAATCGGCTGCCGAGACCACCGAAGCGACCGACACGGCGTGGGCGAACGCCACACGGGACCGCACACAGCCCGAGACGGCGGACGCCGACTCGACACAAGCGGGAAGCCACACGCAGAGCGCGGCGAGCGACGCGGGGTCGAACGAGACTCCGTCGTCCACCGCCGGATTCGAGGGCTCGGGTTTCCAGTCTGCGACTCCTACTGCAGAGGAGCAACTTCGCGAGGAACTGGCTGAACTCCGAGAAACCGTCGAGCAACAGAACGAAGAGTTGCGCGCGCAGCGCGAACTGGTCGAACAGCTCATCGAAGAGCTCCGTCGCGGCCGCTAACCTACTCTCGACCGAGCACTTTTCTCACGCACGACGGACCGAACGGACCGAGTTCGCCGCTCTGGAACTGCACGAAGTGGCCCGTCGAGAGGCTCGCTCCGCACCGCCGGCACTCGTAGTCGCCCTCGCGCTCAACGACCTGTTGTTCGAAGCGAACGTAGGTCCCGACACGATGCGTACGGATCCGCCCCTCCTCGCGCTCGATGACGCCGCGGAGTTCCGCGGTGTCGAGGATCTCCCGCGTCAGTGCCGGGTTCGTCGTCACCGTCTCGATGCGATCGACCGCCTCCGAGAGCGAGAGCGACTTGGCCTCGACGTGTGCGAGGAGGTCGACGCCGAGTTCGACGCGCTCGCTCTTGTCGAGATTGGCGACGCGTCCCACCGGCGCAGACCCATCTGTGTGATCAGTGGGGCCAGGGCTGTCGTCTCCAGATTCATTCGCATCGCCGCTCCCTGCGCTGCCTTCCGCGCCGCGATTTGTGCCGCTGTCGGCTCCGCTATCTGTGTCGCTGTCGACGTCGCTGTCGGCGCCGCTTCCGGCATCGAACGTCGAGAGATCCGATTGCTCGTCGTCGGCCACAGTTCACTCTGTCTTCCGCGTGCGCGGACATAATATTTCACTGTCTCCCCCGGGACGACGAATATGCCGACCTTGCCCCCGCTCGATCACCGCCGGTCACTAACTGTTATCCCGACCCGGCGGCGACCTGCAAACGATGGACCGGTCTCGACTGCGAGCGCGGGTGGTCGCCGGCGCAGCGCTGGTCGTCGTCGCGGCGGCCGCGCTCGTCTCCTCGCCCGATGCGGTGCTCTCCCGAGCGGCGTGGCTCGTCGCCGATCCGGTACGGCTCGTTGCTGTCACGGTCGCACTGGCCGCCGTCCGACCGCTGCTCGCGTGGCCGACGACGCTTTTAGCGGTGCTCCTCGGCTACGGTCTCGGGCCGTCGGGGTTTCCGTTCGCTCTCGCGCTGGTCACGCTCACGAGCGTGCCACCGTATCTTCTCGCCCGCCGGTTCGGACGGACGGGTCGCGTCGCCGACGCGGGTGAGGCGTTCAGAGAGCAGACCGGTGACGTGCGGAGCGTCGTCGCGAGTCGGCTCGTCCCGGCCCCCTCAGACGTGGTCTCGGTCGCCGCGGGGATGGCCGGCGTCCCGCTGTGGGCGTTTCTGCTCGGGACGGCGATCGGCGAGATTCCGTGGGTGATCGTCGGGATTCTCGCGGGGTCGTCGGCGGAGACGCTCGCGGCTGGTGATCTCGCCGGCGCGGCCGACCTGCGAGTCGTCGTCGCCGCGATGCTGGTGGCCGTGCTCCTGCTCGGCCCGACGGTCTACGGCTGGTACGCTGATAGGCGTACGGGCGCCGATGGAGCGGTGTTTGGTGGAGATCAATAAGACCGGATACGGCCGATTGTGCGATTGTGAGACACTCTCGCGGCCACCGGACTTGCGAAGGTTTAAGAACGTCATCGAACAACGGAGAAGTGAGCCCGGGTGGCTTAGCTGGACATAGCGCCGCACTCATAGGGTTTCCTGAGATTCGGTGCGGTACGCCTTGGAAGCCTCCGCCGCTCCCCACGGGGCCCGCCGAGCCTCGGACCTGGGACATGCGGAGATCGTGGGTTCGGAGCCCACCCCGGGCACTTTTCCTCAATCCAACGTCGTAGCAGCGCGTTTTCGAATTTCGGATCTATATTCGCTACTAGCTTCGGCTTTTTGTGTGATCCTCCGAAGCGTCAGAGGAACGACCGGCAGGTGCACTGAATCCGAAATGTGCCGAGTGCTGCCTATTCGCTATCATTCCTTCCGTAAGATGAGTTGCAGGGAGAGTGTCTAGTCTCAATGCCAGTCGATCGACAGTGCGGTGATGATGAGCACTGACAGTTGACGACGTTTCGAAGCCGAGGGTAGACGTCGACGTCTCATTCGGAATTAGGCATATCGTGCCAGACTGTGCTGACGTTGCCGTCGTCGACGTGAGTCGTCAGTACCGGGTTACGAAGATCGTAAGCGCCGTCGACGTTCTACGCTGCGAAGTTACCCCCAGATTCTAGATCCGAACAGACCGAACAACCGGCGACGCTCTCCTCGAAGATTCTGAACTGTTGTTCTTAGCGCTGCGTACGTGAGACATCATCCCAGTGCCGAACACGAGCGCACCGGGCTACAAAGGAAGACGATATCTCGTGTCGGTGGACGCAGCTGTCGCTATCGGGTGTAGCGCCGAAAGAAATGGAAAATTGAAGAGCCGGACTACGTCCGGTAGTTCAGGTCGTTAGTTGTCGCGGCGGACCGCGAGCAGCGCAGCGGCGATGAGCGCCGTCAGCGCGACGACCACACCGAAGCCAGGCGTGCTGGTCGGCGTTTCAGTCGCGGGCTGCTCGGTCGTACCGGGTGCTTCCGTGGTGTCCGGAGCTTCCGTGGTGTCCGGAGCTTCCGTGGTGTCCGGAGCTTCCGTGGTGTCCGGAGCTTCCGTGGTGCCCGGTGCAGTCGTCTGGACCGCTTCGACGACTTCGCCGTCCTCCGTCGTGTCGCTCGGGAGGAGGTTGTTCTCGTCAGAGACAGTGATCTCGTAGGTGTCACCGACGTTCTGCTCGCTGAAGTCGAACGTCGCGTTCCAGGTACCGTCGGCCTGGACGACCGGCGACGCGGTCTTCAGGAAGCTCGGCGTGACGCCGTCGTCACTGCGGATGCGGATGTCGAGTTCCGTACCCGGAGCGAGCGTGGCGTCACCGCTGACGACCTGTCCGCTAGCTGCGCCGACGTTGAACGGTTCGTCAACGTTGACTTCCGGTTCGACGACCGTGTACTCGACGAGCGTTTCTTCGTTCTCGTCATCGTCGAACTGGTCGTCAGGCGTGAAGTCGTAGCCCGGACCGAAGTCGTCGTTGAGAACGGTGAAGTTCGCTTCGAGTTCCGTGTCGTCGTCGTTCGGCAGGTTGTAGTTGCTGGTGCCGTCGGTGACGTTCACTTCACCGGTGTCGACGAGGATGAAGTAGGTGTCGTTGGCACCGTCAGCAATGACCGTCGTGTTGTCCGAACCGAGAACCAGTTCGTCTGCGTCCTGGTTCGCACCAGGGTTGGCCTCCTCAACAGTCAGGTTGATCGGGCCGTCCTCAACGAGGTTGAAGAACTGAGTGGTCCGCTGCTCATTCTCACGAGCGTCAAGCGCACCTTCGAATCCAGACGCGACGAGTTGGTGGACAGCCCAGTCGCCCGTTGCGATATCCGAGGACTGCGTAATCTCACCGTCTTCGAGAGCTTCGTTGATGTCTTCAAGATCGGTCGGGCTGAGGCCGGCAGTACCAGTCCACATCTGGAACTGGTCTGTACTCCGTTCCTCAAGAACGAGGGTCGCGACTCCATCGGAGTCTGCTGCGTACTGCTCCTCGCCAGCAGTCACTTCGAGATCGTACTCGCCAGCGTCGATGAGGTCACCGAGAGTAACGCCGACGTCCTGGTCGGTGATCGAATCGTCGCTGTCGGAGTCAACTGCGAAGGGCTCGTCGTTGTTGTTGAACAGTTCGTACGTGTTGAAGTAGACGGTCGCTTGGTCGTCGCCGTCTTCGTCTTCGACAGTTGCGTTCGCGACGATACCCTGGTCCGGACTACCCACCGTGATCGACGCGTAGTCAGTGCTCGTCATTTCAACCGTCATTTCGACGATGTCCCCGCGCTGCTCGGAGACAGTTCCGTCAGCGAACGCGGCGTCACGGTCGTCAGCTTCGCTGATGGTGATCGTCGACGTTTCGCGCTCGATGAGGGTACCCTCGTCGGTCACGAGGACCGTGTACTCGCCCGTGTCTCGGTCTGCCGAGAACTCGTAGTCGACCTCACCCTGTCCGCTGAGCGTGTAGGATTTTTCCTGGACCGTGTCGCCGTCACTGTCGAGCAGTTCGACAGTCATCGGACGGTTGGAGTCTCTGGCTTCGATAGTTCCCTCGATAGTGTCGTCAGTGGTGACGTTCAGGTCGTCAACACTAACGTCCAGGCCGAGGTCACGGACGATGAAGTACATCTGCCCGTCGTTATAATTGTAGTCACCCAGGTCGAGGTTGTCCGTGTCGATGTAGAAGACATCGCTGTTGGTACCCGGGCCGAAGTTCTGGAAGTAATCGTTGTCCTCGCCCTCAACGGGGAACGGACCTTCACCACTGACGTTGTAGATTGCAACCGTCGTGCCCTGGTAGACGGTCTCGTTCGACGTCAGGTCGTCGTTATCGAAGGATTCAGCTGCGTATGCAACTGAGTATTCGCCCTGGAGCGAGTCCGCGAAGGACCCAGAGAGTTCGACTTCCAGATCGTTGGAAGCGTACTCTTGGGTCATATTGAGCCGGATAGTATTGACCGAACTTTCACTCTGGCTCGCAGCGAAGTTGACCGCACCAGAAACCGCGTCACCGTCGTCGAGGACGGTGACGTTACCCGAGTCAATCTGGTCTGTGCTGCTAATTGCTCCATCAATCGGTACCTCAATCGTCCAGTTCGCAGTCGAGCTGTCGTTATAGTGGACAGCGCCGCCTGCATACTCCTGCGCAGCTGCACTTCCCGTAAACGCCACGGTCCCAGCGAAGACGCTGAGAACCATAAGCGCCGCGAGGAAAACCGCGCGGAGTTTGCCGTTGTTTCCTGTCATAGTTTGTTTGATCTGCAATCGGCGACAACAGCTTTGCGCGCACCGGAACGCGAGTGCGTGTGTCCGATCGAACGGACGTGGCCCGCAGTACTCGCTGGTGCCACCATTGGTAGGGGTACGAGACAACCAAGCACCAGGTCCGGTAAATACTTTGTGTAGTTGTCTGACGCTGAGCGGGCGCAAGAAGCCTCCTACTGCTGAAATTGTGTGGTAACGACTCACACAACAGATGCGGCAGACGAAGCTACAGAACTACCAACGACTTTACCCCACGACGACCAACGCGGAGATATGGATTCCATCAATCGGATGGCCATCGAACTCGTCGACGAGGCCATCGACTTCGCGGAGGAACTCCGCGTCGTCCCGCACGAATTGGAGTCGGGCGCGACAGTACTGGACTTCGGCGTCGACTCCCAGGCGGGCGTCGAAGCCGGAATGCTGCTCGCGGAGATCCAGACCGCTGGGCTCTCGACCGTCCAGACGCGGATGGACGACGTCGCGGGCGCGACGACGCCGTACGTCGAACTCCAGACCGACCACCCCGCTCTGTCACTGCTCTGCTCGCAGAAAGCCGGCTGGGAACTCACGTTCGACGATCCGGCGTTCGACGGCCTCGGGTCGGGGCCGGCCCGCGCGCTCGTCGCCGAGGAAGACGAGTTCCACGCGCTGGACTACTTCGACGAGTTCGACCTGACGGTCCTCTCAGTCGAGAGCATCGACCTCCCGAGCGACCGTATCGCCGAGCACGTCGCCGAGACCGCCGGCGTCGAACCGGGCGGCGTCTTCCTCCCCACGTACGCGTCCGGCTCGACCGTCGGAAGCGTCACCGGGGCCGCGCGCGCCGCCGAACTCGCGATCTTCCGTCTCTTCGAACTCGGCTACGACGTCCGCAACGTCCAGTCCGCGTTCGGTTCGGCACCGCTCGCGCCGGTCAGCTACGACGAGAGCGTCGCGATGGCGCGGACGAACGACGCGCTGGCGTACGGCGGCGAGGTCCACCTCACCGTCGCCGAGGACTTCGACGAGTTCGATCGAGTCCCCTCCAGCGCTCGCGAGGAGTACGGCACGCCCTTCGAGGAGATCTTCGCGGCGGCCGACTGGAATTTCTACGACGTGCCGGAGACAGTCTTCGCGCCCGCAAAGGTCACGGTCGACGTCGTCGACGGCCCGACGTACGTGCTCGGCGAGACCGACGAAGAACTGCTCGCGGAGTCGTTCGGCTACCGAACCTGAAGGCGTGAACTGAGTACGCGTATGAGATTCAAGCTCCTGCCGGACCCACCCGAATCGCTCGACCGCGTCGCGGACGCCCAGCGTGCCGTTCCGCTCGTCCCCGGCTCCGAAGACGACTGCTGTGCCCGACTGATGCGCCGCCTCGACTTCCCCACTCGCGACGTCGCGCGCACGTGGCTCACGTTCCTGCGTGCGCTCGAATTAGCCTCGGAGACGTCCTCGGGCTTCGTCCGGGAGTCGACCGACCCGACTCCCGACCACCTCAGAACGGCGTTTCGAGAGCGCGTGTACGGCGCGCGAGAAGTCCTGGCGTCGCTCGACACCGACGAGCCCCGGTCGATCGAGACGGTCTTCGAGGAATTCGAAGACCGCGTGCCCGTCTGGGAGACCCACCGCGCGGCCGAGGACTGGCGCGACGTCTGGCGCGAGCGCGTCGAGCGGATTCTGGGGTGGGCCGTGTTGTTGGATCTCGCCGCCGAACGCGACGGTGGTTACGTGCGCTCGCGAGAATAATTCCAGGCACCAGTAGGCGAAACCGTTCGCCGTCTACGTCGCAGACGGCGGCACGCCCGCGTCGGAACCGCCGCCCGCGACGCGGTCTGCGTCCTCGTTCTCTGTCCCGTACCGTTCGCGAAGCCGACGGATGCGCTCGGGAATCGGCGGGTGCGTGAGGTGGAATGCGGCGTACGCCGGGTGCGGGAAGGGGTTACTCAAATTCTCGCCCGCGAGCGTGCGCAGCGCGCGAGTCATCGACGCGGCCTCGCCCATCGTCTCCGCGGCGAAGTCGTCGGCCTCGCGCTCGTGTGCCAGTGAGAGCTGATTCGTGAGCGGCGCGGTCAGCGACAGCACGGGGCCGGCGTACAGCAGCCCAACTCCGAGCGCGGCGTAGGTCTCCTGCGGGAGCGCGAATGCAGAATAAACCCACTGAGAGGTCGTCACCCACCAGAGGAACGCGAAGACGACCGCCATCTGCAGGGCGGAGGCCGCCAGTTGCTTCCAGATGTGCGCTTTCTTCCAGTGGGCGAGTTCGTGTGCAAGGACTGCCTGGATCGCCTCGCGGTCCATCTGGTCGACGAGCGTGTCGAAGAGGACGACGCGCTTTGCGCGCCCGAACCCGACGAAGTACGCGTTCGAGTGCGACGATCGGCGACTCGCGTCCATCTCGTAGACCTGCTCGCACTCGAAGCCGGCGCGTTCGAAGACGTTCTCGACGGCGTCGCGGAGGTCGCCGTCTTCGATCGGCTCGAAGTCGTTGAAAAGCGGCGCGATCACGCGCGGGTAGACGATCATAAACAGCAGCGAGAAGCCGACGACCAGCCCCCAGCCGACGACGGGCCACAGCGTCGGGAGCGCGTCGACCGCGAGCAGAATCGCGCCGCCGACGAGGCCGCCGAGGACGAGCGCGACGACCGTCCCGACGGCCAGATCGCGAAGCCACAGCGCCGGCGTCTGATTGTTGAAGTCGAAGCGCTCCTCGACGACGAACGTCTCGTAGGCGTCGAACGGCGCGGACAGGAGCCGACCGGCGACGATTGCCCCGACGAGGAGCAGCACGCCCTGGGCGACGCTCGGGAGGCCAGTTCGACTCAGCGCCGCGGCGACGTCGCCGTAGAGCCCGGAGACGACGACAGCGAGCACGACGAGGACGCCCAGCCACGACTGGATCTGCGAGAGGATCGTCTTCGAGCGCTGGTAGGCCAGCATCTCCTCGGGGTCGTCGACGTCGAGCGCCGAGCGAACCCACTCGACGGCGTCGCGGACGGCCGCCGCGCCGTGACGGAGGTTGAGATAGTCGAGGACCGTCTCGAGCACCTGGACGCCGCCGAGCAGGGCGACGAGTGCGAGCGCGGATAGCGAGACCATATGCGTTCCTGGGGCGTCGTGGGACTTCAACCTCGCGGGAGTCCCCACTCGATATCGACCGCGCCGAACGTGGCTGACGGCCGAACACTCTTTACTCTCTGCGGTGACCTCTACTCGATGCCCGATCCGGTATCGGCCGTTCTCTTCGATCTCGACGGCACACTCGTTCGCTACCGTCGTCCGCCTGACGCCCTCCTCCAGGGAGCGTTCGAGTCCGTCGGGACTGGTCAGCTCTTTCCGATCGAGGCCTACTACGACCGCTTCGACGAGTTTGCCGAATGCACTGACTCGATGGCAGAACTCCGCCGGGAGTGCTTCGCGGCGCTCTGTTCGGCGCGCGGCCACGATCCGGGGCTCGGCCGACGAGTCGCGGACGCGTACGCCGCGACCCGGGACCACCGGAACGTCGAGTATCTCGCGGGCGCACGCCGCGTCTTGGACCAGTTCAGCGAGCAGTACTCGATCGGGATCGTGACCAACGGCTCGCGAGACGCGCAGCGACAGAAACTCGAATCCGCCGGTGTCGCAACCCGCGCCGACACCGTCGTCTTCGCCGGCCACGACACGCCCGCGAAGCCCGCACCAGAACCGTTCTCTCGCGCACTCGACGACCTCGGTGTCCCCCCCGAAGAAACAATTCACGTCGGGGATTCGGTCGCCTCGGATGTGGCTGGTGCGAACGCGGCGGGGCTGACGTCGGTACTCCTCGTGTCGGACGGGAACGAGACAGCCGCGACCGACGGCGAGACCGCTGACCACGTGATCCACTCGCTCCCGGAGCTACGTGCGCTGCCCTGGGTGGAGCGTCTCTAAGACGAAGCGTGACCGAAACGGCAGAAAAACTGGATCTTGAAAGCGTCTGGGCTACTCACCGACGTCGACGACGGTCCCGACGCCTTTCGACTGTCCCTCGCGGAACACGAACCGCTGGCCTTCCTCGACCAGGTAGGGGCGGAATTTGAACTCGACCGTCGCCGTTCCCGTATCGCCCGGAAGGAGTTGGCCGCCCTCGGGGTGGAAGACGACCGCCTCGCTCACCGTCTCTAGGTGGACGACTGGCTCGTAGCCCTCGCGGATGCGAGTGGGGTGATTCAGCACCATAACCTCCGCCTCGAAGGAGCGGACCGACGGCGGGTCGGCGTCGCCCGGCAGCAGCGCCATTCCGCGCTCCATCTCCTCCTCGCGGACGCCTTTGAGCGCGATACCGACGATGCGTCCCGCCTTCGCCCGATCGACGCGGTGGTGGTGCATCTCGATCGAGCGGACCTCGACCTCGCGGAAGGAGCCGTCCGGAATCGGCCCCAGCAGCAGTTCGTCGCCCACCTCGACGGAGCCCGAGTTGACCGTCCCGGAGGCGACCGCGCCGACGCCGGTCACGGAGTACGTCCGGTCGACGTACATCCGGAAGTCCTCGCGGGTGTCGGTCGCCGTCTTCGGGAGGCGCTCGAACATCGCGTCGAGGTCGTCGAGGCCGTCCATCGTCACCGCGCTCGTTCGCAGGATCGGGACGACCGAGTCGCTCAGTTCATCCACGGCGGCTTCGACGCCGTGTCGGTCGACCCGGAGCGGCGTCCGTCCGACGTCCCGGAGCATCCGTTCGACCTCGCGTTCGACCGCCTCGAAACGGTCGTCGGTCACGGCGTCGGCTTTGGTGATCGCGACGACGGTGGGGAGTTCCATCGCGAGCAGGATGCCGAGGTGCTCGCGCGTCGTCTTCGTCGGGCCGTCGTCGGCGGCGACGACGACGAGTCCGTAATCGAGGCGCTGGCCGACGAGCCCGCGGATCGTCGTCCGGAGCCAGGGCTCGTGGCCCACGGTATCGACGAACGAGACGAGCCGGTCGGCCTCCTCCACCACGCGTGCGCGGTCGGATTTACGGTGGGGGTTGTCCATATGGACCGCGCCGTCGTCGGTGAAGCCGTAGACGGCGTACGAGAGGTCCGCCGAGAGCCCGCGCTCGACTTCGTGCGGCTGGACGTCGAGGAAGCCGCGCGTCTGGCCCTGGCCGTCGTCGGCGGTCCCGGTGACCAGCGACCCCACGAGCGTCGACTTGCCGTGGTCGACGTGACCCGCGGTCCCGACGACGATGTGGTCGTCGTCGACGTCGAGCATCGCCCCTTCCTGGACGGTCGCGACGCCGACGAGGCCGCGCTCGCCGTCGTCGCCGACGCCCCACGTCTCGACGTCTTCGATGTGGGCGTCCGCCTCCTCGGCGAGGATCGAGAGGACGTCCATCGATTCGGAGAAGGCTTCGGGCGGAATGCCGGCGATGCCGCCGTCGTCGGTGACGCCGACGACGTACGTCGCCGTGCCGTCGCCGGAGAGTACCCGGTGGCGCAGTTGTGCCGCGAGGCTCTCCAGTCGGCCGTCGGCGAGATGCAACTCCCGTGAGAGTCGCTCTTTGAACTCGACGCTTCCGCCCTCCTCCTCGCCGCGCTCGAGGGCCGACTCCAGTACGGCCCGATCAGCGCTCATAGCCGCGGATAGGGAACGATCCGCTAAAACCCTTTTCGTGGTGTGAGTTCTCGTGTCACAGTAGCGGTACCGAACGGCGTGTAGCGGTCTAGACGCGTGCCCTGTGACTTATCGACCAAGAGCGGGAGTGACGCAGACGCCCCATTCACTCCGTGAGGCGTTCGTACGCGCGGTTCACGCGCTTGAACTGCTCTTCGTCGCCGGAGTCGGTGTCGGGATGGACGGCTTTCACCCGCTCGCGGTAGGCGGCTCGGATGTCTGCTTCGTCCGCGTCGGGGTCGAGACCCAGTGTGCGGTAGGCTTCGGCGAGCGTCGGCTCGTTCGGGTCCCGCCGGGGGCCCGCAGTTCGGCGACCACGGCCGTCAGCCGCGCGCTGGCCGCGTCCGGTCGCTCGCCGCCCCCGGCCTGTACGGCGTCCGTTCTCGGCCCCCGCCGCGCGTCTCCCCGGGCCGAAGCCCTGAAAGTCACGCGGGCCCCGGGACGCCGCGTTCGGCCCTCGTCGTCCGGGGCCGGATCCGGGTCCGGCTTCGACGGTACGGCGGAGCCGGTCGCGGAGACGACCGCTCGCGTGGTACCACAGGAGGTACGTCGCGATCCCGAACGGAACTGCCAGGAGCAGCAGAAACGGCTGATAGACGAACGCGAGGACGGTCAAGAGAACCGTCGTCCCCGCGAACACTGCCGCAATGCCGATGACGAGTCCGTCCCTGTCCACGCGTGAACGCAGGGCTCGGAGAACCGTAAGCGTCCCGGCACCCCGTGACGATTTCGCCGAGACGACAGATCAATTACGGCTGTCGGGAAACAGCAGATTATGATTTCACTCGAAGAAACCTACATCGAGAATCGCGTCCTCGTCCAGCCGAGCAACACGAACAACCACGAGATCGCACACGGCGGCAACGTCGTCAAGTGGATGGACGAGGTCGGCGCGATGTCGGCGATGCGGTTCGCCGGGCAGACCTGCGTCACAGCCCATATGGAGAGCGTCGACTTCCACGAGCCGATTCCGCGCGGGAACGCCGCGCTCATCGAGGCGTACGCTTACGAGGCGGGGTCGACGAGCGTGAACATTCACTTACGCGTCTTCAGTGAAGACCCGCTGTCGGGTGAGTGCAAACTCACGACGGAGTCGCACTTCGTCTACGTCGCCATCGACGAGGACGGCAATCCCGTCTCCGTCCCGGACCTCGAAGTCACCACCGAACGGGGAGAGACGCTCAAAGCCGTCGCGCTCGGCGAGGAGACGCCCCAGCCGATCGAAGAGCAGTGGAGCGACTGAGTCGGTGGCTTCTGCAACGCGGACGGCGCGACGCTACCGTGCCAAATAGCCGCCGTCGACGCCGAGTGCCTCGCCGGTGACGAACGACGCCTCGTCCTCGCAGAGCCAGCACACGGCGTCCGCGACCTCCTGCGGCGTTCCGAGTCGATTCATCGGGTGGAGCTGTTCGATCTGCTCTCGCATATCTGGGTCGGATGTGAGGCCCGCCTCTTCCAGGAGCGGCGTCTCGATGAATCCGGGGCAGACCGCGTTGACGCGGACGCCCGTCTCGCCGTTCTCCAGTGCGGCCGTCTTCGTCAGGCCGAGCAGGCCGTGCTTCGCGGCGGCGTAGCCCGAGGAGTTCTTGAACCCGACGTGTCCCAGAATCGAGGCGTTGTTCACGACTACGCCACCGGTCTCCTGTTCTTGCATCTGTGCGATCTCGTATTTCATACAGTTGAACACGCCCACGAGATTGACGTCGATGACGCCCTGCCACTCTTCGGGGTCGTGGTCGGTGACGGCGGCACTCGGGCCGCTGATCCCAGCGTTGTTGAAGGCGTAATCGAGTCGGCCGTAGGTGTCGACCGCGACGTCGACCATCGCTTCGGTCGCGCCCGTGTCCGTGACGTCGGTCTCGACGAAGCACGCCTCGCCGCCGGCATCTTCGATCTGTGTGACCGTCTCCTCGCCGCCCTCGACGTCGACGTCGGCGACGACGACACGCGCACCGCGGTCGGCGAACTCGATCGCAGTCGTCCGTCCGATTCCCGATCCGCCGCCGGTGACGACCGCAACCGCGTCGGTAAACGAACCCATAGCGAAACGTCACAGTAATCGATCAAAAGCGTAGCGACGGAGGGGCACCATCATACAAAGGTAAAGTGCCTTTGCCGCCGATGTACCGATATGGGCAATCAGGATATCGACGACGTGGACAAAGCGATCCTGTATGCGCTACAGGAAGACGCCCGAAATATGTCGTCCGGCGACATCGCAGAGCGAACCGGTACCTCCGATAGCACGGTCCGCAAGCGCATCCAGCGTCTCGAGACCGACGAGATCGTCAAAGGCTACAGCGCCGAAGTGGACTACCAGCGGTCGGGCTACCCGCTTCGGATGTTGCTGTTCTGCACCGCATCGATCGCCGAACGCGGCGAACTCATCGACGAGATACTGGAGATCGATGGGGTCGTATCGGTCCAGGAGTTGGTCACCGGCGAGCAGAACCTCCTCGTGACGGTCGTCGGAGAGTCCGACAGCGACATCACGCCCGTCGCACAGCAACTACTGGATATGGGACTGACGGTCGCCGACGAAGTCCTCGTGCGGAGTCACCAGACCACGCCGTTCGGAAAGTTCGACCCCGAGACGCACGCAGAAAACGGTCACTAGCAGGGCATCTGATAGCCGAACAGAAGCGTAGGATGCTGCTCTACGAGGGACTGATCCGTTCGCGACGAGGACACTATTCGGCGTTTCCGAGGGTTCAAGGGCTGCCTGGCGGGATCTAGACGCCCTGGTGGCTCTCGCTCTTTCGACTAGCTACTGATGCGTACCGCGAGCCACGCGCTAGCCGAGCCTGTGTGCTACACGATACCATCACGTTCTATAATTTTATTTTTCCGAACAGACTGGGAGAATAGATAGATTTAACAACCGATCTGTTCGTACAGTTGGGTAGAACGACCGAATGCTGTGATCGGTGTGCGGGGCGCACGCCGTCGTCGCAGTGGTCGGTCACAGACACCCCAAACGATGACCGGACAAGAGCAGTCGACGACCGTGGGACAGCTTTCGACGCCGACGAACGGCGATTCACGCGTGCCGGCGACGTTGACGCGGCTCGTGTGGGTCCTGTGGATTGTGAGCCTGGGTGTACTCGCCGTCCGGTTCCGAGGCGGTGGAGGCTGGGAGATCGCGGGTCTCGTGGCTGTCGACGGCTTGACGGCCGTGATGTGGGTGACGGTGACGTTCTTCAGCGGGATCGTCCACAGTTACTCGCGGCGCTATCTGGCCGGGAGTCGGACGATCGACCGGTTCTTCGGGCGCGTGTTCGCCTTCACGCTGGCGGTGATGCTGCTGGTCGCAGCCGACCACCTCGCGCTGTTCGGGCTCGCGTGGCTCGCGATGGGGCTCCTGATGGCCGACCTGATCGGACACGTCGAGGGCTGGCCCCAGGCCCAGGCCGCAGCCTCGCTCGCGCGCCGGTACTTCCTCGCGAGCAGCGCCTTGCTCACGATCGCGCTCGCGGCGCTGTGGTGGGACACGGGCGCGACGACGGTCTCCGGGCTCGCATCGAGCGTCGCCGGCGCGTCGTCTACGGTCGTGCTGCTCGCCGCCGGTGCACTCATATTGGCGGCGATGGTCCAGTCCGCGCTTGTCCCGTTTCACACGTGGCTGCTCGCGTCGATGACGGGACCGACGCCCGCCTCGCCACTGATGCACGCCGGCTTCGTCAACGCCGGCGGCGTGCTCCTCGTTCGCTTCGCGCCGGTGGTGACGGCCGACGCGGGAGTGATGCTCGCGATCGTCCTCGTCGGCGCGGCGAGCGCCCTTCTGGGAAAGCTTCTCAGAACGGTGCAAACGGACGTCAAGGGCAAACTCGGCTGCTCGACGGTCGGACAGATGGGCTTTATGATTATGCAGGCCGGCCTGGGGTTCTTCGGGGCCGCCATCACCCACCTCATCCTCCACGGGTTCTACAAGGCGTACCAGTTCCTCTCGTCGGGCGGTGAGGTCGCACACGAGAGCCCGACGAAGACGAAGGTAAAGCAGTCGGGATCGGTCGGTCTCGTCGGCGTCGCCGTGATCGTGCTCACCGCGCTCGCGGGCGGCGCGGTGTTCGCCGGACTCACTGGAAAGGGCACGCAACTGGACAGCGGCGTCCTGCTCGTGGGACTCGTCGTCCTGACGGTGATGCACGCCACCCGCGACGTGGTCACGCAGACCTCGCTTCCGACCCTGGTACGCTACGGCGCCGTTCCGCTGGTCGCGTTGCCCGCGATCGCCATCTACGCCACGGTCTACGGCGTGATCGAGGGCTTGCTCTCCGGTCTCCCCGCGATCGGACAGCCAGCGGAACTGACGCTCGCCTACGGACTCGTCGGCGCCGCGTTCCTCGCCGTCTACCTCGCGATCGAGACCGGCGTCTACCGCCGCAGCCAGCGCCTGTACGTCGCGCTGTTGAACGCGACGCAGCCGCCCACAGACACCCTGTTGACGACAACGGAGGACTACAATGAGTACTGAATCCGCCATCGAAGAGAGCATCGACGCAGCGGCCGAATCGGTCGGCGCGGTCTGGCCACTCCACTCGTTCGTGACCGCGAACCCGCTCGCCGGGTTCGAGGACCGGCCGTTTCACGAGGCCGTCGCTGACGCCGAGGAACTGCTCGGCGGCGACGGATACCCGAGCGCCGAGACGTTCCGCCGCGCGTGGGAAGACGGTCAGATCGACCCCGAGATCCTGCGGGACCAACTGAGTGCTAACGGCTATGACGCCGATCCCGAGGCGACGCTCGACCGCATCGAAGCCGGGGACGTGAGCGACTCAAGTGCCGCGCGGTCGCCGGCCGCAGAGCAGGTCGATGCGGTCCTGACGAAGTGGCTGTCCGCGTTCCTCGATCAGGGGCGCGCCGAGTGGCCGATGCCGAACCGCGAACAGGGATTCTACGACGCGTTCCGGACAGTGGCGCCACACGACGGCGACGTCCCCGGAAACGAGACCATCGCCGATCTCCCCGAACAGCCGGTCGACGCGATTCGGACCCGGCTCTCTGAGTATCCGGTCGGCGAGTGGCAGGACATCTTCGAGTTCCAGTTGACCGCGCTCCCCGGCTGGACGGGGTTCATCAAGCAGCGCGCGGCCGACAACGACGCCTGGCAGGCGACGTACCCGATCACGCTGTCGGGATACTTGGCCGTGCGTCTGACGCTCGCAGACCTGTTCGGTGCGCCGCTCGCCCCCGAGGAAGCCCCGGACGACGTCGACGGGAGTGCAAACACAGACGACGGCACCGTCCCGCTCTCCGAGGTCTGGCTGAGTGCGTGGGAGTCGACCTACCGCGCGGAGCTGGTCGACTCGCTCACCGACGCAAGCGCGTCGGTCGCGGCGGACTCAGGGTCGGACCGCCTGGACGCCCAGTTCGTCTTCTGCATCGACACGCGCTCGGAGATCATCCGCCGGCACATCGAGGCGATCGGCGACTACGAGACTCACGGCTACGCCGGCTTCTTCGGGATTCCGATGCGGTATTCGGGGTACGACTCTGACGTGACCGTCGACGCCTGCCCGCCGATCGTCGACGCGGAGCATCACATCGACGATCGTCCAGCGGCGGACTGCGGCGAGAATCATCACCGCACGTACGACCGCTGGAACACCGCACTCACGACCGCAGAGAAGGCGATGAAGAGCGTGAAATCGAACGCCGCGACGGCGTTCAGTTTCGTCGAGAGCACGGGAGCGGGCTACGGACTGGCGCTGGCCACCCGGACGCTCCTCCCGGCACGCGTCTACGACCTCGTCGACGCCACCGACGAACGTCTCCCGGGCGACCACGAGGTCTGTGAACCGTCGGTGGATCACCAACCGGGTGCCGACGACGAACTGCCGCAGGGGCTCACCCTCGAGGAGAAAGTCGAGTACGCCGCGGCGGCGTTCGAGTTGATGGGCTGGGAGCAGTTCGCCCGCGTCGTCGTCTTCGCGGGTCACGCCAGCCACACGACGAACAATCCGTTCGGTTCGAGTCTCGACTGTGGGGCCTGCGCCGGCAACCCCGGCGGGCCGAACGCGCGCGTCCTCGCGACCATCTGTAACGACGAGGCGGTCAGAGAGAAACTCCGCGAGCGCGGGATCGACGTGCCCGAAGACACCGTCTTCGTCGCGGGCGAGCACAACACGACGACCGACGAGGTGGAACTGTACGACGGGAGCGTCCCAGAGACGCACGAAGACGACGTCGAACAGCTCCGTGCCGACCTCGCGACCGCGCGCGCCGGTGCGGCTGCCGAACGGGCCAGCGATATGGGCGCCGAGACCGAGACAGGGGTCCGCGAGACCGAGCGCCGCGCGGCCGACTGGGCGGAGACGCGCCCGGAGTGGGGACTGGCCGGCAACGCGGGATTCGTCATCGGCCCCAGAGCACTCACCGACGACCTCGACCTGGACGGCCGTTCGTTCCTCCACTCCTACGACTGGCGGACCGACGACGACGGCGACGCCCTCGAAGCCATCCTGACCGGCCCGATGGTCGTCACTCAGTGGATCAACGCGCAGTACTACTTCGCGACGGTCGACAACGCGGTCTACGGCAGCGGCTCGAAGGTGACGCACAACCCCGTCGGAAACATCGGCGTCTACCAGGGCAACGGCGGCGATCTGATGACCGGTCTCCCCCTGCAGTCACTGACGAGCGCGGACGACGAGCCGTACCACCAGCCGCTCCGTCTCTCGACGGTCATCCACGCGCCCGTCGAACGCGTGACCGCCGTCGTCGCCGAACACGAAAACCTGGCCGGTCTGCTGGACAACGACTGGCTCTCGCTGACGGTCGTCGATCCCACGCAGGACCACCGCGCGCTCCACTACACGGGCGATCTCAACTGGACGCCGCTCACGGAACAGCCCCGGACAGAAGCCCCGAAGCCGACGGCGACGTCCACAGTCGCCGACGACTGAGCGGCCTCAGCGCCAAATCGTATCGCGGCTATCGGTTTATTTTCTCCCACGACATCGACCGAATCAGTATCTTCAACACCGACCACGCCAAAATCGCGGGTATGAGTCTCGAACGCGAGTACGACTGCCCCGAGTGTGGCAACACGGAGTTCTGGAAGACGGCGTCGATGGAACTGCACCTCGGAACGAAGACGAAGTGGCGCTGCGGCGAGTGTGGCTACGGCTTCATCGAGATCAACGGCATCAGTACCGCAAAAGCGAACGCGTAGTCGGCTCGTCGACTGCGAGTTCTATTCTTCGTCGCCGAGTGCCTGCCACGAGAGCCGCGGGTTTCGCGCGGCGGCGGCCTGGTCGATCCGCCGCGCCGTCGTCTTCGAGGGCGCACTCTCGACGTCCTCGATCGAGTCAGCCATCGCGGCGTTGAACGCGGCCGCGAGGTCGTCGAGCGAGGCGCGGCTCTCGGCCTCGGTCGGCTCGGTGAGCATCGCTTCGGGGACGAACTCGGGCCACTTCGTCGTCGGCGGATGGACGCCGTAATCGAGCATCCGCTTTGCCACGTCGGCGGCGTCCCGATCGCCCGCGGTCGCGGCGAACTCGTGATGGAACGGCCCGTAGGGGATCTCGTAGTCGATCTGTTCGGCGAGGTAGTTCGCGTTCAGCACCGCCTTCGCGGAGGCGTCTTCGAGTCCCTCGTCGCCGAGGCGCGCGATGTACGCGTAGGCCTTCACGAGCACGAGCCAGTTGCCCTGATAGCCGTGGACCTTGCCGATGGTCTGGTCGGGTTCGCAGAGTTCGTACCCGCTCTCTGTCTCGCAGACGCGGGGGCTCGGGAGGAACTCCACGAGGTCGTCGACGACGCCGACCGGACCGGCGCCGGGGCCGCCGCCACCGTGCGGCGTCGCGAACGTCTTGTGCACGTTGTAGTGCATCACGTCGAAGCCCATATCACCCGGTCGGGCGCGGCCGAGCAGCGCGTTGAGGTTCGCGCCGTCGTAGTAGAGCAGCCCGCCCGCGTCGTGGACGATGTCGGCGATCTCGACGATGTCGCGCTCGAACAGGCCGACCGTGTTGGGGTTCGTGAGCATCAGCGCCGCCGTGTCCTCGGAGACGGCCGCCTCCAGTGCGTCGAGGTCGACGCGGCCGTCCTCGCCCGAGGGCAGTTCGACGACGTCGTAGCCCGCCATCGCGGCGCTCGCGAAGTTGGTGCCGTGAGCCGACGCCGGGACAATCACTTCGGAACGGTCGTCGTCGCGGGACTCGTGGTACGCCTTCGCGACGAGGATGCCGGTGAACTCCCCGGCCGCGCCCGCGGGGGGCTGCAGCGTCACCGCGTCCATCCCGCCGATGCGTGCTAAGTAGTCCTGCAGGCCGTGGAGGACTTCGAGCGTCCCCTGCAGGCTCGCTTCGGATCGGTCGGGGTGAACAGCGCCGTTGGGGTCGGCTGCGACGTCCTCGGTGAACGACGGATTGTACTTCATCGTGCACGACCCGAGAGGGTACGGACCGCTCTCGACGCTCCAGTTCATCTGCGAGAGCCGCGTGTAGTGCCGAGCGATCTCTGGTTCTGAGAGCCCCGGCAGTTCGAGGCTGTCGCGCGTCAGGTCGTCGGGCAGCGGCGACTGTTCGTCGACGTCGACGCTCGTCGTGTCCTTCTCGGAGAGCAGCGGTTCGTACCGTTCGTCGTCGCCGTAGCGTGCCTGATCGTGATTCATTATAGCGCCTCCTCGAACGCCGCCACGAGGGCGTCCGTCGCTGCGGCGTTCACGTCCGTGACGCACACCTGCAGTCGGTGGTCGTCGACGACGTGGACCGCGAACCCGCTCGCTTCGAGGTCGTTCGCGATGGCGGACGCAGGCTGATCGGTCCGCACGAGGAACTCCCTGAAGTGATGCCGGTCGTGGACGGGGGCTTTGACCCCTCGAAGTTCGCTCAGTCGCTCGGCGAGCGACTGCGCCTCGCGGACGCACTGGCTCGCGAGGTCGACGAGTCCGTCGGGACCCAGCCACGCGAGGTGCATCGCCGTCCGCAGCGCCACCCACGCCTGATTCGTACAGATGTTCGAGGTCGCGCGCTCCTTGCGGATGTGCTGTTCGCGCGTCTGCAGCGTCAGCGTGTACGCGCGCTTGCCTGCGGCGTCCTCGCCCGCGCCGACGAGTCGGCCGGGCACCTGTCGGAGGAACGCCTCGCGCGTAGCGAACAGACCGAGACCCATCCCGTAGGCCGTCGGCAGCCCCAACGCGTCGGCCTCGCCGACGACGACGTCGGCACCGACGCTCGCCGGTTCGGTGAGCAGGCCGAGCGCGACGACGTCCGAGCCGAGACAGAACAGCGCCTCGACGTCGTCTGCGACGTCGCCTACCTCCGCGAGTCGGGGCTCGATCGTTCCGTGGACGGTCGGGTTCTCCGCGTAGATCATCGCCGTCTCCTCGTCGGCCGCCTCCGCGAGCGCCTCGACGTCCACGGTACCGTCAGCCATCGGATACGTGTGGACCGTGAGGTCGGTGCCGCCGACGTAGTTTTCGAGGACGGCGCGCTTGTTCTCGTGGAGTATCTCCGGGACGAGCACGCGCGTCCCCGACGCCTGTCGGACGCGCCCGGCGAGCCGTGCGGCCTCACCGAGCGCCGTCGCGGCGTCGTACATCGAACAGTTCGCGATCGGCAGCCCGGTCAGTTCGACGACGAGCGACTGGTACTCGAAGAGCGCCTGGAGGAATCCCTGCGTGATCTCGGGTTGATACTGCGTGTACGACGTCAGAAACTCCGAGCGCTCGGAGAGTTCGTCGATCAGCGACGGCACGTAGTGGGTGTGGTGGTCGCGGCCGAGGAACTCCGTCAGATCGGCGTTCTTCGCGAGCGTCGACGACAGTTCCGCGCGGAGTTCGCGCTCGCTCCGCGAGTCGATCCCCAGCTCGTCCTCGAAGCGGACCTCCGCCGGGACGTCGAACAACTCGGCCTCGCTTTCGAGGCCGATCGCGTCCAGCATCGCGTCCGTGTCTTCGGGTGTGTGCGGTGCGTAGGGACTTCCCTGGGCGCGTTCGTGTCGGTTGTGATTGCTCATCGGTGTTCTCCGTTGTGGACAGCAACCGCGATCGCAGTCACGTTCACTGTCGCCCTCACTCGGTCTGCTCGCGGTACTCGTCGGCCGAGAGCAACGCGTCGAAGTCCGCGTCGTCCGCGCGGTCGACTTTGAGCATCCACCCCTCGCCGTAGGGGTCTTCGTTCACCAGTTCCGGGCGGTCGAACAGTTCCTCGTTGACCTCGGTGACGGTGCCCGAAATCGGGGCATAGAGGTCCGAGACGGCTTTGATCGACTCGACCACGCCGAACTCCTCGCCCTGAGCGATGTCGTCGCCGACCTCGGGCAGTTCGACGAAGACGACGTCGCCCAGTTCGTCCTGTGCGAAGTCGGTGATGCCGATCGTGACGGTCTCGTCGTCGGTGGTTGCGTACTCGTGCGATTCCTGGTACTTGCGGTCTTCGGGTGTTTCGAACATTAGTTGTCCTCGATGAATGGTGTGGATACGACTTCCGCGCGTTTCTCCTGGTCGCGAACGACGACACTGAGTTCGGTGCCGGGGTCTGCGAGATCTGTCGGGAGGTAGCCCAGCGCGATCGCCTCTCCCAGCGTGGGACTCATCGTCCCGCTGGTCACGTGCCCGACGACTTCGCCGTCGGCGACGATCTCGTGGCCGTGGCGGGCGATCCCGCGCTCGCGGAGGATCAGCCCGACGAACGTCTCGGTGACGCCCTCGCGTTCGATCTCAGCGAGCGCGTCGCGGCCGACGAAGTCGGTGTCGAGGTCGACAGTCCAGCCGACGCCGGCCTCGTAGGGGTTGCGTGGCTCCTCGACGGGATCGAAGTCCTGCCCCGAGAGGAGAAAGCCCATCTCGGTACGAAGGGTGTCGCGACAGCCCAGGCCGCAGGGTGTGACGTCGCCTTCGAACACCGACCAGACGGCCTCGGCGTCGTCGCTCGGACACAGTATCTCGAACCCGTCCTCGCCGGTGTAGCCCGTCCGCGACACCCACGAGCGGACCCCGCCGATGTCAGCGTAGGTGGCCTCGCCCCACGAGAGCGGCGTCACGTCGACGTCGGTCGCGGCGTCGACGACGTCCGGGGCGTCGGGTCCCTGGACGGCGAGCATCGCCCACGCGTCGGTCTCGTTTCGGACCTCCGCGTCGAGGCCCCACTCGTCCCGGTGGTCGACCCATCGCCGATACGCCTCCTCGTCGTGGCCCGCATTCGGGACGAACAAGTAGCGCGTCGTCTCCTCGTCGGGCAGTTGATAGACGATCGTATCGTCGACGATCGTCCCCGATTCGTCGGTGAGCATCGCGTACTGGGAGTCCCCGGGCGCGAGCGCGCTCACGTCGTTGGAGGTGAGCCGTTGCATCAGCGCCGTTGCATCCGAGCCGGTGACGACGATTTCGCCCATATGCGAAACGTCGAAGATCCCGACCGATTCGCGGACGGCGGCGTGTTCCGCCCGAATCGAGTCGAACTCGACCGGCATATCCCATCCGCCGAACTCCGTGAACGTCGCGTCCGCGGCGTACACGTCGTACAGCGGTGGCTTCCGATGGGCCATACTGATGGCTTGGTTTGGTACAAGAAATGTTTTGGTATGCTCTGTGGCCGCTACCGCCTCGATAAATGCTATGACGCGATATGAAATGGGGGATTCTCCGCTAAGCGCATAGCCACGGCCCGCCGAGGCGTTGCGACAGGTCGGCACCAGGCGAGGAGAGATGTGCGGCTGTGAGGCTGCGTCGAGGCGGACGCGGGGAGTTTCGCTCGTCACAAACCGACCGAATTCCGCTGCTGGCCGTCATTCGTGAGCTCGCGCACGGTTTCAGAAATCGCGTCGATACTCTCTCCCTGTTGGTCGACCGCATCCGCGACGTCCTGGATCTTGGTCTCCATACGTTCGGCGCGGTGACTCGCTTCGTCGATCGTCGCTGCGAGTTCCTCGGTGCTCGCTGCCTGATCGTCGGTCGCGTCTGCGACCTCGGAAATGCCGCTCGACGTCTCGGAGACCGCCTCGGCGATGTTGTCCAGTTTCGCCATCGCGGCGCCGACGCTGTCGACGCCGGTGTCGATCCGGTCGGTCGTCGTATCGAGGCTGGCGACCGTCTCTTGAGTGTCAGCCTGGATCTCCTCGATCATCGTTTCGATCTGACCGGCCTGCGTCTGTGACTCCTCGGCCAGCGATTTCACCTCGTCGGCGACGACCGCGAATCCGTCACCGGCCTCACCCGCCCGCGCGGCCTCGATCGACGCGTTCAGCGCGAGGATGTTCGTCCGATCGGCGATATCGTTGATCACCTCGACGATCTCGTCTATCTCTTCGACGCGCGCTTTGAGCTGTTCGACGTCGTCGCTGACCTCGTCTGCAGCCTCGCCGACGTCGTCCATTACGTCCATCGCGTCCGCGGCCGACTCGCGGCCCTCCGTGGCCAGCGTCTCGGCGCGCTCGCTAGTCGTCGCGACCTGGTTCGCGGTCGACGCCACCTCCTCGATGGTGGCGCTGAGGTTCGAGACTTCACCCGAGACCTCTGTCATACTCTCGGACTGTTCGACGGTGACCTCGCGGATCTCGTGAGCGCACTCGGAGACCTCGTCAGACGCCTCCCGCAGCGCACCGACGGACGCGTCGACGTCACGAGCGACGGACTGCTGCCGATCGAGTTCCCGCTCGATCCGTTCGGTGTAGGAGTGTAGATACGTGTCCATCGCGACCTGTTGGTCGAGATTGATGAGCTTGAGGACCGAGAGCGTCCGGTCGACGACGGTGTCGACGGCATCTTCGACTGCTTCCTCGACAGCAGACGCCGAGTCGTGCCCGTTCCGCGCAGCAGCCGTGGGCTCGTCGACCGCCGCGCGTACGCTCGATTTCACTTCGTCCGCGATTCCCTGCAGTATCCCCTCGTAGTAGATGGCGTACGCCCCGAGGTAGATCTTCGGTCCGAGATCGAGCATGTCGTGGATCTTCCCGATCCGAGCCCGCCGATCGAAGTACGAGCGACCGTACTCTCCCCGTCCGAGTCCTTTTAAGTACTCGATCTGGCTTTTCTTGAGAGCTTCGACCGATTTCGAGGACGACTCGAGTATCGCGACCGACTCCGAGTACGCTTGAATGTGATCGTAGAAGTCGTCGACGAGGTCCTCGGCGATGTCGTCGAGAACCGGCGCCGTCTGTTCGAGGTTCTGCCGGTCGGCCTCGTCGAACTGCGTGAAGTCCTTTCGCCAGTTGATCTCGCCGTCGTCGATACCGATCTTCTCGGTTAATCGCTGTCCGTCCACCTGCCCCCGCTCTTGCTTGGTGATTGTTCCCATATCGCAAATGAAAATACCAAGATAGTATAAACTCTGTGTCTTGTTATCAGCATTGAATATACAGCGTGTTTAAATATCAGCGGTCGGATCGTGGAGGGGGAAAGAACGGAGAACGATTCCGTTCGCGTGAGAGTACCACGGTCGAAGTAACCGTTGCTTACGCATACGCCTCGAACTCCTCGCCAAAGACGAGAAAGTAGCCCGTGCCGATGACGCCGACTACGGCGGCGATGGTGAACGCGACTTCCGGACTCACGAACTCCCAGAGGTACCCGCCGAGGGCGGCGCTAGGGATGACGATCGTATTCCGGAGCAGGTAGTACGTGCCAGTGACGCGCCCTCCAGTCCCCTGCTGTGCGGGGCCGACGATCAGCGCCTTGTGCGAGGGGAGGCCGGCGAATCGCAACCCCGAGAACGCGAAGACGAGGACCATCGCCGCCGCGGTCCCCGGCGCGTTGATGAGCACGACCGGGAACAGCGCGTACACTGCGAACCCGAGCGCGACGACGGGCTTCAGGCCGACGCGCTCTGCGGCCTTCGCTGCGGGTGCCATCACGAGCAGTGCGACGAGCATCTCCACGCCGAGCAGGTAGCCGAAGAACGCCTCCGGAGAGAGGTCGATCGCGTACGAGAAGCCTGCGACCGAGATACGCGTCGCGAAGCCGACCTGGTAGATCCGCGTGATCACCAGCACGAAGAACACGTAGACCATCCCGTTGGCGAACCGGACGAGAGTGTCGCCGACGAGCAGCGGCCGCAGCGTCGTCGGCATCTCGCGGAGGTCGCGGCGGATTCGATCGAGGCCTGCGAAAGAACCGCCGAGCGTGTCCTCGCTGGCGTCGTAGAGGAGATGCTGGGCGATCGTCCCGAGGACCCCGAACGCGACGGCGACGCCGAGGACGTACTGGAAGCTCACCGTGAACGCCGGGTGAAGACCGATGAGGACAGCGGCGAGGACGGGGCCGACGAGGAAAGCCGTCCGGCGGAACGTCTCCGTACTGGCGAACCCAGCAGCCAACCGCGAGGGCTCGGTCGCCTGCTTGACGACCGCGAACGTGGCCCCGAGGCCGAACGACTTCCACGCCTGCGCGAGCAGCAGGCCGACGAAGATCCAGATCCACGGTTGGATCGTCACGCCCGCGAGCGACACCGGACCGACGCCGGGCGCGAGGAGCCAGACGGCGAACCCCAGCGTCGACACCAGGCCGAACACGGTCAGCGCGTAGCGGGAGCCGATCCGATCGGAGATCGCACCGCCCGGGTACGGATAGACTGCCGAGATGACGTTCCCGACCGTGCCGAACAGCCCGACGACGAAGCCGCTGGCTCCGAGCGCGACGAGGTACTCCGGGAGGAAGCGGTTCGTCATCTGGAAGCCGAGACTGAACGCGAACATCGCGAGCGACAGCACCAGTACGTCGCGTTCGAGCGCGAAAAAGCGCCTGAAGGTGCCCAGTGCCCCCGATTCGTCTCGTCCCTGGCCGACGCGCTCCTGTGTCATCAGGTGCCTGAGCGCGCGTGCGGCAGAGAGAAATATCCACCTGCTGGACGTCCCGAATCGAACGTCGTAGCGTTACAGCGCGGGACTGCGTTCGCGAGGAAGATCACACCCAGCGAGCACGTGATCCGGTGTCGGCGGTGCCGACACATATTACAGATTTGGCGTCTGTAATCCGGCGTACGGAGGTGACTTCACAGCGATGCGGCGACGCACACGCGCACTACTCGTTGCGGTGATTTGCCTCGTCGGCGCCGGCGTCCTGATCGCTCTCACGGTCTACCCGTTCCAATACGGGATTGTCGAGGGCGTGATCGTCGCCGGCGCACTGGTGGTCGCGGCACTGTTCGAGACGGTGCTTGACGACACCTCGTTCTGAGTGCGCGGGAAGGACGCGGCGTACCACCGCCGGCCCGTCGTGGGTTCCGGTTACGTTCCGGCCTGCGATTCGGTCCGTACGGCCTCTGGGTGGACACGGTGAGACGCGGTATCGACGCGCCAGACGTTGCCGCGCCGGCCGACACGCGAAAGCGACAGCCGTACCGATTCGCCTGGCCGCAGCGGCGCGAGCGCGTCGCGCGTGGACTCGTCGGTGTATTCGACCAACTGGTACGTCGCGTGCGTGGTCGCGGACCGGACGGTCAGCGCGTCGTGTGGGTTCATTGCGGATACGACAGTGAACGAATCTGTTTCGGTCATCGATATCGTGCTCGTTATGTCCACTATATTCTGATACTGATTGATAAACGTACGGTATTAGGTGTAGTAGGTGTATATTCTAGATATAGTATGTCGTCGGGCGGTGCCGCTGCGATCCGCGTTCGGCGGCGGCCGGCATCGTCGGCGTTATGTCGGTCCCCGTGAAATCGGTGCTATGGACCTCCTGGGACGCCTGTTCGCCGACGAGGCGGACGAACCGCGGGTCGCGCTCTTCGTCGACGGCCCGAACGTCCTCCGCGACGAGTTCGACGTCGACCTCGACGACGTACGCGAGGCGGCTGCAGCCGTCGGGCAACTGACGGCGATACGGCTCTATCTCGACGAGCACGCGACGCCGGGGCTCATCCAGGCGGCGGAAGCACGCGGCTTCGAGGTGATCGTCACGAGCGGCGACGTCGACGTCCGACTCGCCGTCGACGTGACTCGCTTTGCCGTCGAAGACCGCGCGGACATCATCGCTATCGCCTCCCGCGACACCGATTTCAAGCCCGCAATCGAGACGGCGAACTCCTACGGCTGTCGGACCTTCGCGATCGCCCCCGGCGAGTTCGGCCGCTCGGACGCCCTGCGGAACGCCGCGACAGAGCGCGTCACACTCGAAGAGGAAGAGGAAGAGGAAGAGGAAGACGACGACAGCCCGACCCTCGTCGGCTACGACGCGTAGGCGTCGGAGGCGGTGCCGTTCGCGAGGCGCGCGACGACCGCGACACGTCACCGCCCTGGCCGCCCATAGCGTCTTGACCGCCCATACCGACCTGTCCGCCACACCGTCCTCCCCGCCCAGCGACAAACGGGCGAATTTTTTGAGTGGCGAGCCGAGGGGCGCGTATGGAAGATCTCGGCACGCCGGTGCTCGACAACCACCTACATCTCGACCCGGCGCACGGCCGTGGCCTCGACGCCGTCCGCGACTTCGCGCGGCTCGGCGGGACGCACCTGCTCGTCGTGAACAAACCCTCCTGGCTCCTCGGCGTCGAACCCGAGACAGGGGCGGACTTCCGCACGGTTTTCGAGACGACAATCGACGTGGTCGAGGAAGCGACGGAGTTGTTGCCGGGCCGGGCGTGGCCCGTGCTCGGCGTCCATCCGGGTCTGGTCTCGAAGCTCGTCGACGACCGCGGGTTCTCGCCGGCGGACGCGAGCGCATTGATGCAGGCGGGGCTCGGCTGCGCTGCGGAGTACGTCGCCGGGGGCGACGCGCTCGCGCTGAAGTCCGGGCGGCCGCACTACGACGTCTCGGACGCGGTGTGGGAGGCCTCGAACGAGGTAATGCGCCACGCGTTCTCGCTGGGCGCAGATCACGACTGCGCCGTCCAGTTGCACACGGAGGCGACAGACGACCTGACCGAGGTGGCCGAGTGGGCCGAAGCGCGCGGGCTCTCGGCCCACAAGGTGGTGAAACACTACGCCGGTGGGACGCTCGCGGGCCCGACGCCGAGCGTGATGAGCAAGAAAGATCGCCTGGAGGTCGCGGCTGAATCAGGCGAGCCGTTCCTGATGGAGACGGATTTCGTCGACGACCCCGACCGTCCAGGGATGGTGCTCGGTCCGAAGACCGTGCCGCGTCGCGTGCGATGGCTCCTCGAATCGGAGTACGACGCGGCCGTCGAGCGCGCTCACGTCGAGACGCCTGCGGACGTCTACGGGATCGACACGCGTGCGACGCTGTCACGCTAAGTGAGCACTCGTCGGGACCCTCGACAAGAAAGGCATTTGAATCCCGGCGGAAATGGTGGAATATGACCGAGGCCGAGGAGACTTACTACACCGAAGAACGCTGGCAAAACTGGCTCTCGCGCGTCGAGGAAGAGGATCTCGATCCCGAAAACGAGGACTCCGCGCGATTGCTCTTGAATCTGCAGGACGACGCGGCCATCGCGGTCGCAAAGATCGTCTCTGCGTACGAGGACGGACGGCTCGAAGACGAGGAAGCGATCGAGGAACTCGAACGCGTCCGCACGATCGTCCTCTCCGAGCCCGAACTGGACATCGAAGACGAGGCCGCGCGCGAGGACAAGGTGATGCTCATCGACGGCGTACAGACGAGTCTCGTCTGCGTCTTCTACGCTGCGGAGGAGTACATCGTCGCCGGCGCGGCCGAAGAAGCGCCGCTGACGGAGTACGTCGAGGCCGCCGCCGCCGCAGAGCAGGACGACGATATGGACGCCGCGCTCGGCTACCTCGTGCAGGCCGGCACGCGGATCATCGAGGGCGACGAACTCGATATGGCCGTCGTCGAAGAGCTCGAATACGGACTCGTCTCCGAGTGGGTCAACGGACTGGACAGCCTCCAGAGCGCGATGAGCGATCCCGAAGTCGTCGAAGAAGAAGAAGACGAGGACTGAGCGGTACACGTCGTCGCGACGGCGCTCGCGGTGGCCGGGAGTGACAATCACTCTACCATTCCCGTGACCGGGACGCGAGCGTCGGTCTCCGATGCGATCTCGGCCTCGATTCGTGCCGCTTTGCCGGCATATTTTTATCCACCAGTCGCCGATTCCGGGGTATGTCTCTCGGGGGCGACGACAGGGCCGTGACGGTACAGATCGGAGCGGTCCTGCTCCTGGGATTTCTCGTTATCTCGCTCTCGTTGTATCAGGCGACTGTCGTTCCACAGGAGAACCGACAGATCGAGTTCCAGCACAATCAGCGCGTCCAGTCGGATCTGCAGGAAGTCCGAAATACGATCCTCGGTACGGCCGCGACGGGATCGTCAGCGCCGGCCAGCGTCGAACTCGGGACGCAGTATCCCACGCGCGTCGTCGCCGTGAATCCCGCGCCACCGAGCGGGACCCTCTCGACGTCGTCGCTCGGGACGGTTCAGATTCGGAACGCGACGGCCGACGACCGCGCCACCACGGAGGAGGACTACCCCGAGACCGCGGACTTCTGGAACGGGACGACGCACAACTACACCACGAAGTCGCTCGTCTATCGGCCGAGCTACGCGAATTACGACGGCGCGCCCGCGACCGTTTACGAGAACGGCATCGTTTACAACCGCTTCCGCTCGGGAAATCTCACTCTCACCGATCAGCCGATCGTCTCCGGGAAGCGGATTTCGCTCGTCACACTCTCGGGCGAGCTCTCCCGGGGCGGTGCCAGCACACTCGCCGTCGATCCGCGAGCAGTGAGCGTCTCGACGCGCACGATCAGCATCTCGAACGAGAGCACGAGCGAGAACGTCTCGATCTTCGTTCCCTCGGAACTGAACCGCCAGTCGTGGCTCGAACTCCTGAATCAGACCGGTGAGTACGATCCCGCCGCGGATCCGAACGACGGTGGATACGTCTATCGGGTCGAAGAGCGACCAAACGGCGTCGAACTGTTCTTCGAGCAGGACGTGACCTACCAACTGAAGCTTGCGAAAGTCGGGGTTGGGACAAACGTCGACGACACGGAGCCGGCGTACCTGACGAGCGTCGAGGACCTGACCGAGAGCCCGTTCGCCGGGCGGACGTATCCGTTCGCCGTCGAATCTCGCGACAAGTACAACAATCCGGTCGGGACGTCCGTGCTCGGGGACAGCCAGAGCGGAACCGTCCCCGACGGTGTCGTCGTTGATCCCGGTCGCTATCGGTATCAGTACACCGCCGGTGCGGCGGGGCCGGACTGGGTGAACGTGACCTATCGGACAGCGGCCGGCGGCGTGTACGACGTGAGCAGTTCCGCTTTTGAGGGAGGCCGAAACGAGAACGTGCAGTACGCACTGGACGTTCAGGCAGCAGGTGGTGGCGGCCCTGACGATGGTGGGTCGGATACGTCGGCGATTACGATTGAGCCATTCGACATTGATGATAAAAGTAAATCAAACAGAATAAAAGGTAAAATCCAGGCAGTGACCGCCAAAGATAGCGACAGCGACGATGACGTCCAAGAACTCACTATCGAACTTGTTGATGGAAATGGAAACAGTACCCCTATCGAGTCGGATACAAGTTCAGGAACTGGTTCTCTAACCATTACAGACAAGAACTTCAACGAAAAAAGGGAAACCGATCCGTACGTGGTGCGTGTGACTGCCAAAGATGCTGACGGCAACATCGAAGTAAAGGAGAAAGCCGTCGGATGATAGACACCCGCGCCCAAGCAGAGTCCCTCGGAACCGTCCTCTTCCTCGCAGTGGTAATTGTCAGTGCGACGACGTTTGGTGCATATTACGTCTCCTCTCAAACTGGAGGATCTAACGGGGATGCAGCAGGCGCAGCCGGCAGCGCGAGCGGGACGCCGATCGAGATCACGATGACGGCGACCGAAGCGTCACTCACACTCTCGCACAACGGTGGGTCATCGGTATCCACGGACGCACTTCGGGTTGTCGTCACAAACAGTTCTGGAGAGTTCTCGTACGCCTTCGCGTCCGGACAGATCCGCAATGGCGGCAGTGGAGACGGACAGTTTGATCCGGGTGAGACGTGGCAACTCGGGTGGGATCAGGCCGCCGGATCTGAGGTCACCATCTCGGTGATAAATGACGCGACCGAGACCCTCTTGCTCCAACAGACGACGACGATCGGATCACCCACCGAATCGGACGCCGACGGGAGCGCGGACGGGACAGATGCGGCCGAGCGGACGCTCGTGGTCGACGCCGGGCCACAGCAGACCGTCTCCGGCGAAAATGGCTCTGCGGTAGGCCTAGACGGGAGCACCAGCGCCAGCGGAGACGAGGTCACGTATCAGTGGGATATTGTCGATTACGACGACGTCTCGACCGACGCCGTCGCGGTCGCGGACGCTGATTCCCTCGATTCGACGTTCAAGGTCCAAGAGAACGTTACAGACGCGAATCACACAGTTGTCGTAGAACTGACCGTCGAGAACGCGACGGCGACCGGAGAGGATCGAACGACAGTGACGGTCGAACAGGCTAACCAACCGCCGATCGCCGACGCTGGCGACGACAAAGAACTCCGTACTAACGAGGAGGATGACGGCGACGGTCACCCCGGAGAGGGACCGCCTGAGCACGCTGGACCAGACAACATCGGCAGGGGCGAAGGGGGAGCACTCACGGAACCTAGTGTCCCGAGTGCAGCGGTGATCTACCCCGTATCGATCGAGGCCGTCCCAATTGCAGCGGCCGACGACGACGCGGATGAAATCGGAGGGACATTCGTCGAACTCAATGGGACCGGGAGTAGGGATCCAGACGGGGACGAACTGAGTTACGGCTGGGAGATCACCGATCGTGGTGGACTCGCCGAAGAGACCATTACCCTCGTGGATTCGGAGAGTGCGACCCCGAAAGTGGTGCTCGTCGGTGCACCACCATCCGAGACTCGGAAGGTCACGGTTGAGCTAACGGTATCCGACGTCGCCGGCGCGACTGACACCGACCAAGTGAACGTGAGAGTCTACCCAGAGTCCGACGATGACGACGGGTTCTGGGGTGACTTTTGGGACGACTTCTGGGACGACTTCTGGGGTGACGACGATGACGAGCCCCGAGGTGGCGGCGATGGCTGGGATTGGGGTGATATCTTCGGTGGGATCTGGAGATGACTGTCGGCCGATTTTTTATACCGAGTCGCAACTCTCCGCGTACGCTCGGCATCGTCGACCCTGTCTTTACTGTTAGACAATCGTCGACACCGCTATCGACAAAACAATAAGCGAACCACGAGATGGGAGAGGTATGACTGCCGTCGGCATCGACGCCATCGAACTCTGGTCTGGGAAACTCCGTCTGGACCTCGCGGAAACGTTCGCGCCAGTGAAGGGCGAAGACCCCGGAAAGTACACGAAAGGCATCGGCATCGAGTACTCCTCGCTGCCCGACGTCTACGAGGACATCGTCACGATGGGCGCGAACGCGGCCAAGCAACTGATGGACCGGAAAGGGCTCACGCCCGACGACATCGGTCGCATCGACGTCGCGACCGAGTCCGCCTTCGACAACTCGAAGCCCGTTTCGACGTACATCGCGGGCTGTCTCGAACAGGTGTACGACGGCGACTTCCACCACGCGAACAAGGGCGAGCGGAAGTTCGCCTGCCTGTCGGGCACGCAGTGTCTCGACGACGCGTACAACTGGATCCGCGCGGGGCGAAATCGCGGGCGCGCGGCGCTCGTGATCGCGACCGACACGGCCCTCTACGAGCGCGGTGACCCCGGCGAGGCGACGCAGGGCGCGGGTGCGGTCGCGATGCTCATCGACGAGGAGCCGGACATCGTCGCGCTCTCGACAGAGCAGGGGTACGGCAGCGCCGACGAGACCGACTTCCTGAAGCCGAATCAGCAGTTCCCGAGCGTCGACGGCAAGCGCTCGATTCAGGTGTATCTCGCGCGGATGCGCGAGGCCCTGGAGGACTACGAGTCCGTCGCCGGCGACACTCACCCCGAGGACTTCGTCTACTTCCCGTTCCACACGCCGTATCCGGGGATGGTCCGAAAGGCCGCGCTGCTCGGCTACCGGCACATCACGCGCGACACCGAGATCGAGGACGCCCTCGCCGACGACATCGGGATGCAGCCGCGCGAGGAGAACTACGAGACGCGCGAGGACTACGAGGAGGCGATCCGCGCGTATATGGACGAACTGAAAGGGACGCGTCAGTACCAGGAGTGGTACGAGCAGGCGATCGAGCCGACGATCCAGGTCTCCGGGCAGGTCGGCAACTGGTACACCGCCTCGGTGCATCTCGCTCGGCTCTCCGCGCTCCGGGCGGCCGCCTCCGAGGACGTCGACCTCGCGGGCGAGAAGATGCTCGTCGGCTCCTACGGCTCGGGCGCGCAGGCGGAGATCCACGCCGAGACCGTCCGCGACGGCTGGCGCGAGGGCGTCGAGGGTCTCGACGTCGATGCGCAACTGGCGGACCGCTACGACCTCTCCTTCGAGGAGTACGAACTCGTCCACGACGTCCACAACCACCAGAAGGAAGTCGAGGTCGAGGAGTTCACCCAGCCAGAGGGCGAGTTCGTCTTCACCGGTTGGGGCCGGATGAACGAGCGGCGCTACGAGTACGTCGAATAGGGCGCTACGAGGAGCACGGATCGGCGGCAGCGACTGTTCTTTCTCTCGCGGTGACCGCAGTCGAGTACCTACGGGAGTCGCCGCAGGTCGTCGAGCATCTCGTCGAGATCCCGGTTCGAGATCGCGAGCGAGAAGCCGTCGATCGTGGCGAGCGCGGGCGCGTGCTCCCAGAGGTCGTCCTCTGTGAGGCCGTGGAGGATGACGGCGTTCGGCGTCGGATTGACGACGCGCATCGCGACCAGCGGCGACTCCCCGCGGGTGACGCCCGTGAACACCAGCGCGCGCGAGGTCGACTGGCCGTAGAGGCGGTAGAACTCCTCCGAGGAGAGGCGCGTGATCGCTTCGATGCTGTTGATGACGGTGTGGCCGCTGATCCGATCCTGATCGCCGCGGACGAGTTCGGTCGCGTCCATCGCGTCGTACAGCGTCTCCAGCGGGATGGACGTCGGATACTCCCGGAGGTCCTGGACGATGTCGCTCTCGAACCCCGCGGAGATGACGCGAGCGTACTGGCGGATGCGACCCCCGCCCCGAGATTCGTCGATGTCGAGGAGCGCCTCGACCATCCGTCTGACGACGCCGATGCCGGGGCTCTCGCGGCGGCCACTCTCGTAGTCGGAGATGACCGACGAGGAGACGTCCAACTGTTCGGCGAGCGCCGTCTGTGAGACGTCGAAGTCCGTGCGCCACTTGCGAAGCGTCGCGCCCGGATCGTCACTCAACGTAATTTCGCCCGCGATTCGCCGCGCGAGATCCTCTCGAGGGACCGTCGTCACGGCTTCCAGCCCTCCGCGATCGACCGCTCACGATACATACTGCTGGGAACTGGGGGAGGCGGCCGCAAAAGCGTATCGAACGGGGGGTTCGACGAACGCCGAGAATACAACGGCTCAGTCGGATCCAGAACACCACCGTTGGGGGCCGAACGGCGAATCAACTCCGCACGAACGTTCAAGTCTGGTCGGGCGTAGAGTACCGTCGTGCCATCGACGCTCGTCCACGTCGCGCTCGCACTCCTCATCGCCGCCGCGCTCCTCGGCGAGGAGTTCGACGGTCGGAGCGCACTCGTCGTCGCCGCCGCGACTGTGCTCCCCGACCTCGACGTGGCGCTCGAACCGGTCCTCTCGGGCGCACACCGCTCTGTCGGTCACACGCTGCTCTTCCCTGCGGCCCTGTTCGCCCTGCTGTGGTGGGACGCCCGACGCGGCGCCGACTCGGTCGTCCGCCAGCGATACGGCGACCGCGGGCTCCGAGTCGCGTTCGTCGCGGTCGGCTGCCTCTTCGGAGCCGCGATCGTCCCCGACCTCGTCGTCGGGGGCGTGAACGCGTTCTATCCACTGCACGACACCTTCTACACGGTCGACGGGCGACTGTTCTACTCGACGGACCGCGGGTGGGTCCAGACGTTCGTCGATCTCTCACCACCCGAGACGGAATCACGGCGCACGACGGAGAACTTCGCGTTCCGGACGGTGTTGGACGCCGAGCCGACACTCGGCCTCGAACCCGTGAGTGGCGACGGGAGCAGCGACTCGGGAGGACCACAGCGCGTCGAGCGCATCTTCCCGGTGGCGATGACGGGCTTTCGCGCGTGGTTGCTCCCGCTCTCGGCGTTTGTGACCGCCGTCCGACTGTGGCAGGTGCGGCGCGGTGCCGAAGCGGGCGCGGACGCCGAGGAGTGATCAGACGGTCGAGCCTTCACCACCGGTTCGACGGAGATGGCAGCGTTCTTGCGCTCCGGACGTCGAGTGAGACTGATGACCGAGCAGGCAACGTCGGCCGACGCCACGATCAGATCGTACGACACCGAGACCGACCGCGACGCGCTCTGGGAACTGAAGCGCGGGTTCGAGCTCGGAATCGGCGCGGACACCGGTGGCGAGGAGAAGGGTGCCGTCTACGAGGAGAAACTGACGGCGGAGTACCGTGAGCGCTGGCTCGCGTGGGTCGACCGCTGCGTGGACGAGGATCCAGACAGCGTCCGCGTCGCCGTCGGCGAATCAGGAGCCGCGGAAAACGGTGCAAACGGCGACGGCGACGTCGTCGGCTACGCGTTCGTCCTCCCGGAGTCGCTGGCGTTCGTCTGGGACGCCGCGGTCCTCAACGAGATCTTCGTCGCCCCCGACTACCGCGGAACGGGCGTCGCCGACGCGCTGATGAACGCCGCCGTCGAGAGCGCGCGTGCCCAGGACCTCCCGCTCGATCGGATGGTGCTCGACGTGGACCGCGAGAACGACAGAGCACAGGCGTTCTACGAGCGATACGGCTTCGAGCACTGGGGCGAGATGGTCGCCCGCGATCTGTAACGCGGAGCGATCCGGAACGCAGATTCGGCGCTTCACGCACGCTCGGGCGTGGCGAGCGCACCGAGCGCCCCGCCGAACGTGCCGAAGACGAGCGGGTAAACGAGCCCTGCGAGCAGAATCGCCGTGACTAGCGTCGGTCCGGCCGTGGCGTCGCCGACGTCGACGGCGAAGAGGAACGCGCCGACGACCGCGAGCGGGAGATAGCCGAGGATGACCGAGGCGCCGCCGACCGCGCCGGCCATCGGCGTCTCGGACCGGCCCAGGGCCGCCACGAGCGCCCCCGCGAGTGCCAGCGCGACCGGCGGGAGGACGAAGAGCGCCGCCGAGAACGTGTCGCCGCGCCCGACGAGGTTCACGGCCGTCGAGCCGAACAGCCCGGGGATCTCGCTGGTGACGAAGTGTGCGTTGTAGAACACCCAGCCGACCAGTTTCCACGTTCCGGGCTCGCCCGTGGCGATCTCTAGAACCCGGGCCGCAAGCGAGTTCGAGATCTGCTGGCCGGTCACTGCGTACGTGAGCGCGTACGAAACGAGATACGCGAGGACGCCGCCCAGCGCGGCGATACCGAGCGTTCGACCGTCCGGGGCGTAGCCTCGCCGCGACGTCGGTGTCGACTCGGATCGTGCCATCGGTTCCACGTGAGAGTACTCCTATAGGTGTCTTGTGGTCGAGTGAGACGCCGACGAACCGCCGTCGGCAAGCATCCGGTTACTCGATTCCGGTCGCCGGTTTCTCGCGGCGGCCGGTGATCTCTTCGGGGCGCAACCGATAGAGCGTGTACTCCAGTTCCCGAGGCGGTTCCTCGTAGATGGTGAAGAACGGGATGTCGATCGAGCGGATCGCCTCGACGACCGTCCCGTCGATACTCGCTTCGGGGATCTCCACCAGCGGGCCGCGGACGACGACGGACTCCCAGCCGCTGTTACCCTCGGCGGTGACGACGAGCGCGGCTCGATCGGAGCTGGCGAGGTACTCGCGTTTCTCGGAGTCGGTTCCGAACCCGAGGCGGAGATACACCTCGCCGGCGTTGGCGTCGTACCCGTAGGAGACAGGAATCGCGTATGGGTCGTCGTCGCTGGCGAGCGCAAGCACGCCGACGCCGCCCGTCCCGAGCAGTTCGTCGATCGCTTCGCGGTCAAGCACGACAGCGCTCTCGTCTGCGGACATACGTGATAGTAGGTGCCACGGAACCATAAACTGTCGCTCGGTTATAACAAAAGGAAGCCGTTCGGGAGCCGGCACCGACAGCGCGTGATCTGCGCGGTGCCACCCCGCAACCACTAAACGGGCCTCGCTCCTTCCACCGGTAATGACGGACTGGACCGAACGGTACCGCCCGACGACGCTGTCGGAGGTCCGCGGCAACAACAAGGCCCGCGACGCCCTGAAAGAGTGGGCCGACACGTGGGACGACCACCGCGAGCCGGTCGTCCTCCACGGCGCGCCCGGCGTCGGGAAGACCTCCGCCGCCCACGCCGTAGCGAACGATATGGGCTGGGAGGTCGTCGAACTCAACGCCTCCGACGAGCGGACGGCAGACGCCATCGAGCGGTTCGCCGGACGGGCCTCGCGGAACGCGACGCTCGCCGGGTCGGTCGGCGGCGACAGCGGCGGTCGCCAACTGGTGATAATGGACGAGGCCGACAACATCCACTACCAGTACGACCGCGGCGGCAAGCAGGCCGTCACGCGCCTGCTCAAGGAGGCCAACCAGCCGATCGTCCTCATCGCCAACGAGTACTACGATATGTCGAACGGGCTGCGGAACGCGGCCCAGGAGATCGAGTTCCGCGACGTCTCGGCGCGCTCGATCGTCCCGGTGCTCCGAGACATCCTGCGGAAAGAAGACATCGAGTTCGAGGAGGAGGCGCTCGAACGGATCGCCGAGGCCAACAGCGGCGACCTCCGCGCGGCGGTGAAGGACCTGCAGGCGACCGCCGACGGGAAGTCACGGGTCACGCTCGAAGACGTGACCACGGGCTCGCGGAACCGCGCGGTCGGGCTGTTCGAGTTCCTCGACGCCGTGCTGAAAGAGAAGCCCGCGAAGGAGGCGCTACAGACCGCATACGACGTGGACGAGACCCCCGAAGACCTTCTCAAGTGGGTCGAAGACAAGGTCTCGCTCGTCTACGAGGGCGAAGAACTCGCCCGCGCCTACGAGTTCCTCGCGAACGCCGACGTCTGGACGAGCCGGGTCTATGCGACCGACTACGACTACAGCTGGTGGCGCTACGCGACCGACAACCTCGCCGGGGGCGTCGCGGCCGCACGCGACCACACTCGCGGGGGCTGGACGCGCTACGGCGGCGCCCCCTATCGGTCGACGCGGGACGCGACCCGCGACGAGGTCGTCCGCTCGATCGCCGAATCCGGCGGCTTCTCGATGTCGACCGCTCGGCTCGACGTTCTGCCCTTCCTCGCGGCGATGACGCACCACTGCAAGCCCAGAGAGCTGACCGTGGCGATGGCCGCCTGGTACGATCTCGACGAGGCGGCCGTCTCCTACATCACGGGGAGCGGCGAGACGACGAACAAGGTGCAGTCGATCGTCGAAGACGCTGCCGACCGCCGAACCGACGAACTCGAAGCGCACGCCGGCGGGGCGTTCGCCGGCGGCGACCGAGGAACTGGCGCCGCCGAGCCCGGCGACGGGAGCGCCGGTGCGGACGCGAGCAACGGCGAGGGCGACGACTCCCAGCAGACGCTCGGCGCGGACGTGCTGGACCGCGACGAAACCGAGCCCGGCGACGGGGCCGACGAGGCCGACGCGGCGGACGACGACGGCCAGGCCGGACTCTCGGACTTTATGTGAGTTCGGCGGTGCCGACCCACGTCGCCGCCGCGTCGAGTATCGGTCCGCCGAACGCGGTGAGTGGAGCGAGGAGCGCACCGACGACCACGGCGGCCAGGCTTCGGGTGAGAAGCAATCCGACGAGCGCGCCGCCGACGCCGCCGAGCGCGTAGCCGGCCGTCGCACACCACAGCCCACGTTCTCGCGAGGTGTCACGGAACAGTACCGTCACCAGCGCACCGAGCGCGATCGGGAGTCCCTCGACGACGGCCGCGACGAGGAGCCCACCGAGGAGCACGCCGGCCGTGAATCGGACGAGACCGACGGTCGCACCGATCGGCGCGTCCTGGATTCCGACCGGCGAGCCAGCGGCGAGTGCGCCGACAGCAGCCAGGATCCCGACCGCGTGAACACCGACGAGCGTCCAGGTGAGACGTCGTCCGAGAACCGTCGCGACGAGGAGGCTCAGGCCGGCCAGAAGCGGCAGGACGACGAGCGTCGCCGCCGCAGCGAGGAGGAGGACGAATCCGGGACCGGGGACGTTGGTCACGGGCGACGCTACGGAGAGCGCCGGTAAGTGCTTTCCCGCAGTTCGTCGCAGAAAGAGAGGACGGCAGTCCCGATCAGAGCAGTTTCGAGAGGAACTGCTCGCCGCGGTCGGTTCGCGGGTTCTCGAAGAACGACTTCGGCTCGCCGGTTTCGACGATCCGGCCCTCGTCCATCAGGACGATTCTGTCGCCGACCTCGCGCGCGAAGCCCATCTCGTGGGTGACGACCATCATCGTCATCCCGTCGTCTGCGAGCCCGCGCATCACTTCCAGTACTTCCCCGACGAGTTCGGGGTCGAGCGCGCTCGTCACTTCGTCGAAGAGCATCACTTTGGGGTCCATCGCGAGCGCCCGCGCAATCGCGACGCGCTGCTGTTGGCCGCCAGAGAGCTGATTCGGGTAGGAGGCCCCCTGTTCGAGGAGGCCGACGTCTTCGAGCAGTTCTTCGGCGCGAGTCCGAGCGGTCTTCTCGTCGATACCGCGGACCTTCCGCGGTGCGAGCGTGATGTTCTCAAGTGCCGTTTTGTGCGGGAAGAGGTTGAACGACTGAAACACCATCCCGATGCGCTGTCGAAGCCGGTTGATGTCCGCGTCGGGGTCGGAGATCGACCGCCCGTCGAGGCGGATCTCACCAGCCTGGATCTCTTCGAGGCGGTTCGCACAGCGCAACAGCGTCGACTTCCCGGACCCCGAGGGGCCGACGACGACGCACACTTCGCCGTCCTCGATGTCGAGTGAGACCTCCTTGAGGACGTGCGTCTCGCCGAAGTACTTGTCCACGTGGTCGAACTCCAGGAGGGCGTGGTCCGCAGTCATTGGGACTCACCCCCCCAGTCCGAACGGGCTTCGAGGTACTCGACGAGGCGACCCATCGGAATCGTGATCGACAGGTACGCGATCGCGACCAACACGAGCGGCGTCCACGGGTCGAACGTGGCGCTGTTGACGTCGCGGAACTGTTGGATGAGTTCGGGAATCGCGATAACCGTCAAAAGCGAGGTGTCCTTCACGAGGATGATCTGGTCGTTGCCGACCGCCGCCAGCGCGTTGCGCCACGCCTGTGGGATGACGACTTCGCGCATCGCCTGCACGTATCCCATCCCGAGCGAACGCGCGGCCTCCATCTGTCCGTCTGGCACCGCACCGATCCCGCCGCGGACCGCCTCGCCGACGTACGCCGCGTGATTCAGCGTCAGCGAGATGATCGCCGTCGGCAGCCCCCAGTTCGAGATCGGGAACGTCCCCGGCCACAGCGTCGGGACGCCGAAGTAGACGACGAAGATCTGAAACAGCAGCGGCGTCCCGCGGAAGAACTGGACGTAGGCGGCGGAGATCCCGCTCGTGATCCGTGTCTTCGAGACGCGCGCGAGACCGACGAAGATCCCGGACGTCACAGAGAGCACGCTCCCCGTGACGACGATGCCGAGCACCAGCCCGTAGGCTCTGATGAACTGCGGGAAGATCGTCGGGATCAGCCCGTAATCGACCTGGACGGACAGGATGTACAGAACGAGCAAGACGACGCCCAGCGCGAACAGACTCGACAGTCCGACACCGAGATACTTCAGCGTCTGATCGTCGAAAAACCCGTCCGCGGTGGCGTTGGCTTCGGCCGGCGCGCCCGAGTATGAATCTGCCATAGTTGGGACGAAATACAGATCTGTCGAGGGTTATCCCGAGAAGTACTCCGAGTAGATCTCGTCGTACGTGCCGTTGTCCTTGATCGTCGCGAGCGCCTCGTTGACGCGCTCGCGGAACTCGTCGTCGTCCTGGCGGAACGCGATACCGTAGTTCTCGACGGTGAGCGTCAGGTACGGCGGTGCTTCCTGTCCGCTCTCGGCGGCCGCGCCTTCGCCTTCGAGGAACACCACGTCGTCGCGTTCGTTCGCGAACTCGGCGTTCACGGTGTTGTCGTTGATGATGGCGTTGACCTGGCCGTTGATCAGGGCCTGGAACGCGCCGGAGATCTGGTCGTACTTCTTGAGGTCGAGGTCGCCGTCGAATTCCTCTTTCAGCTGTTCGGCGGCGTTGGCACCCGTCGTGCCCTTCTGGACGCCGATCGGCTGTCCCTGAAGATCCGCCTTCGAGGAGATCGAACCGCCCTCGCGGACGATAACCGTCTGGTAGGCGGTGAAGTACGGATCCGAGAAGTCGACTTCCTGCGCCCGCTGGTCGTTGATCGTCATCGCGGACATAATGATCCGGAAGTTGTTGTTGTTGAGCGAGGGGATGATCGAGTCGAAGCTCGTCGGCTTGAACTCGTAGTCGATCCCGAGCTGGTCTTCGAAGACCGCCGCCGCGATGTCGACGTCGAAGCCCGTCAGTTCTCCCGAGGTCGTCTCGTACTCGAAGGGACGGTACGGGATGTCCGAGCCGATGACGACCTTCGAGGGGACGGCCGACTCCGTCGTCGTCGCCTCGGTGTCACTCGATTCCGTCGTCGACGACCCGCTGTCTCCGGAACTCGTTTCAGTCGCCTCTCCACCAGACCCGCCGCCGGTACACCCGGCGAACAGCCCGCCGGCGATGACGCCGGCACCAGTCTTCACGTAGGTCCGTCTGTCCATAACACCGTTGAGTTACAGAGAGGAATATAACAACGTGTCGTTTCGGTATACGTCCGTTCACCCAACTAACGGCTTTTCGACCGCTCGTAGGGCAAAGTTCGATCCGGCGGCGACGTCGTGCGATTAGTCCGGCCGCCCCTCGCCGTGAGGCGATTGGAGAGGCGTAGCCGGCGCAGTCGGCTGAGTACCTCGTAGGGGCGTCGCGCCGGGTCGATCGAGTCGGCGTCGCGGGTCAGTCGCTCCCGGGAACGCCGCGCGAGCCCGCCGAGTCGGCACCGCGTCGAACCGTGTACCACGCGACGGCGACGAGTCCGAGCGCGGCGAGGCTGCCGGCGATCGAGACGTACTGGAGCGTCCCACCGTACACCAGCCGACCGACGACGAGCAACGAGACGACGACGAGCGCGGCCGCGCCAGCGAGTCGGCGAACGCGACGTGACGCTCGGGCCGCGTCCGTGCCGGCCGTCGGCGACGACCACACGGCCGTAGCGAGGAGCGCGGCGTAGGTACCGAGCCCGAGGAGGTAGTAGGCGGCCTGTACGGGCGGGCCGAACGTGACGAAGGCGTGCGGCGTCAGTGCGAGGAGGACCGGAAGCAAGAGCCCGGCCGTGGTGAGCGACTTCCGCATCCGATCGTAGCTCGCGCCCGCGGATCCGTACGTCCACGCCGCCGCCAGTGCGACGCCGGTGAAGATGATCGACGCCGTGCTGAAGTGCGCCAGCAGGATCGCCCACTGGTAGGTCTTCACCGTGAGCGCGCCGAGGATGATCTGCGACGGAAGCAGAATCGTCGCACCGGCGAGCGCGAGGCGAACGCGTCGGTCCGCGCCCTCGCGCCACGCCAGGATCGTCGTCCCGAGGACGAGGAAGCCGGTGATCATCGCGACGAGTCGGTGGAACCACTCGATGAAGCTACTCCAGTTCGCCGGGAACAGTCCGAGGAATCCGTCACACAGCGGCCAGCGGCCGGCGCAGGTCAGCCCCGCGCCCGCCGCCGCAGTGTACACGCCGAGCACCATCAGAATGCCCGTGAGCGCGGCTGAGATGCCGACGAGCCGACGGAGACGTGTGTCCATATCCACGGCTCGGGACCGGAGACACTTGAATCGCTCTCTCGGCGGGCGAGACCCTCGGTCGACCGTCGGTGACGAACGATGTGACACCGAGGCCGCGACGGTTTCGACACGTTTCAAGTCGCGGCGGCGGTACCCGGAGGTATGACCGACGAGACGCCGCCGACTGCGGCTCCGAACGACGACGCAGACCGGGATCGAACGCAGGAACACCTCGATCACCGCCGCGAGCGACTGACCGAGTTTCTCGACAGCGAGGGACTCGACGCGATCTGGTTCGGTCAGCCGAACTCCTTCGCGTGGCTGACGACGGGCAGCAACGTCGTCGACCGCGACGCCGACGTGGGCGTCGCCGCCGCCGGCTTCACCCGCGACGACGGCTTCGTCGCCGTCACCACCAACATCGAAGCCGAACGGCTCGCCGAGGAGGAACTGCCGGCGCCGTTCGATGTCACGTCCGTCCCGTGGTACGAGTCATCGCTGGCGTCGGCCGTCGCAGACGCGACCGCGGGTGCGGGCGCGGCCGACTTCGCCGTCCCCGGATTCGACGAACTCGACGCGAGTCGGCTCCGTCGCCCGCTCTCTGCGACGGACGTCGAGCGGTACCGAGCGCTCGGCCGCGACGTCGCCGACGCGCTCGAACGCGTCGCGCGCGAACTCCAGTCCGGCGACACGGAACACGAGGCCGCCGCGGGACTCCGCATCTCGCTCGCAACGCTGGGGATCGAAGCGCCCGTGACGCTCGTCGGTGGCAGCGAGCGCGCGCAGACGTACCGCCACTTCACGCCAACCGGTGCACAGCTCGGCGACTACGCGCTCGTCTCCGTGTCCGCCGAGCGCGGCGGACTCTACGCCAGCGCGACCCGGACGGTCGCGTTCGACAGCGCGCCGGCGTGGCTCGCGAGCCGTCACGAGACGGCGATGCGCGTCGAGGCGTCGGCACTCGACGCGACGCAGCGCGCAGCCGGGGGCGGTGAGAGCAGCGGCACAGCCGGCGACGTCTTCGACGCCATCACGGGCGCGTACGACACACTCGGCGAGCCCGACGAGTGGCGAAACCACCACCAGGGCGGCGCGACCGGCTTCGACACGCGTGAGTGGATCGCGGCACCCGAGAGCGACGAACCGATCGAGGCACCGCTCGCGTACGCGTACAACCCGACGGTTCGCGGCGCAAAGTCCGAAGACACCGTGCTCGTCACCGAAGACGGGGTCGAAGTCCTGACGAGCACCGGTGAGTGGCCCACCCGCTCTGTAACGTCCGCCATCGACGGGTCGGCGTTCACCGTCGAGCGGCACGACGTCCGCACGCTCTGACGCCGGGCGGGGGACACTCTCCGGAGTGGCACGCCGGCCGTCGTAGCGAGTGACCAATCCGTACGTCGTCTGTCGAATGGCGCTTCGACAGATAGCTTTTTTTGTGCAGCTATCCTCGCCGCCGCTATGGGACTTGACGACGACGCGAGAGAGTATCACCGCGAGGAGCCGCCTGGGAAGATCGAGATCTCGACGACGAAGCCGACGAACACCCAGCGTGACCTCTCGCTGGCGTACTCGCCGGGCGTCGCGGCCCCGTGCCGCGACATCGACGCGGACCCGACGCGCGCCTACGAGTACACCGCGAAGGGGAACCTCGTCGGCGTCGTCTCGAACGGCAGCGCCGTCCTCGGCCTCGGCGACATCGGCGCGCAAGCGTCCAAGCCCGTGATGGAGGGGAAGGGCGTCCTGTTCAAGCGCTTCGCCGACATCGACGTGTTCGACATCGAACTCGACCTCGACGATGCCGACGCGATCGTCGACACCGTCCGGGCGATGGAGCCGACGTTCGGCGGCATCAACCTCGAAGACATCAAAGCCCCCGAGTGCTTCGAGATCGAGTCGCAACTGCGCGAGGAGACGGACATTCCGATCTTCCACGACGACCAGCACGGGACGGCGATCATCTCCGGCGCGGCCCTCCTGAACGCGGCCGACGTCGTCGACAAAGCGCTCGAAGACCTGAACGTAGTCTTCTCCGGCGCGGGCGCGTCCGCGCTCGCGACGGCTCGCTTCTACACCTCCCTCGGCGTGCAGCGAGAGAACATCGTGATGTGTGACTCCTCGGGCGTCATCGGGACCGACCGCGAGGGGCTCAACGAGTACAAAGCCGAGTTCGCCTCCGACACCGACGACGACACGCTCGAAGAGGCGATGGCCGGCGCGGACGTGTTCGTCGGCCTCTCGGTCGGCGGCATCGTCTCCCAAGAGATGGTCGCCTCGATGGCGGACGATCCGATCGTCTTCGCGATGGCGAACCCCGACCCCGAGATCAAATACGAGGACGCGAAGGCCGCCCGCGACGACACTGTGATTATGGCGACCGGGCGCTCGGACTACCCGAATCAGGTGAACAACGTCCTCGGGTTCCCGTTCATCTTCCGCGGCGCACTCGACGTCCGCGCGACGGAGATCAACGAGGAAATGAAGCGCGCGGCCGCGAAAGCGCTCGCAGAACTCGCCCGACAGGACGTGCCGGACGCCGTCGTGAAGGCCTACGGCGACCAGCCGCTCCAGTTCGGCCCCGACTACGTCATCCCGAAGCCGCTCGACCCCCGCGTCCTCTTCGAGGTCGCGCCCGCGGTCGCGAAAGCGGCGATGGACTCCGGCTGTGCTCGGAGCGAGGTCGACCTCGAGGCCTACGAGGAGCGCCTGGAGGCGCGCCTCGGCAAGTCCCGCGAGATGATGCGCGTCGTCCTCAACAAGGCGAAGTCCGACCCCAAGCGGGTCGCGCTCGCGGAGGGCGGCGACGAGAAGATCATCCGCGCGGCCTACCAGATGCAAGAGCAGGGGATCGCCCAGCCGATCCTCGTCGGCAACGCCGAGGAGATCGCAGAGACCGCCGCCGACCTCGGCCTCGAATTCCAGCCCGAGATCGTCGACCCGCGCAGCGGCGACTGGGACTACTACGCCGACCGCCTGTACGAACTCCGGCAGCGCGAAGGCGTCACGGAGAACGAGGCGCACGAGCTGATCCGCGGCGACAGCAACTACTTCGCCAGCGTGATGGTCGAACAGGGCGACGCCGACGCGATGCTGACGGGGCTGACCCACCACTACCCCTCGGCGCTCCGCCCGCCGCTGCAGATCATCGGCACCGCGCCGGACGCCGACTACGCGGCCGGCGTGTATATGCTGACGTTCAAGAACCGCGTCATCTTCGCGGCCGACACGACGGTCAACTTCGACCCCGATTCGGACGTGCTCGCGGAGATCACGAAGCACACCGGCGAACTCGCCCGGCGGTTCAACGTCGAACCGCGCGCGGCGATGCTGTCGTACTCGAACTTCGGCAGCGTCGAGAACGCGAGCACCCGGAAGATCCGCGACGCCGTCTCGATGCTCCACGCCGACGACGACATCGACTTCCCCGTCGACGGTGAGATGCAGGCCGACACCGCCGTCGTCGAGGACATTCTGGAAGGCACCTACGACTTCTCCCAGCTCGACGAGCCCGCGAACGTCCTGGTGTTCCCCAACCTCGAATCCGGGAACATCGGCTACAAGCTCCTCCAGCGCCTCGGCGGCGCAGAGGCCATCGGGCCGATGCTCGTCGGGATGGACAAGCCGGTGCACGTCCTGCAGCGCGGCGACGAAGTGAAAGACATCGTCAACCTCGCCGGCGTCGCCGTCGTCGACGCACAGGAGTAATCGCGCCACTGCGGGCGCGTTCGTACTTCGGTCAGTCGCTCGCGCGATTCTCGAACCGCGACGGCGGCGGGAACTGCGGGTCGTTCCCGTCGCGGACGTCGTCGGCGACGCCCGTCTCCCCTGTTCCGGTGTCGATCGGGTCGGGGAGGACACAGCGGTCCGCGCGCCGGTTCACGTGCGCGTAGTCCTGCGGCGCGTTCGCGAGCGGGTGTGCGGGATTCTCTCGGCCGTCGATCCGCGCCGCTCGGAGTTCCTCGAAGCCGGCGATGCGGGCGCGGATGCCGCGCCAGTGGGACTCGCTGCCCGGCGGGATCCGCTCGACGCCGTGCGGTCGCCACTCGGCGTCGCCGCCGGCTCCGGCCAGCACTTCGCTGTTGACTGCGGCCGCGAGGTCGTCGTGGTCGACGAGGACGCCGACGCGGGCGTTCCCGGGCGTCCGGGCCGCGAGCACGTCGAGGCCCAGATGGAGCGCGCGATATTCGGCGACGTTGTTGTTCGGCGCGGTGTCGGGCAGGGAGACCCGCGCGACGCGGGTCCCGTCCCGGGTCTCGATCACGGCACCGAGGCCGCCGCCGGCACCGTCGCGACGATAGGACCCGTCGGTCGCGACGTAGAAGTGTCGATGGTGGGTGCGCGGCGGATGCGCGATGTGCGGCGTCGGAGAGTCGTCGAACAGGTCACGGAGCGTCGGACGGCCGTGAGCGGCCATACCCCTGCTAGCCAACGCGGATTCTTAAATATATCCTCGATAACGGTGCGAGCACAGATAAAGCAGACTCGAACAGGTGGGTGCAGTCCATCGAGTTCTCGCGCCCGGTCGGGACACGGAAGTCGGCTCCAGCGCGGGCCAAACGCTTAGACGGCGACCGGCCAATACTCCCGTATGGCTCAGATCCAGACGCTGACCGCTCGCGATCTGATGACGACCGACGTGGAGACGGTGTCGGTCGACGACGACGTGAGCGAGGTGCTCAGCCGACTCGCCCGCGCGGACTTCAACGGCTACCCCGTCGTCGACGAGGACGGCTCGCTCGCGGGGATCGTCACTCAGCACGACCTCGTCGGGCTGTTCCAGACGCAGGACCGGACGCTGTGGATCCCCGTCGGCTTTCCGCCGTTCTTAGAGACGCTCACCTACGCGGTCGACGTCTCCTGGGACGACCTCGACCTCGGCATCGACCTCCTGCGGAACACGAACAAGCCGATCAGCGGGGTGATGACGTCGGACGTCGTGACCGTCGAGCCCGACGCGTCGATCGACGAGATTCTGGACCTCCTGGCCGACGAGGAGCGCGACATCAACCGGCTGCCGGTGCTCGACGACGGCGAACTCGTCGGGATCGTCGCCCGCCAGGACGTGATCCGCGCGATTCGGGACGAGCGACGCGCCACCGGGGCGGGAGCCGAAGCCGGCGAGTCGGGCACGGAGTGAACGTCGGGAGAGCGAAACGTTGAGGGCGGCCGCCGCCGCACCTTCGCTGTGACCCGGTATCGAAACCTCCTCTTATTCGTCCTCCTCGCGGCTGCGTGGGGATCCGCGTTTATGGCGATCAAGGCGGGCCTGGAGTTCATCCCACCGGTGCTCTTCGCGGCGCTCCGGTACGACGTCGCCGGCCTGTTGATGCTCGCGTACGCGTTCTACGCGACCGACCAGCCGATCCCACAGACGCGCGGCCAGTGGGCTGTCGTCGGCATCGGCGCGACGCTTCTCATCGCGGGGTACCACACGCTGCTGTTCATCGGCGAGACCGACCCGGCCGTCACCTCGGCGGCGGCCGCAGTCATCGTGAGCCTCAGTCCGGTGTTGACCACGGGGTTCGCGCGCGTTTTTCTCCCCGAGGAGCGGCTCACGACCGTCGGCATCGTGGGGCTCTTGCTCGGCCTCGTCGGCGTCGCGATCCTCTCGAACCCCGATCCGAACAACCTCCTCACCGGGGGGGCGGTCGCGAAACTGCTCATCTTCGGCGCGGCCGCGGCGTTCGCGCTCGGGTCGGTATTGACGACTCGGATCGACGCCTCGCTGCCGATCGAGACGATGGAAGCGTGGTCGATGGTCGGCGGCGCGCTGATAATGCACGGCGTCAGCGTCGGCATCGGCGAGTCGTTCGCCGACGTCGTGTGGACCGTCGAATCGATCGCGGCGCTCGCGTACCTCGCGCTCGTCGCCAGCGCGCTCGGCTTTCTCGTCTACTTCGATCTCTTGGAGCGCCTCGGAGCCATCGAGATCAACCTCGTCTCCTACGTCGCGCCGGTGTTCGCCGCGCTCGCCGGCTGGGCCGTCCTCGACGAGGTCCCGACGACCTACACCGTCGTCGGCTTTCTCGTGATCTTCGTCGGGTTTCTCCTCCTCAAGCGGCGGGCGATCCGCGCTGAGCTGCCGCGGCTCAGACGGCTGGTCCGCTCGTAGCGTTCGCGACCCACACAGAAGACGTCCGCTCGCTTCGGGCTACAGTTCGACGTCTTCGGTGTGGAACGCACCCTCGTCGACTTCGGGGTCGTACTCCTCGATCGCGGTGAGGACCATCTCCAGCGTCGCCGTGGGGCTCCAGCGGGCCGTGTTGATCGAGAGGTCGTAGAAGGACTGATCCGACACGTCGATGTCGTAGTAGGATTTGTACCGCCCGGCCTCGCTGACCTCGCGAACCCGCATTTCGGCTTCCATCTCTTCGCGGTCCCGCGTGCGCTCGACGCGCACCTCCTCGGGGGCGTCGAGCCAGATCCGGAGGTCGGCGCGGTTGCCGGCGAGCCAGCCGGCGAGCCGCGATTCGAGGATGAACGGCTTGCTCGACGCGCCCCACTTTTCGGCGATCGTGCGGAGGCGACGGTCCAGCGCGCGGTCGATCTCGTCGGTCTCGTCGGTCTTCGCGATGAGTTGTGAGAGCGACAGGTCCCGCTCGTCGGCGAGGTCGCGGAAGATGTCGCCGCCGGAGACGTAGCCGCAGTCGAGCGCCGACGACAGCCCCTCACAGAGGGTCGTCGCGCCACAGCCCGGCGGTCCCGAAACCGTGATGAAGAGGTTGCTGTCGACCGACCGCGCCGTCGGGACGTCGTCGTCTGTCATAGACGTTCGGGACTTACCGCCTGAGCACAAAAATCCGCGGGACTGAGAGGCGCTTCGCCGTTCGAGAGCACGTCACGAGGCGGTCCTCACCACGGGCACCGTACACACGGAGGGGGTGAGGCTCACCGTGCTACCATCGACGACGGTCGACCAGGTATGGGGACGGCTGCTCGCACTTATGAGGCACCATCGAAGGGTTAGATCGGAGTATAAACCGTCTCGGTGCCTCTTAGCCCGCCGTGAAACGTATTAGCCGGCGGCTTCTCGCGTGAACGATTATGAAGTGACGGGAACGCTCTGGCGGCTATATGACCCCCGATGCTGTAATAGTGATCGAGGTGTCCCCGTAAATGTCGAACTCCCACCGCCCGTTTGGTTCCGAGCGGATCGGTCGCATCCGTGAGGTGATCGAGTCGCCGCCGGCCTCCCTCCAGGCCCCGATCAAGTTTCTCGCTGCACCGGTCCGGTTCGTGTCGTTCTGGGCCGCCGTTGCCCTCCCGTTTCTGTATCTGCCCCTTCTCGCCGGCGGCCTCGAAGGAAGCGAACCGAACGCGTTCGTCGCCCTCCTCGCCGTGAACGCTGTCGCGCTCGTCGTGGGACACAGCTACCACACCGACAGCGACGCCCGGTGATAGACGACGGATAGTGGGGGTCGTCCTCGCCATTTGTTCTGACTCGCCCGTCCTGGATCGCCAAGACCGTCGAGAGCGACTCGCGACTCCTCACAGCACAACCTCGCTAGTCCGGACCGTCGCAGCAGAACCGTCAAAGGTTACGGCACGGCGCGCGTGGATTCGATATGACCGAGACACACGATTCGTCGGAATCAGATCCATCCGACGATTCGGCGGCGTACGTCGCAGAGCTGCGAGCGAATCGCGAGGAGAAAGACGAGTTCTTCGGCTCGCACCCGCAGTCGCCGATTCCCCCGGAGCACCGCGATTCGTTCGACGGGCTGGTGTACTTCGACCCCGCGCCGGAGCTCCGCGTCGAGGCGACGGTCACCGCTCACGACGACCCCGAGCCGGTGCCGATGGAGACGACCGCCGGCAACGAAGTTCGCTACGTTCGCGTCGTCACCTTCGCGTTCGAACTCGGCGGGGAGACCCACCAGGTCCACGGCTACAAACAGCGTCCGGACGACGACGAGGAGCCGATCTTCGTCCCGTTCCGCGACAAGACGACCGGACAGGAGACCTACCGCGGCGGGCGGTACATCGAACTGCATCCCGAGGGCGACCTCGCCGACGACGAGACGGTCGCGCTCGATTTCAACCTCGCGTACACCCCCTTCTGCGCGTTCAGCGAGACGTTCGAGTGTCCGCTCCCACCCGAGGAGAACTGGCTGGAGACGGCGATCCGAGCGGGCGAGCGCGACTGGTCGCCGTCCGAGTGAGCGGGTAGTCACGGTCCCGCGCCGTCGTGAGTCCGCGGCGCTCGAAAGCCGCGGGCGACGAGGGGGCGAAAGGTGTTTGGTGCGCACGGACGACCCACAGGTATGGACCCGCGAATCCGCGAACACGCAGGGATCGTCGCCGACCACTCGGCCGACATCGAGGCCGGCGACCGCGTCGTGATCAGCGCGCCGGCCGCCGCAGAGGACCTCGTGGTCGCACTCCACGAGGAGTGCGCCGACAGAGGGGCCCATCCCGTCTCGCTGAACAGCGACTCGCGTGCGACGCGGGCGTTCCTCCGCAACCACGACGGCGACTTCGAGACGCCGGAGCACCTGCTCGCGATGTACGAGGAGATGGACGTCTACATCGCCGTCCGCGGCGACGTCAACGCCACCGAGACGGCCGACGTCGCCCCCGAGCGCAACGCTGCCTACCGGCGCGCGATGAAGCCGGTCCTCCAAGAGCGGCTCTCGAAGACGTGGTGTCTCACGCAGTATCCCACGTCCGGGAACGCCCAGCTCGCGGGGATGAGCACCGAAGCCTACGAGGGGTTCGTCTGGGACGCCGTCAGCCTCGACTGGGAGGCCCAGCGCGAGCACCAGGCGCAGATGGTCGAGATCCTCGACGAGGCCGACGAGATCCGGATCAAGTCGGGCGAGGAGACCGACGTGACGATGCGCCTCGCGGGCAACAAGACGCTCAACGACTTCGGCGAGAAGAACCTCCCCGGCGGGGAAGTGTTCACCGCGCCGGTGCGAGACTCCGTCGAGGGCGAGGTGTACTTCGATATGCCGCTCTATCGCCAGGGTCGCGAGATCGAAGACGTCCGCGTCCGGTTCGAGGACGGCCGCGTCGAATCCTACAGCGCCGGTCGGAACGAGGACGTGTTAGACGGCATCTTCGAGACCGACGAGGGGGCGCGCTACCTCGGCGAACTCGGGATCGGAATGAACCGCGCGATCGACCGCTTCACCTACAATATGCTGTTCGACGAGAAGATGGGCGATACGGTCCATATGGCCGTCGGTTCGGCGTATCCGGACACCGTCGGCGAGGAGAACGAGCGCAACGAGAGCGCCGAGCACGTCGATATGATCGTCGATATGAGCGAGGATTCGGTCATCGAGGTCGACGGCGAGGTCGTCCAGCGCAACGGGACGTTCGTCTTCGAGGACGGCTTCGACGACGCCTAATATCGCGCTGTCTCGCCGACAGCCGCCGTCACTCCCAACTGAGCCCACTCGAATTTTCCGGCGCGTCGAGCGGACTCCTCGGCAGCCCCGACTGCACGTCGGGGTCGTTGTAGCCCGCGGGCGCGACGTCGTTCGGGCCATCGGGGTAGAACAGCGACGCGAGTAGCTGGATGTGGTCGCGGCCGACGCCGAGTTCGAACTGGCCGCCGCCGTAGAGTGAGACGCCGCGCGCTTCGGCCCACTCGATCGTCTCGAACAGGGATTCGACGGTCCCGAAGCGTGAGGGCTTGATGTTCAGCCACTCCGGCTCGAACGGTCGCGCCTCGACGGATTCGACGCCCGTAATCGGGTAGTCCCACGACACGCGGCCTTCCTCGCCGTCAAAGAGCGGTCGCGTCTCCGACGTGAGTCCAGGGTCCTCGATGACGGCCTCGGGGAAGGCATCGAGCAGTCGTCCGTAGAGGTCCGGATCCGGTTCGGTGTCGACCTGCGTTCCCTCGTAGAGCCCTTTCAGGTCCAAGATTCGGACCGCGTCGGTCGCGGCGACCGCCTCCACGACCTCGGCAGTCCACTCGGCGGTCGGATCCAGTTTGAACTCGGTGTCGGGATACGCGTCGAGGATCGCATCGAGGCGGTCGGGCGTCGGCGGGTCGCCGAGGCGCGTCGAGACGACGAAGCGGAGCGGCGCGGGATCGCGGTCGACCGCCTCGGCGAGCGAAAGGTCGTTCTGCCGGAGCGCGAGGTCCAGCGCGGCCGACTCGACCGCCCAGCGCCGGTAGTGCCGCGCCGTCTCGCGCTCGGGCGACTTCGTCGGGAACAGGTCGACGTCGTCCAGATGCGCCGAGAACGACGCGAACGTGTACTCGCCCGCGAAATCGAACGCCGGCGCGTCCGCGAGCGCGTCGTGATCCTCGGTGTCGTAGGCGACGTCCTCGCCGCGGCCGGTGTGACCCGCACCGGAGAGATGGAACGTCGTCGTCGTTCTGACGAAACCGCTCGACGTGTCGCGGTCGCGTCGCGTTCGGTCGGTCGATTCGATCGAGAGCGGGAGGTCGACGACAGCGTCGAAGAGGTCGCTCATCGAATCAGGGTACGCGTGGCGCGGGCAAAAGCGTGGGCGGTGATGCGGTGGTGACCGGCGGCCGAGAGGCGTTACTCGCGCTCGATCTGCAACTCCAGTTTCTTCACGCGCGTCGCGAGCGCGGCGAACGTGGCGACGAACGTGAGGACGACGGCCCCAGCGGCCGCGAGTTGGAGCGCAGTCGTGCCGCCGACGACCGCGGTGTCGGCGAGCGGAATCGACGTGTGGTGTGGGTCGCCCACGATGGGGACGAAGTAGTCGACGACGTCGTTGAAGCCGTACCAGACGAGCGCGACGGCGACGGCGCGGACCGGGAAGTCCGAGATCCGATGGAGGACGAACGCCTCGACGACCATCGCGAGGTGACTCACGAACAGGAAGACGTACAGCGGGAACCACGTGATGTCGAGGAACGCGTCGGCGAAGACCGAGAGCACGTACGGCGTCCAGAGGCCGAGTTTCCAGCAGCCGAAGAACGCCAACGCGACGAGGTACTCGTTCGTCCGTCCGAGCTTCCAGCTCGCAAACGCCAGCGCGATGAACAGCGTCGCCAGCGGGCTGTCGGGAACGAACGGCCACATCACGACCGGTTCGGCCGCGAACTGCCAGGTGATGAGCGGGTCCGAGAGCGGCAGCGGGTGAAAGCCGTAGTACCAGAAGCCGAAGGCGGTCCCGAGCAGATTGATCGCGACGACGAGCCACGCGAACTGGAGGCCGACGTTTTCGAGCCACGTCGGCAGCGGCGCGAGCCACCACGGGAGCCCGTCGGGTACCGGCAGGCCGTCGCCCGAGACGAACCGACGAAGCCCCGAAGACGACGCGGGAGACGATGCCATACAGGTGGCTCGGAGTGCGTCGAAAAAGGGGTGCCGGTTCGGGATCGAGCGCCGCCGACGTGGCAGTCTGTTGGCCCGTCGTCGGCGGCCGTGGGGTGAACTGTTTAAGTGTGTCCGACCGCAACCGAGTAGTATGTCCGAGGAGACTGATCTGTCCGAACTCCGTCGCGGGACCGACCTCGTCAAGCGCGGGTTCGCACAGATGCAGAAGGGCGGCGTCATTATGGACGTCGTCGACGCCGAACAGGCGAAGATCGCCGAGGAGGCCGGTGCGGTCGCGGTGATGGCGCTCGAAGCCGTCCCCGCGGACATCCGAAAGCGCGGCGGCGTCGCGCGGATGGCCGACCCCGCAGACGTCAAAGAGATCGTCGAGTCCGTCTCCATCCCGGTGATGGGCAAGTCCCGGATCGGCCACACGAAGGAGGCGCAGATCCTGCAGTCGGTCGGCGTCGACATGATCGACGAGAGCGAGGTGCTCACGCCCGCCGACGAGCGCTACCACATCGACAAGCGCGACTTCACCGCGCCGTTCGTCTGCGGTGCGCGCAACCTCGGTGAAGCGCTCCGCCGGATCGACGAGGGCGCGGCGATGATCCGGACGAAGGGCGAGGCCGGCACCGGCGACGTGAATCAAGCCGTCCACCACCAGCGCAACATCAAGGGCGCGATCCGCGAACTCGAAGGCAAGACCCACGAGGAGCGCGAGAAGTGGGCCCGCGAGCACGAAGCGCCCGCCGATCTCGTCCACGAGACCGCCGAGATGGGTCGGCTGCCGGTCGTGAACTTCGCCGCCGGCGGCATCGCGACCCCCGCGGACGCGGCGCTGATGATGCACCACGGGTGTGACGGCATCTTCGTCGGTTCCGGGATCTTCGGCGCGGAGAACCCGCCGGCGATGGGCGAAGCGATCGTCGAGGCCGTCAACAACTGGGACGACCCCGACGTGCTCGCCGAAATCGCCTCGAACCTCGGCCAGGGAATGAAGGGCGAGGCCAACACCGACCTCCCCGAAGAAGAGAAACTGCAGGGCCGCGGCGTCTAAGCGGACGTTCGGGTCCGCAGCCAAGTCTCGTCTAGTTCCGTTTCACGCGCGCTGTTCCGCTCGTTTTCGCCGTTGCACGTTGCATCCAGTCACCGGCCGATAGCGCGGTGCGGCGGCTCTCGAAACTGAACACACGAAGATGTAGCGACGGCGTCAGTACAGCGTCGCGCCCCGGCTCACGCGCGTCTGGTACGCGCGGGAGTCGACGCCGGCGTCGGCGAAGCCGTCGACCATCGCGGCGGCGACGTCCCGGCGGTCGGACTCACGGCACGGCGCGATGACGGCCGGGCCGGCACCCGAGACGGTCACGCCCGTCGCCCCCGCCTCGAGAGCGGCTTCGCGGACCGTATCGTAGCCGGTGATGAGTTCCGCGCGGGCGGGGGTGACGACGCGCTCGTCCATCCCGGTGCCGACGAGTTCGGGGTCGTCGCGGCACATCCCGATTGCGAGCGTCGCCGCGGAGCCGACGGTGTGGACGACGTCGTCCATCGCCGCCGACTCGGGGACGACGCCGCGGGCGTCGCGGGTCGAGACGGCGATCTCGGGGAGACACGCCACGAGCGGGATCGAGGCGTCGACGGTCGTGACCGCGTCGCCGCGGGCGATGGTGAACCCACCGAGCAATGCGGGTGCGACGTTGTCGGCGTGGGCCTCACCGGAGACGACCGCTTCGCCCTCGGCGGCCACGGGGACGAGTTCTTCACGGGAGAGCCCGCGGTCGTAGAGCGCGTTCAGCGCGACGGCCGCCGCAGCCGAACTGGCTGCCGACGAGCCGAGTCCCGACGAGGGGCGGACCCCCTTGTCGATCCGGATGTGCGCCGGCGCGTCGAGCTCCTCGGCGACGGCGCCGACGACGTTCTTCTCGGGGTCCTCGGGGATGTACTGGCTCCCGACGCCGGTCATCTCGATCGTCGTCCGGTCGGCCTTCTCGACGCGGACGACGTCGGCGGGACGGTCGAGGGCGACGCCGAAGACGTCGAAACCGCTCCCGAGATTCGCGCTCGTCGCGGGGGCCCTGACCGTCTGCATACGCGTTCCGTTGCCCAACGGCGGGTAAAAAGGTAGCGAACGACGGTAATAGGGATTGTCGTAAGTCCGCATAGATGACTCGCCGGACGGTACGGCGAGAATCTCTGAACAGTTACGACAATCCCTATAAGTCGGCGGGATCCCGTCGGGCGGTCCCGCTGGGCGGCGGCGACACGCGGCGCCGACGCCGGGAACGGAAAGCACTTTCCGGGCTGTCGAGTACTCCGCGTATGATCGGCGTCGTCGGCGGCGGGATCGCGGGTCTCGCAGCCGCCTATCGGCTACAGCAGCGCGGGCACGACGTACAGGTGTTCGAGGCCGCGCCACAGCTCGGCGGCCTCGCGGCCACCTACGAGACGCCGGGTGACGACATCGAGCAGTTCTATCACCACCTCTCGAAATCGGAGGAGACCATCGTCGATCTCGCCGAAGAACTCGGCGTCGGCGACCGGATCGAGTGGCGGGTCGGTACCAACGGCTACTACGTCGACGGCGTCGTCCACCCGCTGGACACCCCCTGGGAGATTCTCGCGTATCCACATATGAGCCTCTACGACAAGTTCCGGCTCGGGATGCTCACGCAGGGCGTCGACGTTCGCGGCGGGCTCCCAGACTTCGACGCCTACGACGACCTCTCCGAGTACGAACACGTCACCGTGCGGGAATTCGTCGAAGAACACACCACGACGAGCGTCTACGAGAACTTCGTCGATCCCCTGCTCGACGGCAAGTACGGGGACAGAAAAGACGACATCTCCGCGGCGTGGTTCCTCGGACGCGTGCGCTTCCGCGGCGAGCGCGACCTCTTACGCGGCGAGATCCTCGGGTACTTCGACGGCGGGTTCGGCGTCCTTCTGGATGCACTCGTCGACGCGGTCGGCCGGGAGAACATCACGACGAACGCGCCCGTCACGGACCTCACGGTCGAAGATGGGCAGGTCAACTCGCTCACTGTCGATTACGACGGTACCGAGGCGGTCCCCGGAGCCGACGCCGAGGAGACACACGAGGTCGACGCCGCGGTCGTCGCGACGATGCCGAACGTCCTGGAGTCACTGACGGGATTTCCCTGTGAGATCGACTTCCAGGGAGCGATCTGCGGTCTCGTCACGATGGAAGAGTCGCTGCTCGACACCTACTGGCTGAACGTCGCACACGACGCACCGTTCGGCGCGCTCATCGAACACACGAACTTCGTCGAACGGGAGCGCTACGGCGGCGACCACCTGCTGTACGTCGCCTCCTACGTGCAAGACGAGACGGAGGACCTGTGGCAACTAGACGACGACGAGGTGCGGGAGAGGTGGCTCACAGAGATCGAATCGATGTTTCCGGACTTCGATCGGGCAGCCGTCTCCGAATTCCGGATCGCCCGCAACCCGCGCGCCGCGCCGATCTACGAGTGCGGCTATCTCGACCTCGTCGTCCCCTACCAGCTCGACGAAGAGGTCGGCGAGGGCGTCTACTACGCGGGGATGGCCTCGGAGGCGCAGTACCCCGAGCGCTCGCTCAACGGCGGGGTCGTCGCCGGCTACGAGGTGGCCGACCGGATCGACGCGCAGGTCGGGGCGAGAACGGACGAGTAACGCGAATCAGGCTTCCGATTCGTCGGTCTCCGCGTCGGCGTCGACGTCCTGGAGTCCGGGCGCGATGTCGACGTCGACGTCCTCGGGTTCTTCGCGACCGCCGACACGGACTTCGCCGTCGTCGCCCTCGACGTAGACGTCGTCGGCGAAGCCGCCGACGGCGTGCGGATGCTCGGGGTCGTCGAGCCGCTCCGGCGTCGCGGGCGCGTCGGGAATCTCTTTGGTCCGGAAGTCGCCCAGCGGGTTCGCGATGTCGATGTCGTACCGCTCGAAGAAGTCCGCGTAGCGCTCGTAGTGGGCTTCCAGTTCGTCGACGGGGAACTCCATCATCTCGGTCCAGCCGTAGTTGTAGAAGTCGAAGTTGGCCTGGATGTGGGTGATCTCGCGGGCTTCCGCCTCGCTGAATCCCTCTTCGAGCGCACGGACGTACGTGTCGAACGTCAACTCGAAGAAGGTCTCCATATGCGGTTCGCGTTCCTCGCGGTGGTCGGGGTCCGCCTTCTGCCCGAAGACGCGAACGTGGAGGTCAACGAGTTTGTCCGTCGCGATGTCGCCGACGACCGGCATCGTCAGCGCTTTCTTCGCCGCGAAGTGCCGGAGGTTCTGGCGGAGTTTCATCGGTTTCGCTTGGGACCGACAGACCTTCAATCACACGCGTGCAGGCGCTGCGCCGCTCACGAACGGCCAAAAGAGACATATGAGAAGAACGAAGCGAGCGACAGTCGACTCGGCGTCACCGACTTCGTGGTCGGTTCGCGCCGACCCGCGCGCCGCTCATAGGGGGAATGGTAACTGTTCGGGGAGTCTCGCCGTACCGTCCAGCGAGAAGCCTATAGTAGCGTTTGCAAGTCTTCACGCACCGAATCGCACGCAGTCGGGCGATTGGCTGTGTAATCAGTTGCAAACGCTACTATCTGAGGACGTACGATACGCCCTCTCAGTCGTCGGACTGTGCGCCCCAGTTTTCGACGCGGCGCGGGCGGTCGGAGACGGCTTCGACGTCGATCGGGTCGTCCTTCGCGTCGAGCGCCTCCAGTGCGGCGAACGCGGAGGCGGTCGTCGAGAAGTACGTGATCTCCTCTTCGACACAGACTTCGAGCGCGTCGCGGTCGCGGGAGACGACGAGGTCGATCTTGCCCTCACGGAGCGCCGAGACGAGGTCGTCGTCGTCGTCGAACGTCGCGAGGTCGAAGTACTCCGCGTAGCCGTTTTCGAGGGCGTCCCCGTCTTCGGTGCCGGGGTCGGGGAACTCCTCGGCCGAGAGGTCGACCCACGCGGTGCCGGACTCGGGGATCGACTTGCCCGTCGCGTCCTGGGCCTTGTCGTAGGCCTTCGCGAACGTGGACGCCGTACCCATCACTTCCCCGGTCGACTTCATCTCCGGGCCGAGACGCGGGTCCGAACCCGGGAGGCGGTCGAACGGCAGGACGACCTCTTTGACGCTGACGTCCTCTGGGATCTTCTCGGGGACGTCGAGGTCGTCGAGAGTCTCACCGGCCATCACCTTCGCGGCGAGTTTCGCGATCGGGACGTCCGTCGCCTTCGAGACGAACGGGACCGTCCGCGAGGAGCGCGGGTTCGCCTCTAAGACGTAGACCTCGCCGTCCTTCACGGCGAGTTGGACGTTCAGGAGGCCGACGGTGTCGAGCGCGGTCGCGATGTCTTCTGTGACCTCGCGGACGCGGGCCATCGTCTCGTTGTCCAGAGAGCGCGGCGGGATCATACACGCGGAGTCGCCCGAGTGGACGCCCGCGCTCTCGACGTGTTCCATAATGCCGCCGATGATCGCGCGCTCGCCGTCGGAGACGGCGTCGACGTCGAGTTCGATGGCATCTGCGAGGAACTGGTCGATGAGGATCGGCTTGTCGGGGGAGACGCGAACGGCCTCCTCGATGTACTCTTTCAGCTCTGCGTCGGAGTGGACGACGTCCATCGCGCGGCCACCCAGCACGTAGGAGGGACGTACGAGGACGGGGTAGCCGAGTTCGTTCGCGAGGTCGAGCGCCTCTGCCTCGCTGGTCGCGGAGCCACCCTCGGGCTGGAGGATGCCGAGGTCGTCCATCAGGCGGTTGAAGCGGTCGCGGTCCTCCGCGAGGTCCATCGCGTCGACGCTCGTCCCGAGGATCTCACAGTCGAGGCCGCGGCGCTGGAGTTCCGATTCGAGCGGGTGGCCGATGTTGACGGAGGTCTGGCCGCCGAACTGGACCATCACGCCGTCGGCGTCGGCTGCCTCAACGACGTCGGCGACTTCCTCGGCCGTGATCGGCTCGAAGAACAGGCCGTCGGAGGTGTCGTAGTCGGTCGAGACCGTCTCGGGGTTGTTGTTCACGACGTGCGCGTCGATGCCCATCTCGCGCAGTGCCTGTACGGCGTGGACCGAACAGTAGTCGAACTCGACGCCCTGGCCGATCCGGATCGGGCCGCCGCCAACGACGACGACGCTCTCGACGTCGCGGTCGACGCGGAGCTCGCCCGCCGCGGCGTCGCCCTCGTAGGGGCCGGAGTAGAACTCGGGCTTGCGCGAGGAGTAGTAGTACGGCGTCTGTGCGGCGAACTCGCCGGCGCAGGTGTCGACCTGCTTGTACGTGCGACCGGGGACGGCGGTCTCGACGTCAGCAACGCTTTCGCCCGTCGAAGCGGCGATCTCGGCGTTTGTCACGCCGGCCGTCGCGGCGGTCGTGAAGTCGCCCTCCTGGGCCGCGTCCATCGCCTCGGAGACGCGCTGGTAGCGTTCGAGGTACCACTCTTTGATGCCCGTCAGCTCTTGGACATCGTCGACGCTGTACCCGCGGTCGAATGCCTCGAAGATAGCGTAGGTGCGGTCGGGGGTCGGCCGTTCGAGCAGTTCTGCTTCGAGTTCTTCGTCGGAGACGCTCTCGACGTCGGTCGCGGGCTCGTACTCCGTCGACCGGATCGCTTTCAGCATCGACTCCTCGAAGGTCCGTCCGATGGCCATCGCCTCGCCGGTCGACTTCATCGCCGTCGAGAGCGTGAAGTCGACGTCGTCGAACTTGTCCTTGGGCCACCGCGGGATCTTGGTGACGATGTAGTCGATCGCCGGCTCGAAGGCAGCGGTCGTCTCGCCGGTGATCTCGTTTTCGATCTCGTGGAGCCGTTTTCCGAGCGCGACCTTCGCGGTCACGCGGGCGATCGGGTAGCCGGTCGCCTTCGAGGCCAGCGCGGAGGAGCGCGAGACGCGCGGGTTCACTTCGACGACCCGGTACTCGCCGCCGGGCGTGCCGTCGTCGTGCCAGGCGAACTGGATGTTACAGCCGCCCTGGATGCCGAGTTCGCGGATCACTTCGAGCGCGGCGTCGCGCATCTCCTGGTGGCCCTCGTCGGGGATGACCTGCGAGGGCGTGACCACGATGGACTCGCCGGTGTGGATGCCCATCGGGTCGATGTTCTCCATATTGCAGATGATGATACAGGAGTCGTCGGCGTCGCGCATCACTTCGTACTCGAGTTCGACCCAGCCCGAGATGGACTCGGTGATGAGCACTTCGGAGTTCCGGGAGAGGCGGAGACCCTTGCGGACGCGCTCGTAGAGTTCCTCTTTCTCGTGGACGACGCCCGACCCGGAGCCGCCGAGGGTGTACGTCGTCCGCGAGATGACCGGCAGCCCGCCGACCTCCTCGACGGCGTCGTCGACGCGGTCCTGGAGGTCGGCTTCGGTCATCCGCTGCACTTCTTCGCCCTCGTCGAGCGAAATCGTCGTCGACGCGGGGACTGGCTGGCCGATGTTCTCCATCCGCTGGCGGAACAGGTCGCGGTCCTCGGTGGCGTAGATGGTGTCGAGCGGCGTGCCCATAATCTCGACGTCGTACTCCTCGAGGATGCCCTGCTCTGCGAGTTCGGCCGTGACGTTCAGACCGGTCTGGCCGCCGAGGCCGGCGATGACGCCGTCGGGGTTCTCCTCGCGGATGATCTCAGAAATCGCCTCGGGCGTGATCGGCTCGATGTAGACCCGGTCCGCCATCTCCGGGTCCGTCATAATCGTCGCGGGGTTCGAGTTGACGAGGACGACTCGCGCGCCTTCCTCCTGCAGCGCCCGGCAGGCCTGTGCGCCGGAGTAGTCGAACTCGGCCGCCTGTCCGATCTGAATGGGTCCGCTACCGATGAGCAGTATCGTCCGGTCTTCGGACGCTGCCTCACCGTCTGTCGAGATGTCCTCGTCAGTCATCACTGTGAGGCAGTCCGTACATCGTAATAAGCCCGGCGAAATACTACGAGATGCGAAGGGTCATTTCGAAATTCGTAATCTTTCCGGGCCGGTGCGCTGTCCTCCGTGCGCGCCGATACACAGCAGCGGCGAGACCCCGATCGGGAGCCCCAGCGACGACTATCGAACGGTCCGATCCACGAACGAAAAACTGTCTCGGTACAGCTGTCTCAGCGAGACGGCTCGTCGAGTCGGTAGCGGTACGGGCTCCCGTCGATGACGGTGACCGCCGCCCCCCGCTCTGCGGCCTGTCCGAGCACGGTCGCGACGCGATAGGACGTCTCGAAACCGTCGACGCTTCGCGCGCGCAGGCGATCGAGAATCTCCCGGGCGGTCAGTGGTTCCTCCGCGGTGGCGAGTACGTCGCAGACCTCCTCGAACCCGGAGGGCCGGGTGATGCTCATACGCGAATGTAGAACGCGATAGGGCTTAGGCTTCAGTGCGACGTGCGTCAGACGGGGTGAGACGCAGCGATCGAGACCTGACTCAGGCGTAGACGTCGTCCGCGGAGAGATCCCGTTCGGCGCGGTACTCCTCGACGAACTCGCTCACGTCGAAATCCAGCATCTGCCGTTCGAACTCCGAGACGGCGGTCTCGTCGTCGGCGTGGCTGACGGCGTGTTCCATCAGTTCGACCACGAGTTCGACGATGATTTCGTGGAGCCGTCGCGCCTCGAAGTCGGTCGCCCAGACGATTCCGGCGCCAACGTCGCCGTCGTCGCTCACGTCGGCGGAGACGACGCGCTGGGGGAACTCCTCGAGGACGATGCCCATCAGGTGTGCCGTGCCGAACTCCGGCATCTCCTCGCTCGTCGTCTCGACGGCCTCCCGAAGAACGGAGACGAGAAACTCCGGCAGAAATCGCTCCGGCGGGTGGACGTCCATCACGACCGCGTGACGCTCTCCGCACGCGCACTCGAACTCGCGCATCCCCAGATCGAGCGTCCCGATCGACTTCGTCTCACCGCACGGCAGTTCGAGCGTCTCACCGCCACCGCCCGGAACCTGCGGTTGTGCCATACGCTGCGTTGTCGACGACGGGGGTTAAACGTCGCGTTCCGAAATCGGCCGTGACTCCGGAGCGACTCGCTCGCGTCCCGTCGACGCCGTCGAAAAAACGGAGTGGTATCCCCTCAGTTGCTCGCGGTCGCGTACAGGAGTGGCCCGATGACCAACAGTGCGAGGCCGAGGAACAGGTAGTGCAGTGGGACGAGCGACTGCGGCGTCAGCGCGAAGATCAGCCCGAACACGATCACGTTGAGCGCGAGCAGTTTTTGTGATTTCAGGGGGAGCACGCCAACCGTCGCGAGCACGAAGACGAGCAGTAACGCCTGCCCGACGTTGTAATTGAGCAGGAAACTGTCGACGAGCTGTAAGGGGAGCATCCTTGTCCGGAGTTTCGGCGCGAATCGAGTATTAAAGTTCCGTTCTTCGCGGGCGGCGACGCGGCAGCCCGCGCGGTTGTTCGATCGTTCTCGGCTCGATTACTCGGGCTTCGGTCCCGTGATGTCCATCGGACGGATCCAGCCGTACCAGATCACGAACACCATTCCGCCGTATCCGAGGATGAACACGACGATACCGACGCCGTCGTAGCCGGCTTCCGCGAGCAGGCGGCGAGCAATTCCGGACCCCGCGACGCCGATCAGGAGGATGGCAGCCAACAGGAGTTTGCTGCGGGTCAACTCGAAGAGCTGGGTACGTTCGGTGCGTCCGCCGGCGTCGTCCTCGGTCATTACCGCCGATTGGAGCCGGAGACCCCTCAATGACTCGGTCGGCCGCTCACCGGCTGGACTCGTGGGCGGTCTCGAACTCGATGCGAACGCCGCCGTCCGAACAGTCTGCGAGTGCGACCTGCCAGCCGTGCGCCGTCGCGACGTCGTAGACGATCGCGAGTCGGAGGTCGCGACGGTCGGTCTCGTTCACCGGGCGGTAGCCGAAGGGATCGACGCCGACGTCGCGTTCGAGACCCGGGCCGTCGTCGGCGACGTAGAATCCACCCTCGTCGAGCGTGCCGATGCGGATCTCGACTGACGATCCGCCGCGGGCGACGGCGTCGTCGAACAGGCTCTCTAACGCCGTGCGGAGCCGTCGCCCGTTCGCCCGGACGGTCGTGCGGTCCTCGATCGTGAGCGTCGCCGCTGCGGGGCAGACCGCGTCGAAGACGCCCTTCGCGAGGTAGCCGAGATCGACCGCGTCGACGTTCCCCGAGAGCGGTTCGCCGCGAACGAGATCGAGGAGGCTCTCCGTGAGGCGGTCCATTCGGTCGACGGCACCGCGTGCGGCTTCGAGGTGCCGCTCGTCGCTCTCGGTGCCGACGACGAGGTCGAGGTGACCCGACGCGATCCCGATCGGGTTCCGGAACTCGTGGGCGACGAGCCCGGCGAACCGGTCCAGCCGCTCGTTTTTCCGCGCCAGTGCCGACTCCCGCTCGTCGAGCGCGGCCGCGTGATCGAGACGGTCGAGCGTCGTTGCGAACGCCTGGCCGATCAGCCCGGCGAGCGCGGCGTCGTCGCCGTCGACGCTCGTCGCATCGGGCCGCTCCGGCCGATCAGAACGCCGAAAACACAGCACCCGGGTGTCGTCGACGGGCACGACGAACCCGGTCGTCTCACCATCGTCGACTACGACCTCGTCGGTGGCGAGTGCCTCGCGTGCAGCGGCGGAAACAGCGGCAGCCGGAGCGACACGCCCGCCGTCCGATCCGACTGCGGCGCCGTCGCCCCCCTCAGCGTCCACGTCGGTACCGGCGACGCGCTCGATGGCGACCGACTCCCGCTCGGCGTCGACGGCGCACAGTCGAACGTCGGCGACGCCGAACAGTTCCGCTGTGGCCGCGGCAGTTCGCTCGAAGAGGTCCGCCTTCGACTCTGCAGCGGCGATGTCACACGCAGCAGCCCGGCACCGTCGCAACGTCGCTGCCGGCTCCCGCTCGGAGTCTGTAGCCATACGCGCTCTCGGAGCGTTTCCCGAATGAGTGCTGCTAAGAACACTCAATAGTGGTCTGTGCCGACAATAGAGATCCGGTTCTCACGCGAGCGGTGCCAAAGCGCGGGATCGACGCTCCCGCTGGCGGTGCGCAAGAACGTGAGTGCGGCTCGAGCAAGCGCCTACAGGCTGCCGTTTACTCGTCGGCGCCGCTGGCGACGCGTGAGTCCGACCTCTCGTCGGAGTCGACGCCGACGCGCACGTCGTCGCTGGTGTGACCCTCCCGGATCGCAGCGCGAAGCCCAACGGTTGCGATTCGTCCCGCGCAGTCGGCGGTTCGACGGATGCGCTCGACCGCGTTCGTCGTCCGATAGTCCGCGTCGGCGGTCTCGAACAGTCGTCGGTCGATCGACTCAGCCGTCGCGCGGACGTCGTCCCGTGCATCGAAAACGGACCAGACGGCGTTGGGGTCGGGAGCGAACGTCGCGTCGACGGCTGTCTCGACCGCGTCGCGAGCCCGCGTCGCGACCGCGTCGATCTCGGGTGCGAGGTCGGCGTCGATCGGCTCGCCTACGTCGGCTGCGGCGCTCGCGATCCGGTCGGCGTGCGTCGCGACCTGTGCGAGTTCGGCGGCCATCTCGTAGAACTGGAACAGTTCCGGACGGCTCTCGCCGAGGCTGTCGACCTCGTCCAACCGCGAGAGACTCCGCACGAAGTAGCGCTCGACCATCCCGTGCAGTCGGTCCCCGCGGTTGTCGCTGTCGGCGACGGTCGACGCCGGGCCGTCACCGAGCAGCGCGGCCGTCGCCTCCCGGTGTCGCGACAGCGCGACGAACTGGAGGTGTCGAACCGACTGCCGAACCGACACCTCCTCGGAGTTGAGGACGTTCCGGATCTCGACGTGTGACTCCGACTCGTCGGCGACGGTCACGCCGGCCATCGCTCGCGTGACCGATCGCAGGGCGGTCCGCTGTTCGCCCGTGAACTCGCCGTCGGCTTCGATGTGGATTTCGAGCGCGCCGGTCGCGTAGGCCGCTCGAAGGATCCTGGCGAGTTGCGTCGCCGTCTCATCTGAGATCGTCAGGTCGATGCGTGCCGCCTCGCGCTCGTCGGCCGTCTGGACGACCAGCAAGCCGTCGATGTGCGTGTGAAGGTCGACGACAGCGCCCGCGGAGAGGCCCTGTTCTTCGGCCCACTCGCGCGGCAGCGACACCGTGTACGTCCCGTTGCTGACTCGTTGTATCTTCCGTGTCTCCATCGTAAACTTCGGTCTCTCGGGTCGGTCGCAGTCTCTACTCTGCGGTCAGTCGTCCGGACGGTGCCAGCAGTGTCACGGCGCGTCGAGCGGGGGTCGGGCGGCCGACAGCGGCACGCGGGAGGGCGAAGCTGGGCTATCCGAACTTGCCGCTGATGTAGTCGTCGACACGCTGACTCTGGGGGTCCTCGAACACCTGGTCGGTGTCGCCGTACTCGGCGAGTTCGCCGCCGGTCAGGAAGACGGCGGTCTGATCCGAGATGCGGGCGGCCTGCTGCATATTGTGCGTCACGATGACGACCGTGTAGTCCTCCGCGAGGTCGTGGATGAGTTCCTCGATCTTCGCGGTCGCGATCGGGTCGAGCGCGGAGGCGGGTTCGTCCATCAGCAACACCTCGGGGTCAGTCGCGAGCGCGCGAGCGATGCAGAGTCGCTGCTGTTGCCCGCCCGAGAGCCCGAGGGCGTTGTCGTCGAGGCGGTCGGAGACTTCGTCCCACAGCGCGGCCTGCCTGAGCGAGCGCTCGACCAGCCGTTCTTCGGCGTCCTCGTCGCTTCGCCCGAAGACCTTCGCGAGGAGGCTGGTGTCGATGTCGCCGTGCTTTCGCGGGCCGTAGGAGATGTTGGCACGAATCGACTTCGGGAACGGGTTCGGCGACTGAAACACCATCCCGACGCGCTTTCGGAGTTCGACCAGATCGACGCCGTCCTGGTAGATCTCCTTGCCGTCGAACGCGACCGAACCATCGACGCGTGCGGAGTTGATCCGGTCGTTCATCCGGTTGAGACACCGGAGGAACGTGGACTTCCCGCAGCCCGACGGCCCGATGAGCGCCGTGACGCTCTGTTCGGGAATGTCCATCGAGACGCTCTTGAGCGCGTGGTCGTCGCCGTAGTAGACGTCGAGGTTCTCGACGGCGAGTTTCGTGCGGCCGTCGAACTCGTACTCCGTCCACTCCGAGCGCAGCTTCTCTTCTGATTCGCCGCTCGTGGTCTGCAGCGGCTGGGTCGTATCCTTTCGTGGGTTCTGTTTGGTCTCACTCATAGTCGAGTTTCCTCCGGAAGTAGTATCGCGTCACGATGCCGACCGCGTAGAACGACAACACGACCAGCAGTAGGATGAGCGCCGTCGCCCAGCGGAACTGGTCGGGGTTGCCGACGTTTCCGGACGCGCCGACGCCGGCCGTGATGAGCGCGTAGAGCTGATACGGGAGCGCAGACGTCGCCTGCAGCAGTTCGGGATTCGAGACGAACGGCGGGGCAGCCGTGAACTGGAAGCCGCCGATCACGTCGGCGGTCTGGCTCCCCGGGACGAACACCCCGCCGGCCATCGTCAGGAGAATCGGGGCCGTCTCGCCGGCGATCCGGCCGACGCCGAGGATCGTCCCCGTGACGACACCGGGCAGGGCGGCCGGGAGCACGACGCTGCGGATGGTCTGCCACTTGGTGACGCCGAGTGCCGCGCTCGCGTCCCGGTACTCGTCGGGGACCGAAAGCATCGCTTCGCGGCTCGTAATCACCACGAGCGGGAGCAGCATGAAGCCGAGAGTCAGCATCCCCGCGAGCAGCGACTTCCCGTTGCCGAACCGGGGGATGAGGAACGCGAACCCGAACAGACCGAAGACGATGCTCGGGGTACTCCACAGCCCGTTGGTCGCCACCTCGACGACCTGGGTGAAGCGGCCGCGCTCGGCGTACTCGGTGAGGAAGACCGCCGCGCCGACGCCGAGCGGGACCGCGAACAGCACCGCGCCGACGACGAGCCAGAACGTCCCCACGATCGCCGGGAGGACGCCGTTGAGGTCGTTGAGGAGGCCGACGCCGTTCATCGCGAACGGCCAGTAGACCGGCCAAGAGAAGGTGACGCTCGCGCCGAACAGCGCGACCGTCGAGTCCGGACCGACGCCGGGACCGAAGGTGAGGCCGCGGAAGAGGCCCGGAACGCCCTTGAAGACGGTGAACGCGACGAGCGCGAAGAGCACGCCGACGATCGCGGCGGCGTTCAGATAGACGAGGAGATACGCGCCGACGCGGCGGCCGCGGGCGCCGAAGCCGCCGTAGGCCTTCGCGGCGGCCCAGCCGGTCAGGAGCGCACAGAAGACCGTCACGACGGGTACCATAAACTCGGCCGTTAGCGACGCCTTCTGTGCCCAGCCGAGGTCCCAGACCGACGTCGGCGCGATGTAGCCACTGAGAAAGACGAGGCCCACGAGCGCGGTCACGACGCCGGCGGGGAGCGTCGAGCCGACGTCCTCACGCGGGAGGACGGTCGCAGCGAATCCGGCTGCACCCGTCAGAATCGCCCCGAGAAGCCAGCCGGCGAGGCCGAGGCCGAGCACCTGGGAGGCGACGAGCCCGCCGACGGCGAACCAGATCAGCGTGAAGGCGGCGGCGGCGACGATGCCGGCGTCCGGTCGCGGGTTCGTCTCGACGGCACCGAACCGGGAGCCGACGCCGAACACGACGACGGCGACGCCCTGAACGAGCAGGAGGCCGCCGAGCAGCGGGAGGGTCGGGACGCCGGCGAGCGTACCCGTGAGTCCGACCACCTCGAACATCGCCGCGAGGCCGAGTCCGAAGAGCACCGAGGCGACACCCACCGCGAGCGCCGCGACCGCGTCAGCACCCGAGGTGTCCTCTCGGACCAGTCGGGTTCGCGTCGCGCCCGCCATCAGACGTCACCTCCGAACTTCTTTCGCATCCGCCACTCGACGTACTGCGACCCGACCGAGATGACGAGGACGGTGATAAACAGGATGACGCCGGCGACGAACAGCGCGTCCATCTGGAGGCCGTCGGCCTCGCCGTAGTTCCGGGCGATGAGCGACGTCAGCGTCTCCTGCCCGTAGAACACGTTGTACAGCGGGTCCGTGAGTTTGGGGACGCCGCGGAGCATCACCGTCGCGGCCATCGTCTCGCCGATGGCCCGGCCGACACCGAGGAGGACCGCCGCGGAGACACCGGAGAAGGCGGCCGGCAGCGTGATCGAGGTCATCGTCTGCCAGTCGGTCGTGCCGACCGCCAGCGATCCGCTCTTCATCGACTCCGGAACGCTGTTGAGCGCGTCCTCCGCGACGGAGACGACCGTCGGCAGCGCCATCAGGCCGACGACGACGCCGACGAACAGGTACGTCCCCTGGCCGAGGATGTCGAACTGATCTGACGCCCACGGACTCAGGACGGTGAAGCCGATGAAGCCGTAGACGATCGACGGAATGCCGGCGAGGATCTCGACCCCGGGCTTGACTAATTCACGGACGGTTCGCGGTGCGATTTCGGAGAGGAACAACGCGGCAGCGACGCCGAGTGGTGCGGCCACGGCGGTCGCGACGAGCGTGACCATAACCGTCCCGTGGATCATCGGGACCATCGAGTAGCGGATCGGCGAGGAGACCGCGTCCCACTCCGGTTGGATGAACATCCGGAGACCGGGGATCTCGACCCCGAACACCGTCGCGCTCTCGTAGAAGACGACCGGAACCGCCTCGACGAAGATGAACGCGATGATGAGGATCAAGATCAGGATCGTCGAGACGGTCGTCGTCAGGGTGAGGAGCCGCGCCGTTAGCTCCTGATGCCGAAGCCAGCCGTATCCGGCAGCGACGAGGAATACGGCGACGGGGGCGACCGTGTACGAGGAGACCAAGAGGAAGCCGGCGAACGCGGCCAAGAGTGCGGCCGACATCACGCCGACGACGGCGAGCGCCTCCCGGTCGGTCTCGTCGACGAAGTTGCGGAAGCGTCTGACGAGGTGGCCGAGCGCCTCCGCGCCGGTCTCTTCGCTAGTCGTCTGAGCCATCGTTTCGGAACGTATGCATTGGAATGAGTGGATAAATGGACGAACTGGTTGTACGGCGAGGCGAGTTGCGACAGCCGGCGTTACACCTGCTCAGGGAGCTTCGCCTTCTCGGACTCGATGTCGGCGGTCGGCAGCGGGATGTAGTTGTTCCCCTCGACGAACACCTGCTGGCCGAAGTCCGTCAGGAACATATTCATGAACGCGGCCTCGCGCATATCCGTGCCGTTGGGGGTGTCCTCCGTGATCTTCGTGTACTGGTGGAGGTCACGGTTGAGCGGGTACGCGGAGTCGAAGATCGTGTTCTCGGCGTCCTTGTCGGGTTCGTACAGCGTGCCCTCGAACTCGATCCCGATCGGGAGGACGGTGTCGCTCGTGAACGCCAGCGCCATATACGCGATGGCGCCCTCGTTCTGCGAGACGGCCTGGGCGACCTGCTGGTTCTGACCGAATCGGGTGTCGACGCCCGGCATCGGGGCGTCGGCGGAGCCCAGCATATTGAGGCGGAACGCAGTGTCCGTCCCGGAGCCTTCCGCACGGCCGATCACGTAGATCTCTTGGTCCGGACCGCCGACTTCGCTCCAGTTGGTGATCTCGTCTTGGTAGATCTTGCGGACCTGCTCGCCGGTGAGCTGTGTGACACCGTTGTTGTAGATGTCGCTGCTGACGACGACCGGCTGGCCGTCACGGCCGAGAACGTGGTCGACGACTTCCTCTTCGGCTTTGCTCTCGCTCCAGCCGAGTTCGGCCGTGATCGGACCCGAGGAGTTGCCGATGTCGACGAGGCCGTCGACGACGGACTGACACCCGGTGCCCGAGTGGCTCAGGCCGATGCTGGTCGGGAACGGCGGCGTCGCCTGCTGCCCCGTCGGCTCGAACCCGTAGAGGCTCGCGAAGTAGTCGGCCAGACGCATATCCGGTTCGCCGAGCGCGGACCAGCCAGGGACCGTGTTCCCCTCCTCGCTGTTGGAGCCCCAGTACTCGCCGTCGTCCGGCGGAGCGTTGGAGTTCCAGTAGGAACTCCCCTTGTTGGCGATCGGGTAGACCGTCGAGGAGCCCTCGGCGGTGAGCATCGAGGGGCCGCTGCCACCCTCGGAGGACGCCGTGTCCTGGCTCGACTGTTCGGTCGGCGTGCTCTCGTCCGCAGCAGCCTCGGTCTCCGCGTCCCCACCGGAGTCCGACTGCCCCGAGCAGCCCGCGAGCCCGGCGGTGCCGACGGCGCCAGACGCAATGAGGAACTTCCGACGTGATACTCGGTCCGCGAGACGGTCTGATTCACGCGTCATCGACTGGAACGAATCCGTATCGGACAAAAGCGGTTTATAATAGGGGTCTATGCGTCTCCACGCCCGTACCGAGGGATGGGTTCCGAGCGTAGCAGTATAGCCCGCACACACCCGTCTATAGCACTATATACACCACTGTATGCACGAACGACAGGACGTAAACCGTCTCGCTGGCAACGCGTCGACAATGACCCGGAAGCGAACGGACGGCGACGACGAGGGCGACGGCGTCGTAGGACTGTCGACGGACGCGGCGGCGGCGGCGATCGTCGCCGCAGGTCCCGAACGCGACCCCGAGACGGTACGGTCGGTGCTCGACCACGTCACCGACGGCGACCGGGTGACGCGCGAAGGGATCGAAGAGACCGTCTCGGACACCTCGAAGGTGCTCGCGACGGCCGAGACGCGGACCGAACTCGGAGAGATGGCGCTCGACGACGCGCGGGATACCGCCGAGGGCGTCGCAGATCTCGATCTCGTCCGCGGGCGCTTGGACCGCTACGAGACGACGCTCGATGAAGTCACCACGCGTGTTCGCGAACTGGGATCCGAGCTTCAGCGCGTCTCGAACCCCGAGGACGACCCCGACGACCTCTACGAGTCGGTTATGGGGCTCCGACGCGTCGCATCGGGGGCACAGGACGTCCAGCAGCGGGCCGACGAGCTGCAACTCGACATCGAAGACTTCGAGACGTGGCTCACGACGCCCGAGCGGAGACAGAGCGCCCTCGAAGAGGACGTCGACGCCGTCGCGGAAGCGCTCGAAGCCATCGCGCCGGGAGACGACCCTGACGCCGAGACGTGGGTCGACGCCGTCTTGCGCGCCGAACTGACGGGACTGCTCGTCGCCGACGTGCGAGCCGAACTCGACGACCACCGGCAACTGAACGCGTGGGACGACGCCGACGGCGAGTGGGTCGACGCGATCGAACGCCGACTCGACGAGATCGACGCACGCGCCCAGGAACTTGCCGACGATCTCGCCGCCACCGCACGGCCCACGTGGCGTGATCAGTACGGCGACCGGATCGACGCTTTCCGGGCCACGCTCGAATCGGTCGACCCGCCCGTCCCGTGGGGAGAGGTCCGGGCAGAACTGGACCGGGCGCGCTCGCTCGACGAGGCGTACCCGCAGTCAGCGTAGACGGGACGCGACGGGCCGGCAGGTGTCGGGCCATCTTCGGTGGACTGCTCCTCATATTTCGGTGGATCACTCGTCGTCTTCGACCGCCACGGCGACCTCGTTCCGACGCATGAACGGCGGTGTCCACGGATCGTTGTACCGGAGAAGCGAGGGGTCGCCGACGGGGTCGATGCCAGCCCGATCGAGCGCCGCGAGGAGCGCTCGCTCCTGCCGTGCGACCCGCCATCGGGGCGCGTACCAGGAGAACGGTTTCACGGCGACGGTTCGCTCGGGTTCGGTGGTGAGTGTCACTGTCGACGCCGTCGGTTCCGGCGCAGTGTCGGGACCGTACTCCGCCGGCAGGTAGAAGACCATCCGCACCGCGTCGCCGTCGCCGGTCGGTTCTGTCCGCACCGGGGCCGTCATCGAGACGGACGCCCCCTGCGTCTCGACGGGTGCGGTCATCGAGATCGACGTTTCGCCTTCGTTAGCGCCCGAGATGTATCTGAACAGTCGGCGAAACGCTGTGATCTGATCGGACGCCGTCGTTTCAGCGAGCACCAACTGCGGATACCGCCGTACTTCGACGCCGTCGAGCGTTCGCACGCGTTCGAACGGGACTGACTCGGCCGATCGGGTCGCGTACAGTCCCCACGCGATCCAGCCGGCGAGGACTGCACCGCCGCCGACGAGCGCGGCTCTGGTGAGTTTTCCCATACGTACTGTTCGCTCGGCAGACAGATCAATTCCGCCCCCAAACCGATGCGCAGACGACTCTGGCCAGTCGGCTTCGGATGCTCGTGTGAAAAATTTTCCTGACGAACGTTTATATGTGATGTGCCCCAGGCTGCACTATGGCCGGCGTAGAGCCGACGACGTCCGAACGTGTTGTCGAAGCAGTTGCGGAGGCATCTGAGTGCGACGTGTTGGATCTCCCCCCACTGTACGAGTCGATCGATCCGGACGCACTCGGGGCACTCGTCGATGCGATGGCGAACGGCGATATTTCGTTCACCTACGCGAATCACCGAGTCACCGTCGATAGCGACGGGACAGTCAGCGTCGACGCCGACGTCACAGAGCGCATCGAGAAACTCCCAGCCGACGACGACTAGGTGTCACGGGACCCCGGTCGGGCCGACCCCGGCGACCGCGACGAACAGCGTCGCCGTCGGTGAGCGATCCGCTTCGGGCTCAGTTGCACACGCTACTGTAGGCCGTCGTCGACGCCACTGACGAGAGAGTCACAGAGAACGCGCTTTGGATACACGAGTCGCTCTCGAGTGTGAGTATCGCACGAAGTTAGGTGGCTGGGGAGTTGGGGCCCCAACCACGGCCGGTCGGAGACCGACCGTGTGGAAGGTGGGCCAACACGGATTTGAACCGTGGACCTCCCGGTTATCAGCCGAGCGCTCAACCTGACTGAGCTATTGGCCCAGGCGAGCGCATCTACTCGTTGTTCGATGAGTAGTTTAAGGGTTTCCTTTCGGTAGCGGCTTGCGACGCAGTCACCCGATCAGCGACGGCGAGACGTGACAAAGGCGGGATCAAAATCAGTCGACAGAACCGGGACGCGCGTGGTCATACCGTCGGGCAGAAGACAGTATCAGGAGTTGTCGTCGCCGGGGCGGCCGTACTCTTCGGGGTCGAGATTCACGACGTCGTCGTCGCCCGGGAAGCCGCCGACCCAGACGTTCCCCGAGACGAAGCCGCCGGTCTGTTTGTCCAGATACGGCCGGACCACGTAGCGCTTCAGGACGCCGCGGACCGGATAGCGCGTGAACGGCAGCGCGAGCGTGAATCCGAGGACGTCGGTGACGATGCCGGGCGTCAGGAGGAACGCCCCCGCGGCGATGAGGAGGCCGCCGTCGAGCAGTTCGTTCGTCGGAAGCTCGCCCGTCGCGGTCTTCCGCTGGAGTTTCGAGAGCGTGTGGCGGCCCTCGGCCCGGACGAGCAACATCCCGAGGAGCCCCGTGAGGACCACGAGAAGCACCGTCGGAACGAAGCCGATCGTCGAGGCGACCGGTAACAACAGGAGCGTGTCGGCGAGTGGGATGGCCAACAGGAGCGCGATGACCCAGCGCGTCTGCATACGCCACCGTTTGGGACCGCCGTTCATAGCCCTTGTGTCGCGCGGGTCGGCGTCTCGGCGGCGGAAGTTGTGAGCGCGGCGGTGCGAGTGAACGCGCCTCGAAGGGCTTACCCGCCGGCACGCCGGAGCACAGGTATGACCGACGACCGGACGCACGTCGAGTGGCGCGAGTGGGGTCCAGCGCCGTTCGAGGAGGCTCGCGCGGCCGACCGCCCCGTCCTCCTCGCGCTCACCGCCACGTGGTGTGACAGTTGTCACGAGATGGACGCCGAGACGTACGCCGAGCCGCGGATCGCCGCCAACGTCAACGACGGCTTCGTGCCGGTCCGCGTGGACGTCGACCGCCGACCGCGCGTCCGCGAGCGATACAATATGGGCGGCTTTCCCTCGACGGTCTTCTGTACGCCGTCGGGGAAGGTCATCACGGGCGCGACGTACCTCGGTCCCGACGGGATGCGGCAGGTACTCGACTCCGTTCGCGACGTCTGGGCGGACCGCGGCGAGGACGCCGGACGGACCCCGCGCGCGCTGGCCGGGAATCCGACGCCTGCCGGTGCGATCGACGAGCGGATCGAAGCGCACCTCGCCGGCCAACTCGACGAGAAGTGGGATCCGCGGTTCGCCGGCTGGGGCGACGGCGCGAAGTTCCCGCTGCCGCGGACGATCGAGTTCGCGCTGAAGCGGGCGCGCGAGCAGGCCACCGAGACGCTCGGCGTCGTCAGCGAATCGCTCTACGACCACGACGCTGGCGGCTTCTACCGCTACGCCGAGGGTCGCGATTGGACGGACCCGCACCGAGAGAAAGTGCTCGACGCGAACGCCGCCCTCATTCGAGCCTTCGCGAACGGATACCTCTACACCGGCGACGAGACGCTGCTCGATCCCGCCTACGGGACACGGGACTTCCTCGTCGACCGCCTCTGGAACGGCACCGCCTTCGGCGGGAGCGTCGCCCCGGACGACGACTCCAACGGCGACGGTGACGACGACGGATTCGGACCGCGCCGCGATCTGACGGCCTTCGCCGGTGGCAACGCCCTGACTGCGGACGCGTTCCTCACCCTCGCGGGCTACACCGACGACGAGACGTCGCGGGAGTACGCCGAACGCGTCCTCGACGCGCTCGCGGCCGATTTCGTCGACGACGACGGCGTCGTCTCTCACTTCGATCCGGCCGCAGGGACCGACGAATCCGCCGACGAAAGCGACGGGGCAGTCCCCGAACTGCTCTTAGAAGATCAGGCGCGCGCCGTCGCAGCTTTCACGCGCGCGCGGCAGGTCCTCGGCCCGGACGCGCTCGCGACCGAAGACGGTCCGCTCGAACTGGCGCGCCGCATCGCCGACGTCGCCATCGAGGAACTCCAGGAATCCGACGGCGCGTTCCGCGACGGCCCCGACGTGGACATCGGCCTGCTCGACGAACCGCTGCGCCCGCTCGACGGCGGCGTCGAGATGGCAGACGCGCTATTGGATCTCGCCGCGCTGCTCGACCAGACGGCCGGTTCCGATGATGAAACGGGGCAGGGCGACCGCTACGCCGACGCGGCCCACGACGCCGTCGCCGCCTTCGCTGGCGCGTGGGACCGAATCGGCGTCCAGGTCGCCGGCTACGGTGCCGTGACCGCCCGACTCGTCCGTCCCGACCTCGTGATCGGCGTCGGCGACGCCGCCGGCGCGGACCTCCACCGCGCGGCCCTCCGAGTGGCCGACCACGAGGCGGTCGTCGTTCCGGACGCCCCGGCCGTCTCCGCCGGGACGGCCAGTGTCCGCCAGGGCGCAGAAACGCGCGAGGCGACCACGCCCGAGGAGTTGATGCGGGCCGTTTCGGCGCTCACCGACGGCACACAGGGGTAGTTCCGAGAACGCTCGCGGCGTGTAAACCTCCGATTCGTTTTTATTCGTGGGCTTGGAGAGTGAGGTATGGCGAGTCTGAGGGACCTCGGGTTGTCCGAATACGAAGCGCGCGCGTACCGGTCGTTACTCCGGACGGGAGCGACAACCGCCAAAGAGTTGTCGCGAGCGAGCGACGTGCCGATGGGCCGGATCTACGACGTTCTGAACAGCCTCGAACAGCACAATCTGGTTCGGAGTCAGGCGGCGAGCCGACCGAAGAAGTACGTCGCCGTCGAACCCGACACGGCGCTCGATCGACTCTTAGAGAACAAACGGCGAGAGCTTCGCGAGAAGGCCGAGCAGTACGAGAGCGTCGTCGACAACCTCACAGACGAACTGGAGACCGCAGAGCCGGTCGAAAGCCAGTTCTGGACGGCTGCGGTGGGGACCGAGGAGTCCGTCGAACTCCTCGTCGAACGCCTCGCGGCGGCGGACGACTCGCTGGTGGTCGTTGCGGGCGCCGTATCCCCACAGTTCGATCTGGGTGCGGTCGGAAAGCGCGTCGTCGAGGAACTGGAGGCTGCGCTGGACCGCGGGGTCGACGTGTCCGTACTGATGGCGCCGGAACTCGTCGAATCGCTGCCCGAGAGCGTCGGGGAGCGCTACACCCAGCGGCTGGCGAATCATCCCGCATTCGAAGTCCGAACGGCCCCTGGACTCTCCGGGACGTTCGAGCTCATCGACGACGTGGAAGTCTGTATCGAGGTCCCGAACCCGCTGGATCCCGCCCAGGCGTTCGCGATGATCGACCTGAAAGATCCCGACTTCGCGGCTGACGTGCGCGAGATGTTCGACCCGCAATGGGAGGCCGCCGAACCGCTCGCGTTGTCGTCACTCGGTGGCGAGTAGCATCAAACAGTTCGGGCGAACGTCAGCCAGTCGGTTTCTACTGGTTGTCGACTTCGGCCCGGAGCTGTTCGAGCGTGACCTCGCGCTCGGCGTGGGCGTTGTGCTGGTGGATCGACTCGTCGTTGGACTGCTTCATATGGACGACGGCGTCGTCGTCTAAGTGGTCGAACTCCTCGACGACCTGTTCGGCCATCGAGCGGACGCAGTCTTCGACGAACTTCGCGTCCGCGTGCGCCTGATACGTCATGTGGTCCTCGTCCGGACGCTTCGCGAGGTTGTAGATCCGCGCGGACATCGAGTCGCGAGCCAGCTCTGCGATCTCCCGGAGGTCGACGTCGGGCGAGCCGTCGGCGGTGATCGTGAGCGTCGCGTGGCCGCGCTGGGAGTGACCGGGCTGGGGGACCGTGTCGAGGAACTCCTCGATGGTTCCGTCGTCGACTTGCAGATCCTGCAGAACCTCGCGGGCGCGAGAGGCCGACATCCCCTGCGAGCAGGGACAGACGGTCATCCCCGTCACTTCCGCACCGATCTCCTCGCGAGTGCCCTCGTCGGTCGCCGTCGCGCTGGCGACGATCGTGATCGTGCTCTGTGTCGGGAGACCGCTCGCCGGCGTGTCCTCGCGGATGACGTAGTCGGCCGTCATCCGCACCTCCGCGGTCGAGGTGTAATCGTGCTTCGCGAGGAGACGTTCGGCCGCGTCGCCACACATATCTTCGACGCGGTAGGCCGGTTCCGAGACGGCCGCTTCGAGCGTCTCGTCGATGACCTGCATATTCCGACTCATATCGATCCCCTTCCGACCGCTCGGGAGGTCGACGAACACCTCGAACTCCGCCATCAGAACGAGCGGTCGTTTGCCGTCGCGGGCGATCTTCACTAGTTTGTCGACGCCCGTGACGCCGACCTGACTTAACCCGACGGTTACGTCGGGCTGGCTCGCTTGCACGTCAGGAAGCTGGTGACTCATTGTCACACGGGAAGGACGCAGTTTGATTAACGCTTTCGTTAGCCGAAGTTTGAGAGTGAAGTTCCCGACGCCGCGTCGGGTAGAGGCGATCCCGTCGCGTTCCGTCTCCCGACGGAAGTGCCGCCTACGGCCAGTCGTCGCGCCCGCTGGACTCGAAGGGATCTTGCTCCTCGTCGGCGTCACCAGCGAGTTGCCAGCCGGCCGCTTCGGCCGCCTGTTCGAGCGGGAGGTACTCCCAGCCGGCCGCCTCGGCGACGTCGGCGTCCTCGTCGGTGGTTCCGACCAGGACGTGTCGGTCGGTGTCGAACTGCGCTTTCACGTTTTCGAGGCTCTCGCGAACGCCTCGCGGCCCCGAGAAGAAGTCCTGTCGGACCCGGTGCTTCCGCGTGAAGTTCGTGACGACGTAGGTGGGCTTCTCGCTCACGACGCCGACGTACTCGGTCCACTGACGGGCGTCGTTGAACACGGCGTTCGGATCCGCGAGGCCGCGAAGTGCCTCTAGCTCGAACGCCAGCGTCATATCGGCGTCGCCGCCGGGGCCACCCGAGGGCTCGTCGCTCATACCTGCCCCTATCGCCTACCCGCCGAAAACTGCATCGGTCCCCCACAGTCGAGAGCGAAGATCAGATGATGCGGTAGTACTCGGTGAACCGGACGACGTCGCCGGTCGCGAGTCCGGCAGCGTCGACTGCGCGGTCAGATCCGGACACCGCGTCGAGGAACTCCCGACGAGCGGCCGGCGTGAGCTGATCGAGGTCTCGGACGCGGTCGGTCGGACCGACGTCTGACGGGCTGCACTCGACGACGACGGTTGCGACGTCCGCACCCCCCGAACCGCCAATAGATCGTGACATATGGTACCAATATACATTATAGATCATAAAGATTTTGGGCAGGTGACAGACCGACGATCCCGACCAGCAGATGTCGCGGCCGAGACAATCGCGTAGAACGGCGGACAGCAGTGGAAAATAGAGCGTGTAGAACGCGACTGGAGTCCGTCCGTTACCGTTACTCGGCGGGGGTCTCTTCGAGGTCGAGCTCGTCGATCTCGAAGTTCTGCTGCATCAGGACGTCTTTCTGATCGGCGACGTCGCGCCGTTCGCGCATCAGCTTCTTGTACTTCGACTGCGGCGAGAGGTCGCCGATGAGGACGCCGCCGACGATCTGGCCGTCTTTGAACGCCAGGCGCCGCCACTCGGTGTCGGAGTACTTCGCTTCGGCCTCGTCGTCGCCCAGCGTCGGGTGCCCGAAGGAGAGGAACGGGAAGTCGAAGTGGGTGATCGAGTACGAGGAGACCCACTCGAAGGGCTCGGAGCCGTAGTCGACCATATTCTGCGCGGCGATCGTTCCCTGCTCTTTCGCGGAGCCCCACGCGCCGTTCTGCGCGCGCTCGCCGAGGATGAGGTCGTTGAATTCGGTGATGTCACCGGCGGCGAAGACGTCCTCGTGATTCGTCTGCATATACTCGTCGACGACGATGCCGTCGTTGCACTCGATCGGCGTGTCCTGCAGGATCTCCGTGTTGAAGTTCAGCCCGATCGCGATGCCGACGAAGTCGGCGTCGTACTCGTCGCCGTTGGGGTCGACGGCGGTCGTCACGCGACCGTCGTCGTCGGTCTCGAAGTGATCGACGCCGGACTGGAAGACTGGCTCGACGTCGCGCTCTCGCAGCGCGTCGTGGATGATCTCTGCGCCCTCTTCGGAGAGCGCGTAGCGCCACCAGCAGTCACCGCGCATCAGGTACTTGCCTTCGACGTCCTGGGCGGCCGTGATCGCGGCGAGGTCGATGCCGAGCAGGCCCGCCCCGACGATGACGGAGCTGTCGGCCTGTTCGATGTGGGATTTGATCGCGCGGGCGTCCTGGAACGTCCAGAAGTGGTGGACGCCGTCGGCGTCGGAGTTGTCGACCGGGAGCTGTGTCGGCGTCCCGCCGGTCGCGATCAGCAGTTTGTCCCAGGCGTACTCCTCGCCCTCGTGGGTCTCGACGGTGTGGCCGTCGACGTCGATATCGACGACGAGCGTGTTGAGTTGGAGGTCGATGTCGCGCTCGTCGTACCACGATTCGTCGTGGATGGAGATCGGCGCTTCGGGGAGTTTCCCCTTGGCGAACTCCTTGATCAAGATCCGATTGTACAGGGCCTCGCCCTCGTCCGTGATGACGGTGATCTCGGCGTCGGGTTGCTCCTCGCGGAGGGTCTCGGCGGCGGAACTGCCGGCGACACCGTCGCCGATGATCACGTACGACTGAGTCATATTCGAGCGCTTCGGGTTCGGGGTTAATGGGGATTGCTATATTGCTGGCCTCCGACGAAACGTTGGCGGCTGTACGCGGCGAACCCATTACTCCAACTTCTTGAGCGCCTCGAAGAAGTCCGATGCCGGGCCAGCCATCCGAACGGGATCGTCGGCGATCTCGACGGTGACGTCGGCGGGCGGTTCGACGTGTTCGCGGATGCGGCCGTCGACGACGACGACGGCGTTCTCGGTCCCCTCGACGGTAACCGAGACCGTGGCGTCGCGGTCGACGACGAGCGGCGGCATCCCCTGCGCGCCAGCCATCTCGGTGACGACGAACCCCGAGACGCCCGGGTGGATCAGCGGTCCATCCTCGCTGAGATTGTACGCGGTGCTGCCGGTCGGCGTCGCGATGAGGACCCCGTCTGCGTGTCCGGTGGCGTAGCGCGAGCCGTCGACGCGCACCTCGATCGACGCGCCGCCGCCGTGGCCGCGGCGAGCGCCCTGAACGACGACTTCGTTGACCGCCGAGGGGAGTTGCCAGTCCTCGCCGCTGGCTGCGAGCCGCGGCATCGACCGCGTCGGCAGTTCGCCCGCCTCCCGGAAGTCTCGCACCTCCTCCATCACAGCCTCGACGGCGTCGTCGGGGTTGACGGCGTTGAGGAAGCCGACCTCGCCGAGGTTGACGCCGAGAATCGGGGTCGTGCGTGCGCCGTGGGCCGCAAAGAGGAACGTCCCGTCGCCGCCGATACTCACCACGAGGTCGGCCGCGTCGAACGCCTCGATCGGCCGCCCTGGCACGTCGAGTTCGTCGGCCGTCGCCGCATCGAGCCACACCGTGACGTCTGCCGAGACGAGTCGCTCCCTGAGGTCGCCGGCCAGGCGGGCCGTCCGGTCGTTACCCCATTGCGCGACGATGGCCACCTTCATCTCCGTCGCCAGGTTCGACGCGACGTCAAAAAAGGGCTCCGTCACGCGTCGGTCATCGCTCGCGAGCGGTCACTGCCACCGGCGCACACGGGCAACATTGATACCGGCGCCGGTCCTCTCGTTTCGACGACGGCGATGGAACACAGCGGCCACCACGTGGGGCGTCGGAGTCGAGCGTCGCAGCCTGACCCGAGCGAGGGGGCGGGTGACGGCTATGAGTGACGACGACGATTGGTTCGAGCGCGCGCTTCGGGAGGACGACGAGAGCGAAGACGCCGACGAGGACGGCCGTGAGGACGACGAACGCGACGGCGACGTAGCGGTGGAGCGGGAGCCAACGACCGCCGAACCGCGCGGTGAGCCGCCGGTCGACGAGACCGAAGGCGAGAGCGGGGGGCAAAGCGGAGGCGAAAGCGGAAGCGGAAGCCAAGGTGAAAGCGGAAGCCAAGGTGAAAGCGGAAGCCAAGGTGAAAGCGGAAGCCAAGGTGAATCCCAAGCCGCCGCTCGCGAGACTGAGGACGCGCGAAGCGACGGAGAGACTGACCAGCAACTCGGAGAACAGGCGGCCTCCACAGAGGCCGACTCCGGGGGATCCGACGAAAGTAGCGACCCCGCCGGTAGCGAGCCCGGAGCGACGAGCGACGAGAGCGCGGGCGACAGCCCGTTCGAGGAGGACTTCGCCTCGGCGCTCGAAAACGCCCCCGACCCGGGGACTGGAGCCGGCGCAGCGATGGGCGGGGCTTCGGAATCGAACCCGCCCGACGAAGGTGGGTCGGAGAGTCCGTTCGGCCCCGCGGACGCCGGCGCAGGCGACGGCGACGACTTCGGCTTCGCGAACTTCGAGGACGACACCGACGATTTCGACGAGGAGTCCTTCGATTCCGACCTCGAGCGGCTGGACATCGGGATCGGAGGACTCGACCAGATGATCCTCGGCGGCGTCCCGCGCCGGTCGCTGATGGTGGCCGTCGGGTCCGCCGGGACGGGTAAGACCACGTTCGGCCTGCAGTTTCTGAACCACGGGCTCGAAAACGGCGAGGACGCGGTCTACATCGCACTCGAAGAGAGCCACGAGCGAATCCTCGCGACCGCGCGCGAGAAGGGCTGGGAGTTCGAGCGCTACGTCGAGGAAGACCGCCTCGCCATCGTCGACATCGACCCGATCGAGATGGCGAACAGCCTCGACAGCATCCAGAACGACCTCCCGGAACTGATCAAAGAGTTCGGTGCAGATCGACTGGTGCTCGACTCCGTCTCGCTGCTAGAGATGATGTACGAGAGCGCGCAGAAGCGACGCAGCCAGGTCTTCGGCTTCACGCGGGCGCTGAAGAGCGCCGGCATCACGACGCTTCTGACCTCCGAGGCGAGCGACGACAACCCCTACACCTCGCGGTTCGGAATCGTCGAGTACCTCGCAGACGCCGTGTTCGTGCTGCAGTACGTGCGGCCGAGCGACTTCCGCGAGACGCGGTTGGCGATCGAGATCCAGAAGATCAGAGACGCGAATCACTCCCGGGAGACGAAGCCATACGAACTCACCGCCGAGGGGATCAGCGTCTACCGGCAGGCGAATATCTTCTGAGAGAGAGGATCGAGTCCGCGAGTCAGTACAGCAGTTCGGCGTCGTCTTCGATCATATACAGCGTCCGCGCGGCGATGTTGACCGCGTGGTCGCCGACGCGTTCGAGGTCGCGGACCGTCAAGAGCAGTCGCGAGATGTCCTGGAGATAGGCTTCGGCGTCCTCGCTCCCGTCGCCGAAGGGATCCTGCTCGATGAGGTCACGGACGACGATGGAACTGGCGGCCTCACACATCGCGTCGAGGTCGTCGTCGCGGCCGGCGACCTCGTAACACGCTTCTGGATCCTCGTCGGCGTAGGCAGCCATCGCGGATTCGAGCATTTCCAGCGTCTCGACGCCGATCTGTTGGACGTCGACCTCGGGGAAGACGTCCCGGTCGGCGTCCATCGCGTACTGTGCGAGGTTCACCGCGAGGTCGCCGATGCGTTCGAGATCGGTGATGATCTTGAACGACGCGGCGATGAACCGCAGATCGGAGGCCACGGGCTGCTGAAGCGCGATCAGATCTACGCACTGGCCTTCGAGGTCGAGGTACATTTGGTTCACCTCGTCGTCGCCGTCGACGACTTCCTTGGCGGTGGCCGCGTTTTTCTGTTCGAGCGCGTCGAGGCCGAGTCGCAACCGTTCGGCGACGACCTCGCTCATATACAGAACGTCGTCTCGGAGATTCGAGAGCGACTCCTGGTACTCTTGTCGGGGCATACCTGTCGGCACACAGGACTGCAGTATAAGAGTGTCGCGAAGGAGAGGCACAGCGAGAACAGAAAGCGGCGAAACGCAGAGCGGCGAAAGGGAGAGAGACAGAATCGACGGGCGTTACCCGAACTTGCCCGTGATGTAGTCTTCGACCCGCTGGCTCTCGGGATTCTCGAAGATCTTCTGGGTGTCGTCGAACTCGACGAGTTCACCGCCAGTCAGGAAGACGGCGGTCTGATCCGAGATGCGAGCGGCCTGCTGCATATTGTGCGTCACGATGACGACCGTGTAGTCCTGCGCGAGTTCCTCGATCAGATCCTCGATCTGGGAGGTCGCGACCGGGTCGAGCGCGGACGCGGGTTCGTCCATCAGGAGGACTTCCGGGTCGGGCGCGATGGCGCGAGCGATGCAGAGACGCTGCTGTTGGCCGCCCGAGAGATCCAGACCGGACTCGTCGAGTTGGTCTTTCACCTCGTCCCAGAGTGCGGCGCGCTTGAGCGACTCCTCGACGATCTCGTCGTAGTCGCCGCCTTTGTCCTGGATCTTCAGCCCGTAGGTGACGTTTTCGTAGATGCTCTTCGGGAAGGGGTTCGGCTTCTGGAACACCATCCCGACGCGGCGGCGGAGCGCCACGGGGTCGACGTCGTCGTCGTAGACGTTCTTCCCGCGGAGGTAGAGGTCGCCCTCCACGCGGGCGCTGTCGATGAGGTCGTTCATCCGGTTGATACACCGGAGGAACGTCGACTTCCCACACCCCGAGGGGCCGACCATCGCGGTCACACTCTTCTCGGGGATGTCCATCGTGATGTCCTGTAGCGCCTGATTGTCGCCGTACCAGACGTCGATGCCCTCCGCGCTGACGACGGTCTCTCGACGGCTCGGCCCGTCAGACGAGGAGACGCTTCCGCTGACGTCGGTCTGGATGAGCATCTCGTCGTCCGTCGGGTCGGGCGAGCTATCCGCGCGCGCGTCTGATTCGTTCGTATTCTGTTGACTCATTGGCTGAAATTCACCCTGTTCGCTCAAACTTGTTCCGAAGCACGATCGCGACCGAATTCATCGCGAGGAGCACCGCGAGCAGCACGACCACGCCGGCGGGGACGGCCTTCGTGTAGAAGTCCTCGCTGGCGAAGAGGCTCGACCACGCATACACCTGCAGCGGCATCGCGCTCACCTTCGAGTTGAGCGCGGTCGGGAGGCTGAAGACGACGTTCGGCGCACCGATCATAATGAGCGGTGCCGTCTCGCCGATCGCACGACCCAGCGCGAGGATCGTCCCGGTCAGGATGCCGGGGAACGCCTCGGGCAGGACGACGTTGCGAACGGTCTGCCAGCGCGTCGCGCCCATCCCGTAGGAGGCCTGCCGAAGGTCCGACGGGACGGATCGGATCGCCTCTCGCGAGGAGATGATGACGATAGGGAGAATCAAGAGCGCGAGCGTCGCGCCGCCGACGAGGACCGTCCCCGCGGACCGCCCGAGGTACGTCACGAAGACGCCGAGCCCGAGCAGGCCGTAGACGACGGAGGGAACGCCCGCGAGGTTCGAGATGTTGACGTCGACGAAGCGCGTGAGCGCGTTGTCGGGGGCGTATTCTTCGAGATAGACGGCCGCACCCACACCGAGCGGGAACGACAGCGCCGCGACCGTCGACATCAGGAGGATCGAGCCGCCGATCGCCGGGTACAGCCCTGCGTCAACCGCCGAGCCGCTGTGGGAACTCGTCAGGAACTGCCAGTCGACCCACGACTGGGGGCCGGCGAAGCCGAACGCTTCGACCGCCGCGGCACCCACGAGCGCGCCGACGACGACCGTCGCGGCGAATCCCAGCCCGGCGGGCGTGCCGTTCTCACCGAACGCACCCCGCCAGGCGTACGCTGCCGTCGGCACGAGCGCGACGGCGGCTACGACGACGGCGGGGACCGGGTCGATGCCGACGAACGGCCCGACGACTGCGCTCGCGACGCTCACAGCGAACGCGGCGAGGCCAGCGTACAGCCCCGAGCGAGCGTCGCGGACGCCGGCGACGTACGCGCCGACCGCGGCAGCGGAGCCCCCGCCGACGACGGCCGCGACCATCATCCAGTCGACCGGAATCACGGGGATTGACTGGATGATCTGGACGAAACTCGGGACGACCGGCGGGAGGCCCGCGGCGTCACCGATCGGTCCCGGGAGACCGAAAAGCGAGAGATAGAAGGCGAGCGAGGTCGCGGCGAGCCGCGTCGTGAACGAGATCCGATGGGAGTTCCGGGTGAGCACGACCGCGACCGCGGCGGGAATCACGAGTCCGATCGCGAACGAGAGCGCGACCAGCGGTGGGACCACGTCGACGACGAGGAGCCCGACGCCCCCGCTAAACATCAGCGAGACCACGAGCAGTCCGACGAGGAAGACGCCGAACGAGAACGCCGCGTGGTCCCGCTTGCGGACGTACGCGCCGACCAAAAGCGTCGGTACGACGAGCGTGAGGAAGTAGGTGAGATACCAGCCGGGGTCCGCAGTGAGCGGCCGGATCGCGTCGTTGGCGACGTACACGAGGAGTACCGCCAGCGTGACGATGCCGAACATCGTCGCCGCGAGCAGCAGGTATCTGAAGACCGTACCGACGGTTCGGCTGACCTGTCCGAACCCTTCGATTTCGCCGTGTTCGGTTTCGGCGGCCATTTCAGTACTCCTCCCGGTACCGCTGTGCGACGAAGTCGCTGATGACGTTCATAACGAGCGTGATGACGAAGAGGACGAGACCGATCGCGAAGAGGCTGCGATACGCCAGCCCGCCCCCGGTGATGTCGCCGAGGAGCAGTTGGACCATCGCGGCCGTCATCGGGAGCGATCCTTCGAGGAACGACGCGGGGTTGACGGGGTTCAGGAACTGCGCGCGCGACCCGGCGGCGATCGTGACGGCCATCGTCTCGCCGATGGCGCGCGAGAGCGCGAGGATGAACGACGAGAAGATGCCCGAGAGCGCCGCGGGGACGACGATGCCGGTCGCGACGTCGAACTTCGTTGCGCCCATCCCGTACCCGGCCTGCCGGAGGTCGTCGGGGACGGCCGACATCGCGTCCTCGCTGATGGAGGCGACCATCGGGATGATCATAATCCCGACGACGATGCTCGCCGAGAGCATATTGAACGTCCCGATCTGCGGGATCACGGTGGCGAGCGCCGGGGTGATGTAGATGAGTGCGAAGAAACCGTAGACGACGGTCGGCACGCCGGCGAGAATCTCGAGTGCGGGTTTAAGCACCGAGCGAGCCCGCTGGCTGGCGTACTCGCTGAGGTAGATCGCCGTCGCGACGCCGAGCGGAATTGCGATGACCGCCGAGCCGATCGTGATCATCAGCGTCGCCGAAACCAAAGCGAGGACGCCGAACTCGCCGCTGTTGATCTGCCAGGTCGTGCCGGTGAGAAAGTCGACGAGCGACGCCGTCTCCCCGGTCACGCCCATCAGCGGGGCAGTGATCGTGAAGAACTTCGCCGCCTCTGTCACGAGCAGCACGACGATGCTGATCGTCGTCACGATGGACAACGCCGCGCACAAGAAAAAGAACGTCCGCGTCAGGAGTTCTCGGGGGGAGTTCTCCGTCTGCCGCGTGAGGTCGGTTTCCAACTCGTCTGTGCTCATTGTGTATTCAGATTATTGTGGGATGAAAAAGCGCTTCGTTAGACGTACGAGCGCGGCACGCGTTGTCTAGTTCGATCCGTCGACGGCGTCGTCGATTCGGGCCAGCATCGTCTGCTGTTCGTCCTCGCTGAGCGGGACGTACCCGACTTCCTCGGCGACGATTTCGCGGCTCGTCGCGTTTTCCATCCAGAAGCGCGTGAACGCCTCGATGTGAGCTTCCTGCAGCGCCGAGACCTTCGGGTAGGTGAAAAGCGGCCGCGACAGCGGCGTGTAGTCACCCGAGAGCGCCGTTTCCAGAGACGGCTCGACGTAATCGCCCTCGCCGTCTTTGACCGGAACCGCCTGCACGGAGTCCTGATTCTCGCTGTAGTAGGCGAATCCGAGGTAGCCCATCGCGTACTTCGAGCCGGTGACGCCCTGAATGATGGTGCGGTCCTGCTCGGTCGGCGAGTAGTCCTGTCGGTGGCTGGTCTCTTCGCCGAGGATCGCCTCGTGGAAGTAGTCGTAGGTACCCGAGGCGTCGGAGGGGCCGTACAGTTCGAGCGGCTCGTCGGGCCACTCGGAGTTGATATCAGACCACATCTCCGGCGAGGTGTCGGCCGACCAGATCTGCTTCAGTTCTTCGACGGTGAGCCCCTCGCCGATCCAATCGTTGTCGTTGTTGACAATGACCGTCAGGGCGTCGGTCGCGACCTTGAGCTCGACGGGTTCGACATCGCTCCCGGCGCACTGATCTTCTTCCTCGGGCTGAATCGGCCGCGACGCGTTGTTGAAGTCCGTCTGTCCCGTACAGAAGTAGTTCGCGAAGCCGCCACCGGAGCCCGTCGACTGGAGACTGATGTTGACGTCGCTGTGGGTCTCCTGGAAGCGCTGCGCCATCGCCGTCGCGAGCGGGAAGACCGTCGAGGAACCGGCGATCGCGATGTCGCCCGCGAGCGACTGTGACCCGCTGTCGGTTCCATCCGAGCCGGACTCGTCGCCACCCGACGTCGGTTCCGCAGTGGAGTCGCCGCCCGTGTTCTGCTGTGTGCAGCCAGCGAGGCCGGCGACGCCGAGCCCGCCGGACGCGAGAAGGAACTTGCGACGTGAAACACTACTGCGCTTGGATTGGCGCGTCATTATCACTCCGTATCCGTAGGCAGGATAAAACGACTACTAATACAGCTATATAGAAAAAATACCAGTATGTACTCTATGGTCGAGTCTGAAACTGCTGTTTTCGGGACTTTGAGAGCGACTGTTCGGGCAAAGTGGCGCCAAAATATTGTTAATATCCCGCCATCTAACCTCAATAAAATATATTTTTAAAACTATACTGCGTCATTAACCAATTTATGGCAGATTATGCAGCGAATATAGTTTTGATCGACAAGTGTAGTCGTGGGAAATCTAGTCGTGAGAGGAGATCACACAATCCGGTGTTCTCGTCGATTCTATATATAGTAATGGTCAAGTTTATACTATGGGGTTCACAACGGCCAGATATGGTCGAAACGCGGAAGGTGCAGGTCACCGGGGGGTCGACGTTCACCGTTTCAATCCCGAAAGAGTGGGCGACTGAAAACGACGTCTCGGCCGGAAGCGTCGTCGAATTTTACCCCGAGGGTGATTCGCTATTCTTGGCACCGACGAACGGTGAGGAACGAACCGAGGGCGCGCTCGACGTAACCGACCTCGAAGGCGACGAACTCACGCGCGCGGTGATGACGATGTACGTCAGTGGCTTCGACATCATCTCGCTCGAGAGTTCGCGGATCACGACCGATCAGCGACGGACGATCCGGGAGGCGACCCAGAGTCTCGTCGGCCTCGAAGTCCTCGAAGAGACGCGCGATAAGGTCGTCATCCGCGACCTGCTGGACTCCGCCGAACTGTCGATCCACACCGCCGTCAGGCGGATGCGGCTCATCTCGCTGTCGATGCTCGCGGACGCTATCGACGCGCTCGCGGAACTCGATACGGATATGGCCCGCGACGTCATCCAGCGCGACGACGACGTCGACCGCCTGTGGATGGTCGTCTCCCGGATCTTCCGGGCGACGCTCCGGACGCCGAAGGCCGCCGAGGAACTCGGACTCCCCCGTGAGGTCTGTTTCGACTACCAGTCCGCGGCGCGACAGCTCGAACGCATCGCCGACCACGCGACGAAGATCGCACACCTCACCTTAGAGTTCGAGAAGCCAGTTCCCGACGAGGTCATCGACGCGCTCTACGAACTCCACGAGGAGTCTCGCGAGATCGTCGACGACGGAATGGACGCGCTGCTCACAGACGACAGCGACGAGGCGACCCGGCTGGCCAACGACGCCCGCGAGTCGGTCCAGGCCATCGACGAGCGCGCTCGCAAGATCGACGAACTCCTGCGTGACCTTGATCCCGCACGCGCGCAACTGCTCGGGCTGATCGTCGACTCCGTGTCGCGGAGCGCCGACTACGGCGGCAACATCGCCGAAACAGCGCTGCAGAAAGCCGCGCCGACCCCCTAGGATCGACGCGTAGTTCCGAGAAGAGTTACTCTTCGTCGACGAGAACGGCGTTGACCTGACCGGTCTGCCCCGGACGAGACGTCACGCGGGCCGTGCCCTCGCTCGTCTCGATGATCGCGCCCTTCGTGATGATGTTCCGTCGAACGTAGTTGACGTTCGCGGGATTCTCGACCACGTTTTCGATGGTCGCTTCCTCGACTTCGCCGTCGATCGCGACCTGCGCAACGTTCGCCGAGAGGGCGCGGACCTTCTTGTTCTGGCCGCGTGCGTCGACGACCTGGAATCGTGGCTCGCCGACGGTCGTTTCGGTTGGCTGACGGCCGAGTTGGTGGCGCGTCTTCTTGTGCGAGCGTCGGCGTCGACCGCCGGTCCGCTTCCGCTTCGAACGTCCTTGGTCCTGCATACGGGATAACTGACCGGGTGAGTACTTCAATCGCTCGAATCGGTGACGCGACCCAGACACCGTGGAGACAGCGCCGAGCGACCGACAGCGACGTCTCTCGGGAGTCGACGTCGCGGAAAAGGTAGCAGCCGTCCGGGAACAGCCCGGACGGCCGCTGCCGCCCTGAATTGGTCCCCGCTGACGCTTCGGCCCTCCAGACGAAGCGTCACTTGGCGGGAAGGGTGGAAGCCACTTAAGCGTGCCGCACCCGGAAACCGTTTCACTCACGTTGACAAATATAGCACCCGGCGCGAGACGTTTTTGTCGCTACAGGTCCTTCATAAGACAATGAGTGAGAGCGACGCCGTCGCGCGCGCCCGGCGCGCCGCGGAGCAACACGATTCCTTCGAACGACTCGACGACGGACGCTACGCAGTAACGACGACCGCCTTCGACGGCGAGGTCGTGATCGATAGCGACGGCGGCGCAGCCGTCTTCGCCATCACCGTTCGCGTGCCGATGCTCGATGCCGTCACCGAAGACCACGTCGCTCCGGTCGTCGAAGACGGCTGGTTCGACACGCTCGCGCTTCGGCTCGAAGACGTCGACGGGGCGTTCCGCGGCACCGACGACCCCGACGTCACGGTCGAACGGGACGGCGAACACGCGGTCCTGAACGTCGAACTCACCGACCTCGACGCCAACCGCGCTGCGGCCGACGCGGTCGCCGCCGTCGAGTACGTCGAAGGAACCTACGTCGAGGGGATCATCCCCGGCTACGACTACACGGAGCCAGTGACGCATCTCATCCAACGGGCGGCAAGCACGGGCGGCGGGACGAAGGGCGGGACACCGCTGTAGTTCCGAGACGACGGTTCGAGCGGTCAGTCCATCGCGATGTACGTCTGGGTGTGTTCGATACCGGCCATCTCGTGGATCGACGTCGCGATGTCTTTGACGTCGCCGGGGCTCTCTACGCGGACTTTCACGATGTAGTCGATGTCGCCGGCGACGACGCTAACGCTCTCGACCGCGTCGTCGACCGACGACATCGCCGATTTTAGCCGATCGACGTCGCCCGTCGAGGCTTTGACCATCACGTAGGCGGTGACCATCAGACTGCACCCCCCTCGGGCGCGAGTTTCTCTCCGACGATGAGCTGTCTGGCCTCTTCGAGCACGTCGAAGTCAGCGAGGACGGCAAGCCGATCACCGACTTCCAGCGAGTCGTCAGACAGCGGGAGCCCCATCGGCTTGTCGGCCTTGCCGAACGCCAAGATCCGGGCGTTCGCCGGGAGTGCGACCTCCTCGATCGTGTACCCACGCATCGGCGACTCCTCGGTGACGGTCATCAGGACCACCTGGAGGTTCTGCGCGATGTCAGCGATCGCGCGCACCGAGCCACCGAGTAGTGCGTTCTTCGCGCCCAGCGCGCCGAGGCGTTCGGGATAGACCACCTCGTCGACCTCGTCGGCGTACTTGTGATAGACCTCTTCGCGGTAGTCCTCGTCGACGCGGAGCACCGTCCACGTGTGGTGGTACTTCGCGATCGAGCACGCCGCGAAGTTCACGTTGAGGTCGGCCGTGAGCGCCCCGAGGCCGTCGGCGTCTTCGATGCCGGCCTCGATGAGGACTTCCTCGCGGGAGCCGTCGCCTTCGACGACCTCGAAGCCGTCTTCGCGGGCGCGCTCGACCCGATCGCGGTTCTGTTCGACGAGCGTGATCTGGTGCCCTTCGTCTCTGAGAACCCGGGCGGTCCGGAGTCCCACGCGACCTGCACCAATGATAACGAACCGCATACGAATGGGGTACGCCGGCGGGCGTGAATAATGTTTCTCCGGAACGTCCCTGTACGATTCGCCGGTCCGACCTCGTTTCGCCCCGTCCGATCGAGTCAGCGTGGGACGCCACTCGCGGCACAAATGCTATGAGATGGTATCACGTACCGTGATGGTATGGTTCACGCGTTCATTATGGTGAAGACCGGCGCCGGGGAGTCAGAACGACTCATCGACTCCATCCGGGAACTGGCGAACGTGACCGAGGCGCACATCGTCGCGGGCGCGTACGACATCATCGCCGAGGTGGACGCCCCCGAGGTGTACGAAGTCCTGAGCGCGTCCTCGACCGAAATTCAGGGGTTCGAGGGCGTCACCGACACCAAGACGTACATCTCGATGGACGAGTAGCCGCCGCAGGCGGGGAAGACTGCCGCGGACGGGAAAACGTCGCAAACGCCGGAATCGCCGCAAACGACGCGTCGGTAGTGAGGCGCAGTCGCTCGGGCGGGGCGAACGCCACGGAGCCGAACGCGTAAAGTCCTCGGCGCCCCTACTCCGGGTATGGTCTCGGCCGTCGGACTCGTGCTGTTCGGGGCGGTGCTCGTGGTGCACACGCTGCTGGCAGCCGTGCTGACCCGTTTCTTCCGCCTCCGATTGAACACCCAGTGGGGATACGTCGTCTACTCGTTCGCGCTCATCCCGATCGCGCTGCTCGTGACGACGCTCGTCTTCTTCGGGATCCTCCCGATCGGCGCCGGTCTGAACCTCGGTGCGACGGCGCTTCTCGGCGCGGCCATCGCGCTCCCGCTCGCACTCGGATTCACCATCGACACGCTCTACATTCCGGCACCGGAGGAGTACGACCTCCCGGACCGACAGTGAGCCGATAACGCAACCACGGCGCGCTTGGCCTCGGACAGCTATCGGTCTGCGACCAGCCGCTCGACGTGTTCTTCGACGGCGTCGATCACGGCCGAGAGCGGCTGGGTCGCGTCGACGCGGACGAACCGCTCGGGGTCACTTTCGATGAGTCGCTCGTAGTTCTGACTGACTCGTTCGAGGTACTCCGCGTGTTCGAACTTGTTCGTCGCGCCCGCCCGCTCGGCGGCCGTCTCGGGGTCGACGTCGAGATAGATCGTCGCGTCCGGCGGATGGGTGAAGACGTCGTGAATCTCCCGGATGTACGTCAACGGGTCCCGACCGCCGGCGAGATACGATTCCGCGAGCGACGCCGCTTGATACGCGAACCGCGAGTCGGTGTAACGATCGGAGACGACGAGCGTCCCGTCCGTGAGCGCCGGGCGCACGACCCGAGAGAGATGGTCCGCGTGATCGGCGGTAAACAGGAACAGCTCGGCCAGCGGGTCGGCGTCGTCGTCGTGCATCGAGCGGGTGACGGCGTCGCCGTACCAGGAATCGGTCGGTTCGCGGGTGAACACCGCGTCGGGGTAGTCGTCTCTGAGGGCCTGCCAGGCGGTGGTCTTCCCGCTCCCGTCCAGTCCCTCCAGCGTGAGGAGCATAGTTCGAGATGGCGGATCGGGGAGTAAAATCCCACCGAGTCGCTGCGACGCGCCGTCGAGGCACCCGTGCGTCGACGGAAACGGCAGTTAGCTTTACGTCGACACGGAGAGATATCACGGGTATGAAAGTACTCGTCGTCGGCGGGAGCGGATTCATCGGAAGCACCCTCTGCCGGGAGCTGAAGGGCCGGGGGCACGAAGTAACCGCACTCTCGCGAAGCCCCAGCGGCCAGGACCTTCCGAAGGGCGTCAACAAAGTGATGGGAAACGTCACCGACTACGGTTCCATCAAGGGCGCCTTCGAGGGGAAAGACGCAGTCTACAACCTCGTCGCGCTCTCGCCGCTGTTCAAGCCGAGCGGCGGCGACAAGATGCACGACCGGATCCACAGGCAGGGCACCGAACACGTCGTCCGCGCGGCCGAGAAACACGACGTTCGGCTCGTACAGATGAGTGCGCTCGGTGCCGATCCCGACGGCCCGACGGCGTACATCCGATCGAAGGGCGAGGCCGAAGAGATCGTCACCGAGTCCGTCCTCGACTACACGATCTTCCGTCCCTCGGTCGTCTTCGGCGAGGGTGGCGAGTTCATCTCGTTCACGAAACTGCTCGCGCCGCCGTACCTCAGCGCGCTCCCGGGCGGCGGCAAGACGCGGTTCCAGCCCATCTGGGTGGGCGACCTCGTGCCGATGCTGGCCGACGCCATCGGGTCCGACGAGCACGTCGGAAAGACCTACGAGATCGGCGGCCCGGACAAACTCACGCTCGCGGAGATCGCGCGGATGATCCACAAGTCCGACGGCCGGTCGACGACGGTCGTGCCGGTTCCGATGGGGCTCGCGAAGGTGGGGCTCACGATCGGCGGCGCCATCCCCGGCTTCCCGATGGGCAAAGACCAGTTCCGCTCGCTGCAGTTCGACAACGTCACCGACGACAACGACGTCGACGCCTTCGGTGTCGGGACCGGGGAACTCACCACGTTGGAGGCGTACCTGAACGGGCGCGCGGGCGACGCCGGGACCGCTGCCACTGCGGCGAGTTCCGGGTGAGACCGACGCGTTGTCGCCGCTGTTGACTCACGGCGCTGAATTTAAATCCTGAGAAATAGGTCCTGACCTCACGGGTACAGAGGTCTAATGACTCATTAACACCCGCTCGCAGTACTGCGGTTTCGGTGGTACGTCTCTCGTTCTGCCCGTTTCACACCATCACAAGGTTTATGTCCGCGTTTGCACTGGGATACACCCAATGGCGAGGGGACCCGATAAATGAAGCTCGCAATGATCGGTTTCGGGCAGGCCGGGGGAAAGATCGTCGACAAATTCGTCGAGTACGATAAGCGCCACAACTCGAATATCGTCCGCGCGGCAGTCGCGGTCAACACGGCGAAGGCCGACCTGATGGGATTAGAACACATCCCGAAGGACCAGCGGGTCCTCATCGGTCAATCGCGCGTGAAAGGCCACGGCGTCGGCGCCGACAACGAACTCGGCGCGGAAGTCGCCGAGGAAGACATCGACGAAGTCCAAGGGGCGATCGACAGCATCCCGGTCCACGAGGTCGACGCGTTCCTGGTCGTCGCCGGTCTCGGCGGCGGTACCGGCAGCGGCGGCTCGCCCGTTCTCGCGAAACATCTCCAGCGAATCTACACTGAACCCGTCTACGGATTGGGGATCCTACCCGGAAGCGACGAGGGCGGGATCTACACGCTGAACGCCGCGCGGTCGTTCCAGACGTTCGTGCGGGAAGTCGACAACCTGCTCGTCTTCGACAACGACGCCTGGCGGAAGACCGGCGAGTCCGTCCAGGGCGGCTACGACGAGATCAACGAGGAGATCGTCACCCGCTTCGGCGTCCTCTTCGGGGCCGGCGAGGTCGGCCAGGGCAGCGAAGTCGCCGAGAGCGTCGTCGACTCCTCCGAGATCATCAACACGCTGGCCGGCGGCGGCGTCTCGACGGTCGGCTACGCCTCCGAGACGGTCGAAAACGAGTCTTCGAGCAGCGGGCTGCTCTCCCGAATCACCGGCGGCAACGAGGAGACGGAACTCGACACCGCACACACGACGAATCGAATCACCTCGCTCGTGCGAAAAGCCGCGCTCGGCCGTCTGACGCTCCCCTGTGAGATCGAAGGCACCGAACGCGCGCTGCTCGTGATGGCCGGTCCCCCGCGGCACCTCAATCGGAAGGGAATAGAGCGCGGTCGCAAGTGGATCGAAGAGCAGACCGGTAGTATGGAAGTTCGCGGCGGCGACTACCCCATCAGGGACTCCGGAAAGGTCGCGTCCGTCATCCTCCTCTCGGGCGTGACGAACGTGCCCCGCATCAAGGAGCTCCAGCAGGTCGCCATCGAGGCACAGGACAACATCGACGACATCCGAGAGGAGAGCGAAGACAATCTGGAGAATCTCATAAACGATGACGAAGACGAGCTGGAGTCGCTTTTCTAAGCTCGCGTTAGCCTGTCTCTTCGTCCTCTCGGTCGCCACGGTCCCCGGAGCAGCCGTCTCCGTCGGCGACTCGGACGTCACCAGCGACGCTGAGGTCGGGACACAGGTCACTGCGACAGCTACGCTGACAGAACTGTATCAGAACCCCTCGCTCGAATCGTGGACGCTCGCCGGGCAGACGGACCTGACCGACGTGACGTGGACGGTCTACTACTACGACCAGACCGGCGCGAAAGTCGATCAGGAGTCCTTCGACGGGCAGTCCTTCTCGGGCGCCGAGATCTCGACGTCCGACGGGACGAACGAGGTCGAAGTCGAAGTGACCGGTACGGTACCCGAAGTCGCGTCGTACTCCTACGAGCCCGCACAGACGTTCACCGTGATCGGGCTCGAACAGACGCGTCAGGGCGGTTCCACGAACGAGATCGACAGCTGGAACGCGACGTACTACACCGGAGAGAGCCGTGATGCGCGGAACGCGATCGACGAGGCGTCCGCGGCCGTCGAGCAGGTGAACTCCCAAGAGGCCGAACGGTCGCTCGGAAACGCGATCGACGCCTACAACGGCGAGGAGTTCTCGCTCGCGATCGATCTCGCCGAGCAGGCTCAAGAACAGGCCCAACAGACCCAGCAGTCCAATCAACTGCTGCAGTACGCGCTGTACGGCGTCGGTGGACTCGTCGTGATCGGCCTCCTCGTCGGCGGCTTCCTGTACTGGCGCTCCCAGCAGCAGGGTCACGACAAACTCGGCTGAGTCTCTCCGTTTCTGCGATGCACGTCCTCGTTCCGTACACGAATCAGAACCCGAAGAGTCGCCTCGCGCCCCCGCTCTCGCGGTCCGAGCGCCACGAGTTCTCGCTCGCGATGCTCCACGACGTCGTCGACGCCGTCCGGGAGACCGGCCACGAGCCCGAGTTGCTCCTCTCGGCGCCCCTCGATGAGCGCACCGTGGACGATGGTGACGACGAGTCGTCGACGGTCGACGAGACGGATAATCGGCCCGAAACAGAATTCCACGCAGGCCCCGTAGATTCTCTTTCGGCGACCATCGACGACAGACCACTCACGGCGGCGGTGAACGGAGCGCTCGATCGGATCGGCGGGGAGACGAGCGCGGTGGCGATCGTGATGGCCGATCTCGCACTCGCGACGCCGGCGGCGCTCCGTCGACTGTTCGCCGTCGGTGGCGACGTCGCGATCGCACCGGGGCGCGGCGGCGGGACGAACGCGCTCGTCGTTCGCGACCCCGCGTTCTCGGTCGACTACCACGGCGCGTCCTATCGGGACCACCGCCGCATCGCCGAGGAGGCAGGGCTCGCGGTCGAGACCGTCGACTCGATGCGGCTGGCGACCGACGTCGACGAGCCGGCAGACCTCGCGGAAGTGCTGTTGCACGGCCGCGGACGCGCTCGGGAGTGGCTGCAAGACGCTGGCTTCGAGATCGACACCAGCGACGGGCGAGTCGGCGTCGACCGATCGTGATCCTCACCGACGGCGTGCCGGAGTGCGACTGTTTTTGTACGTCCGACCGCGAAACGTGACCACGATGTTCCCCGCGGCCGAGGAGTACGGCGTCGACGTGACGATCGAGGAGTCGGCGGTCGACCGACTGCTGTCGGTGACGCCGGCGGACGTCGCGGCCGCGCCGGAACTCACCTTCTCGCGGAACGTCTTCCTGCCGTTGACGACCGCCTGTCGCTACACCTGCACGTACTGCACCTACTACGACGTTCCGGGCGAAGCGACGCTCCTCTCGCCGGACGAAGTCCGCGAGCGACTGCGCGTCGGCGCCGACGCCGGCTGTACGGAGGCGCTTTTCACCTTCGGTGACGAACCGGACGAACGCTACACAGCGATCCACGACCAACTCGCCGAGTGGGGCTACGACGACGTCCTCGGGTATCTCCGAGACTGCTGTGAGATGGCGCTCGAAGAGGGCCTCCTCCCGCACTCGAATCCGGGCGATCTGACCGAAGCCGACTTCGAGCGCCTCTCGCCGGTCAACGCGAGTATGGGAGTGATGTTAGAGACGACCGCGGACGTGCGCGCACACTCGGGCACGCGGCGAAAGACGCCGGGCCAGCGGCTGAACACGATCCGCGCGGCGGGGGAGGTCGGTGTCCCCTTCACGACCGGCCTCCTCGTCGGCATCGGCGAGTCGTGGCGTGACCGCGCCGAGAGCCTCCTCGCGATCCGAGGGCTCCACGAGCGCTACGATCACGTCCAGGAGGTGATCGTCCAGAACGTCGTCCCGAACGAGCGCTCGGATTTCGAGCAGCCGTCCGTCGACACGATGCGGCGGGTGGTCGCGATGGCGCGCGCCGCGCTCCCCGCGGAGGTGTCAGTCCAGGTGCCCCCGAACCTCTCGCCGACGCGCGACCTCGTCGACTGCGGCGTCGACGACCTCGGGGGCGTCTCACCCGTCACGGAAGACTACATCAACCCCGACTACGCCTGGCCCGCGCTGCGGGAACTGGAGGAAATCGCAGCGGAAGCCGGCGTCCCGCTGTACGAACGCCTGCCAGTGTACGACCGCTACCTCCCGGAGTCGCTCCGCAGAGACGACTTCGACGGCCGGCCGGCAGCGGGCCAGTGGCTCTCGGAGCCGATCGCCTCGGCGATCACCGCGGGCGACGTCCACGGCGAGCGCTACCGGAGCGTCGCACGGCGAAATGGTCCGCTGTCGGTGGACTCGCCGCTTCCGTCGGGCGGATCGGCCGACTGAACGCCCGCGAGCGAGTGCGGAGACTTCACACCCCGAGCCAGTCCGGAACCCGTTTTCTGAAGAGCGTGTACGCCGCCGCGAGAAGGACGCCGCCGACGACCAGCCCCCGGAGCCAGCCGTCGAACGTCGCCGCGGCGGGAACCGCAAGAACGACTGTCAAGAGGAGATCCTCGGGCGCACCGTCGTAGCGGACGACGTAGCGAGGGCGGAGCCACCGGCGCCGCGGATGGAGGTAGACGGCGCGGTCGGAGGTGCGCTCCCACGGGCGGAGTTCCTCGCCCGCGCCGAACCAATCCGACAGCGAGTGCATACCCGCCGCGAGGAAGAACAGCGCGACGGCGACCGTGAGTGCCGACGGAGCGGCCATTGCAAGGGCACCAGCGAGAGCGCCGGCGGCGGAGTAATACACCGGGAAGTGCAGCGTCTTGCGGTGGACGCCGACGAACAGATCCACGTCCGGGAGGATACCGCCGAGAACCGCTCCCACAGCGGCCGGGACGGCTAACTCGGGGGCGACGTAGGCCACGGGCGCGGCGAGGAGGAGCCCGGCCGCCACGTGCGTGGTGACCATCATCGACTGGTGGGAGGATCGGAGCGAACTTGAGTCTGTCCAGCGTCGCCAGCGAAAGCAGTCAGAACAGCGGATCGAGACCGCCCTCATCACCCCAGACGAGATCCCGGAGCGCCTCCGGCCGCTCTGCGGCCCGCGCTTCGAGGTTCTGCTGCGTCTCGCGACCGATCTGCTGGAGTTCTTTGATCCGCGGGACGTCGGTGACCCCCGCGAAGACGACGAGCGCCGCGACGTAGTTCGAGTCCGGGATCGGGTAGTCGCCGCCGCGGACCTCCATCGTGCCGGTCTCCTCCTCCAGCCACCGCCGCGCCTCCTCGATGCCCTTTCGGTTGAGGTACTTCGGCGGTCCGCTGACGACCACGAGCGCGCGCTCGGTGCTCTGGACGTTCGCCGGGAGCGTGAGGTTTCCGAGCGTCGCTCGGCGCACCGTCGTCGTGATCCGGTTGACGACGTCCGTCGCGTCGGGGGCGGCCTCGCGCCGGCCGAACAGCCCCCGAGACGCCCGTTCGAGTTCCGAGTTGGCGTATCCGATGGTCGTCACGCCGCCGCCGGCCAGCGTGTTGATGACCTCGGAGGCGTCGACGACCGACTCCGGGACCGGCGCGTTCGACACCTCACCCGCGGTGAGGAGGACGCCGAGGCGGCGGGCGATCTCTTGATTGATGGCTGCGTAGCCGCCGTGGAGGCTCTCTCCCGACCGTCGCCAGGTGTCGTTGTCGAAGACGAGCAGATTGTCGACTTCCCGCACGAACGTCTGGAACGACCGCGCGGCGTTCAGCGTGTAGATCCCGCCCTCGTCACTTCCGGGCAGGACCCCGAGTCCGTACGTCGGCTCCGTGTAGAGCCGCGAGAGTTCGCGCGCGATGACCGGCGCGGCGCCCGATCCGGTTCCCCCGCCCAAGCCGGCGACGACGAAGAACGCGTCGACCTCGTGGATCGGCAGGTCGTTGACGGCCCCGCGGATCTCGTCGATGTCCTCCTGGGCGACAGTCACGCCGAGTTCGTTGTCGGCCCCGCAGCCGTGGCCTTTCACGCGCGATTGACCGATGAGGACGCGGTTGTCGACCGGGATTTGACTGAGGCCGAGCAGATCGGCCGTCGCCGAGTTGATGGCGACGGCGTCGGTGACGAAATCGGCCCGGCTCGCCGCCTCGTACTCCAAGATCGCGTCAGCGACCTTGCCGCCGGCCTGGCCGACGCCGATCAGTGCGATCTTCATCTCAGCGAACGGTTGGGAGCCAGCGACAATAAGGCTCCGCCCGGCGGGGTCCGGTGAAATCGCCGCTCGTAGGGAGTATCGTAACTGTTCGGGGGGTCTCGCCGTACCGTCCGGCGAGAATTCTATCGGGACTTGTGATACTCTCTCTCAGTCGTCGGCGGGGGCGGGATCGCTACCCGCCGGCGACTGACCGTCGAGCATCGGCGTGCCGTCGGCCCGCGGCCCGAGACGTGGCCCGTGGGGTCGATCGTCGATGTCGATCCGGCGCACCGTCCGATAGTCCGTCGAACGCTCGACGGGCGTACGACCGATCGCCGAGATCATCTCGACGTAGTCGTCGAACGAGCGGAACTCGCCGAAGGACCCGCCGGCGCGGGTGGTGATCTCCTCCGAGAGGATCGTCCCCATAAAGTCGTTCGCGCCGCAGTTGAGCAGTTTCAGCGCCTTCGCGTTCCCGAACTTCACCCAGGAGGACTGGATGTTCTCGACGTTGTCGAGGAACAGTCGGGCGACCGCGACCACCAGTTCGTCTTCGGCGTCGCTCGCGCCGCCGTCGACGACGCCGTTCTCGTACAGCGGCGTGTTCTCGTGGACGAACGAGAGCGGGACGAACTCGGTGATGCCGCCGGTGCGGTCCTGCAGATCGCGGATCACTTTCAGATGTTCGATGCGGTGGGCCGCGTTCTCGACGTGCCCGTACATCATCGTCGAGGTGACGTCGAGTCCGGCCGCGACCGCGCCCTCCATCGCGGCGACCCACTCTTCGGTACCGATCTTCCCCGGGCAGATGACATCGCGGACCTCCTCGACGAGGATCTCCGCGGCGGTGCCGGGCGCGGAGGCGAGGCCCGCTGCTTTCAGTTCGCGGTAGACCTCCTCGTAGGACCAGTCGGTGCCGCGGCGGGCGTGCTGGGCCTCCTCGGGCGTCATCGAGTGGAGGTGGACGCCGCCGACAGACATCGCCCGCATCTGCTCGACGTACGTTCCGGGATCGGTCTCGTAGACCGTCGGCGGCTTGTAGTCGACCTCCTTCGCCGGGGCGTCGTAGGTCGCCAGGATCTCGCGGTGCTCCTCGTTCAGTGCGAACGCCGGGTGGAGTCCCGAGACCGACGTCACCTCGTAGATGCCCATATCGAGCGCGTCCTCGACGACGGCGCGCGACTCCGCGGGCGGTTTGGTGAAGCCCGCGTGCTCGCCGTCGTAGTCCGCCTCGAACTGGTGGGCGGTGTTCTTGAAGTTGCAGAACAGACAGCCGGTGTTACACGCGGTCGTGACGTTGTTGTTGAGGTTCGCCACGAACGTGACCTCGTCGCCGACGACCTCGGCTCGTCGCCGGTCGGCGGCCTCGAGGACCTGCTCTTTCCGTATCGGGTCGATTCCGGGCGCGTCGGTACCGGTCGTGATCAGTTCGATCCCGTCGTCGACGGTCAGGCGGTCGCCCGCGCGGGCCTTCGCCAGCGCGTTCTCGAACGACTGGTCCGTGTCGGGGACGACGTCGAACTCGAAATCGGAAGCGGAGTCGGACCCCTCGTCCGTCGGTGCGGCTGGCTCGCGCATACCGGTTCACAACGCAATACGAGACAAAAAGTGAGGTGGTAGCGGAACTGGCGTGGTATATCACAGACGTGTATAGATCCTACCACGATTCGGGGAAAGTACACACGGGAGTGGAAGCCTTCTTGTGCGATGCCGACGCCACTTCGGCGTATGACGAGCGTCAAGGAGTTCCGCGTCGACGCGGAACCGACGGCGTCCGACCTCGGGCGCGGACGGTTCGTGTTCACCGACCAGTACTCCGTCTTCGACTGGGGGGAGATGCCCGATCACGTCCCGAACAAGGGCGCGTCGCTGTGTACGATGGGCGCACACAACTTCGAGCGCCTGGCCGATCACGACGTCCCGACGCACTACACGGGCGTCTATCCCGCGGACGCGTCGGCCGGCGACGACCCCGTCGCCCTCGAAGCGTGCGAGGAACCGCCGACCGAGATGGCGATCGAACTCACGCAGGTGCCGGACCTCCCCTATCTCGGCGACGACGAGTACGACTACGACGCCTACCACGATGCCGCCGGCGAGAACTACCTGATCCCCCTAGAGATCGTCTTCCGCAACACCGTTCCCGCGGGATCGAGCCTCCGGTCTCGGGGAACGCCCGCCGAATACGGCCTCGACCTCGCGTCGTGGCCCGACGAGGCGGTCGACCTGCCGGAGCCAGTCGTCGAGTTCTCGACGAAGTACGAAGAACAGGATCGCTACCTCTCGCGGCCGGAGGCCGACCGGATCGCCGGCGTCGCCGCCCTCGACGACCTCGAAGACCTCGCGCTCGCGGTGAACGAAGTCCTGAACGAACGCGCCGCCGAACGCGGGTTCGTCCACGAGGACGGCAAAATCGAGTGTCTGTATCACGACGGCACCATCAAAGTCGCCGACGTCGTCGGTACCTTCGACGAGAACCGCTTCTCCTACGACGGCCAGGAGGTCTCGAAGGAGGTCGTCCGGCAGTACTACAAGCGGACCGACCCCGAGTGGGTCGACGCCGTCTCCGAGGCGAAGTCGCAGGCGCGCGAGGAGGGCGTCGCCGACTGGCGCGGCCTGTGCGACCGCTCGCCCGAGTCGCTCCCGGCGGACGTTCTCGAAGCCGTCGCGGACCTCTATGCGGCCGGGACAAACGCCTACACCGGGTCCGCGTGGTTCGAGGCGCCCGACATCGACGACGCGGTCGCCCGCGTCCGCGACCTCTGAGACGGTTTCACCACGGCGCGTTCTCCGCCACCGTCTCGATCAACTGGACGTAATCGAGCGCGAACCAGAGGAGTAACGCGCCACCGAGGAGGACGAGGAGGACGTAGCACAGATACTCGACCTCCTTCGCACGGAACGGAGACGGCCTCATAGCAGGCAGGGCGGGCGTGAACGTGGCAGTCGTCCGTTCATTTTTGCAGGTGGACTCACGGACGTCGAGCATAGCACGTGAGTGGAGTCACTAAAAGAATCGGCGTGCCCGACCGTATCAGTCGTCGGCCGGGTCCGGAACCGACGGCGACTCGGGCGCGTTCCGAAGCGCCGAATCGAGGTCGTCGACGGGGCCGTCGGGGTGGGCTGCCTCGGCGTCTCCCGAGAGACCGAGCTGGTAGTCCTCGGCGTCGGCGCTCTCGCGGAGACTCGTCCGCCCACGGTGCGAGGAGACGGCGTCGTCCAGATGCAGTCGGATGGCTTCGAGGAACGCCGCCGCTTCGAGCGGTTGGCCGCGCTCGCGGAGTTCCTCGACGGACGCGTCGTCGGGGACGTCGAACACGCGCTGGGAGATGATCGGCCCCTGGTCGAGGTCTGTAGTGACGTAGTGGGCCGTGACACCCGCGATCCGGACGCCCTCTTCTTTCGCCTGCCGGTAGGCCTTCGCGCCGGGGAACGCCGGCAGCAGGGAGGGGTGGACGTTGATGATGCGGTCCTCGTAGCGGAAGACGACCTCGGGGCTGAGAATGCGGATGAAGCGCGCGAGCGCCACGAGGTCGACGTCGTAGTCGTCGAGCACCTCCAGCAAGTGGTCTTCGTCGGGGACGCCGGTCTCGTCGCCGACGTCGACGAACGGCACGTCGTAGGCGTCCGCCAGGGGTTCGAGATCGTCGTGGTTCCCGATCACGACCGCGATCTCGGCGTCGAGCCCGCCGTCGGCGCGGGCCTGCAGGAGCGCTTCGAGGCAGTGACTCTCTTTGGTCACCAGCGCGGCGATCCGGCGCGTCTCGCGGTCCGTCGGGAACCGGACCTGGATGTCGACGCCGAGGTCCGCGCCGAGGTCCGAGAGAGCATCTCGGAGCGTCGACTCGGTGCAGACCATCTCGGAGGTGTCCGCGTGCAGCGTCATCCGGAAGACGCCGTCGCGGACGGCCTGGTCGATGTCTTCGACGTTGATTCCGCGCTCGAACAGCAGCGTCGTGACGTTCGCGACGAGTCCCGTCTTGTCTCCGCCGACGACGGTGATTTCGGTCAGATCGTTCGTCATCGCTTCCACCTCGCTGCCGCGGCGCGCGGTCTCATCGGTCGATGCGAATCCAGCGACGGCTAAAAGCGTTTCTTTCCATTCCGAGTAAATCCTCCAAACACTGAGACGTCCCTCCCACCGATATCACGTTCGTGTATACCCGAACCAGTCCAAAACGTCTTTTACACACGACCGCGCACTACGATTCGATGACGACGTACACCGCGACGGTGACGGTCCGCCTCAAGCGGGGCGTGTTGGACCCCGAAGCCGAGACGACAAAGCGCGCGCTCGAACGTCTCGGATTCGAACTGGAGGCGCTCCGCTCTGCGGACCAGTTCGAGCTCGATCTCGACGCCGAGTCGGCCGACTCCGCGGCCGACCGCGCCGACGAGATGGCCGAGCGACTGCTCGCGAACCCGACGATCCACGACTACGACGTCGAGGTGACGGAAGCCTGATGAGCCTCCTTTCCTCGACACCGACCGTCTTTGCCCGCCACGGAGGTCGGTCTCTGTGACGGTCGCTGTCGTCCAGTTCGGCGGCTCGAACTGCGACCGCGACGCGGTCCAGGCGCTCGCACACGTCGGCGTCGACGCCGAGCGCGTCTGGCACGAAGACGGCCTCCCGTCGGATATCGACGGCGTCGTGCTCCCGGGTGGCTTCTCCTACGGCGACTACCTCCGCGCGGGCGCGATGGCCGCGCACTCGCCGATTATGAACGACGTTCGCGACGCCGCCGAAGACGGCGTCCCGGTGCTCGGCGTCTGCAACGGCGCACAGATCGGCTGTGAGGCAAAACTGACCCCGGGTGCGTTCACCACGAACGCGAGCGCACGCTTCCAGTGTGAGTCGGTCTACCTGCGCGTCGAGAACGCCGACACGCCGTGGACCGCCGCCTACGACGAGGGCGACGTCGTCGAAATCCCGATCGCGCACGGCGAAGGCCGCTTCGAGATCGCCGACGATCGCTACGACGACCTCGTCGCCGAGGACCGCATCCTGTTCCGGTACTGCGACGCCGACGGCAACGTCACCGCCGACGCGAACCCCAACGGCTCGCGCGGGAACGTCGCCGGCATCACCGGCGACCACGAGAACGTCGCGGTGCTGATGCCCCACCCCGAGCGCGCGACGCTGCCCGACCTCGGTCGGAGCATCGACGGCCAGGGCGTGCTGTCCGCGTTCGCCTGACCGACGCGACCCGTAGTTTCGGACAGCCGCTTGGGAGGAGACCGACCCGTCGGCGAGCAGAAGGCGACCGGTCGCCGAGTCGAAGCCGGCCGGTCGGTGGAGATATTATATCGCTGCGATATAATATTCACTGTGATGTCATTCGGGACGAACGTCCGCCGATTGCCCACGGAGCGCCCCCTCCTCGCGCTCGTGCTGTCGATTCTGCTCGTCGAACTCGTCGGCGCGTCGGGCGCGGTTTTCACCGCACAGGGCCTCGGCACGTGGTACGACTCGCTCGTCCGACCCGCAGTCGCGCCGCCAAGTTGGGTGTTCGGGCCCGTCTGGACCACGTTGTTCGCGCTGATGGGCACGGGACTGTGGCTCGTCTGGCGGCGGGCGACCGACGCGCCCGGTGCGGTCCGCCTCGCCGTCGTCGTGTTCGCCGTCCACTTCGTCTTCAATCTGGGTTGGTCGGCCGCGTTCTTCGGACTGCAGGCGATCGGTCTCGGTCTCGCGGTCATCGCCGCGCTCTGGGTGCTGATCGTCGCGACGATGTGGGCGTTCGCACGCGTCGACCGACGTGCGGCGCTGCTGCTCGGTCCCTACCTCCTCTGGGTGAGCTTCGCCGCGTACCTCAACTACCGCTTTTGGGTCCTGAACTGATCAGACACAGATTCCGACGGCTGCGTCGATATCGCGACAGCGACGTCTATCACGACAGCGGTGTCTATCGTACCAGCGACACCTACCGCGCCAGTGGCATCCCGTAGCTCGTCTCCTCGTCGACGACGTACTCCCAGGTGGCCTCGCACTCACAGGAGACCTGCGAGAACACCGCGGGGTCCTGCCGCTTGTCGAAGTCCTTGATCGCTTTCTGGACCCGGTCGTCGCACTCGCCGCAGTTGTGCGGGCCGCGGTCGGAGCCGTGGCCGACGGGGTCGGAGACGACGATGGCGTCGACGTCCGCGGTCGCTTCGAGGACCTCGGCGACCGACCAGAGCCACGGCGGGCGGTAGCCGCCGCGGAAGAACAGTTCGTCGACCATCGTGTACCGCTGGACGTTCGTGGGATTCATCGAGACGGTGTGACAGCCGTCGACGGCGGCGCATCGCTCGACCGACGAGATCATATCGTCGATCGCCTCCGACTCCGAGAGGAACGGCGGCTTCATCAGCAGGTAGGCTTTCACGCCGGCGCTGACGCCGTCGGCGTCGATGTCGGCGTCGCGGGCCTCCGCGCAGGCGGCCTCGAAGTCCGCGAAGTCGAAGTACTTGTTCACGCAGTCGTGACGGACGCGGTCGGTCGCAGTCTCCAGTCCGATCGCGACGTCGGTCGAGAGGCCCACGTCGGTGAACTCGGCGATCTTCTCCTTGTCGACGAAGTCCGGCAGCGACTCGACGACGATCCGCTCGCGGTCGGAAAACGTCTCGGCGATCGCCTGGCGGCTCTCGGCGCCGACCTCGCGCTCGTCGAGGAACGACCCGGAGGTGTAGATCTTGATGAGGTCTGCGGGTTCGTCCGCATTTTCCGCTTCGTGTTCGAGACAGACGTCGATCTGATCCATCAGCGCCTCGTGGGAGACGCTGCCGCCCTCGACGGACTCGGCGACGTAGCCGCACATCGTACAGCCGCCGGCGCGGGCCCACCGGCAGCCGCCGGTGTTGAGGATGATCGTGAGCGAGTTGACGACCCCATCGGGCGTGTTGTCCTCGTCGAGCCAGACGCGCGTCGGCTCGTGAGGGTCGTAGTGTTTCTCCTTCTCCGACCGGATCTCTCGCATCACCTGATTGTGGGCGTCCATCCCCTTCCCGTGCTCGTAGACCTCGGGGCTCGGCTGACTCATTGCGCGTCTGTAACCGACGAGTCGGTAAATCTCCGTCGTCTGTGCGCCGGATCGGTGGACGTGGGGATCCCGACGAGTGCTCCGCCAACGATCACGTAACTCCTTCCGGTTACCCCGTGGTGGCAACGACTAACAGATTTCCGCCCCTATGAAACAATGGACATTAACAATGACTGATCTGGGAGGATTCAACGACCACGTCGCTCGCGTCGACCTCACGAGCGGCGACGTGCAGTACGAGGGAATCGACGACGAGGACGCGCGCAAGTACATCGGCGGGCGCGGCCTCGGCGTGAAGTACGTATTCGATCAGGGCGTCGACGTCGACCCCGAGGGACCGGAGAACCTGCTCGCGTTTATGAACGGCCCGCTGACGGGGACGCAAGCGCCGATGAGCGGCCGCATCGCCGTCTGTACGAAGTCGCCGCTGACGGGGACAGTAACGGACTCTCATCAGGGCGGCTGGTCGGGCGCTCGACTCAAGTGGTCCGGCTTCGACGGCCTGCTCTTCGAGGGCCAGGCCGACGAGCCCGTCTACGCCTACGTCGAAGACGGCGAGGTCGAACTGCGTGACGCCTCGGAGCTGTGGGGACTGGGCGTCCACGACGCGATGGACAAGATCGAAGCGGAGCACGACGGCACGTTCGGCCGGAACCTCTCGGCGATGGCCATCGGCCCTGGCGGCGAGAACGGCACCAAGTACGCCTGCATCATCAACGAAGACGACCGCGCCTCCGGGCGCGGCGGCACCGGCTGTGTGATGGGCTCGAAGAACCTGAAAGCCGTCGTCATCAAATCCGGCACGAAGATGCCAAAGCCCGCAGAGCCGGAGACGTTCACCGAGGGCTACCAGCAGGCGATGCAGCTCATCCGCGAGTCCGACATCACCGCCCCCAACGAGGGTGGACTCTCGCTGTACGGGACGAACGTCCTGATGAATCTCACCGAGGAGATGGACGGGCTGCCGACCCGAAACGGGAAGTACACCTCGACGCACTCGGAGGCGGAAGCGGAGCCGGACGAACCCAACATCGAAGCCGAAAAGGTCTCCGGTGAGAACGTCCGCGAGAACATCCTCGTCGACGAGCCGACGTGTCACTCCTGCCCCGTCGCCTGTAAGAAGGAAGTGGAGGTCAACTACACGCACAAAGGCGAGGAGATGAACGTCCGCGGCGAGTCCTACGAGTACGAGTCGGCGTTCGCGCTCGGCCCGAACTCGATGAACGACGACCGCGACAGCATCGCCGTGATGATCAACAAGTGCAACCAACTCGGCATCGACACCATCGAGGCAGGGAATATGATGGCGATGGCGATGGAGATGACCGAGCAGGGCAAACTCGACGACCTCGACGAGGGGCTGGAATGGGGCGACACCGAGCGGATGATCGACCTGCTCGAGGAGATCGCCCACCAAGACACGGAACTCGGCAAACTCCTCGCGAAGGGCGCACGCCGCATTGCGGAGGAGCGCGACGCCCACGACAACTCGCTGGCCGTCAAGGGGCAGACGATCCCCGCCTACGACCCCCGCGCGATGAAGGGGATGGGCATCGGCTACGCGACCTCGAACCGGGGCGCGTGTCACCTGCGCGGGTACACGCCGTCCGCAGAGATCCTGGGCTTCCCGGAGAAGGTCGATCCGACCGAGTGGGAGGGCAAGGGCGAACTCTGTGCGCTCTTCCAGGACCTCCACGCCATCTCGGACTCCTTCGACATCTGCAAGTTCAACGCCTTCGCGGAGGGTATCGACGAGTACGTGGCGCAGTACAACGGAATGACCGGACTCGACGTCACCGAAGACGAGCTGATGGAGACCGGCGACCGCATCTACACCCTCGAACGGTACTACAACAACCTCGCCGGCTTCGACGGCGACGACGACTCGCTGCCGGGCCGGTTCATCGAGGGCGAGGAAGCCGTCCCCGGACAGGGCGGCTCCGAGGGGCAGCTCTGTGAGCTCGAAAAGATGAAAGACGAGTACTACGAGCGCCGCAAGTGGGTCGACGGCGTCGTCACCGACGAACGCCTCGACGAACTCGGCATCGACGTCGGCCCGGGCACGGGCGTCTCCAGCGGCGACAGCCAGGCACCCGCCGACGACTGATCAAGCGGCAAGCGGTCTCGGACCGTTTCACAGGGTCAACACGGCAAAGTTGATTTTCGTGCGGTCCTGACGCCGAACTGCGGCCGCCGTCGCAGCGCAGTCGAGCGCCCACGCGGCGTCGCTCGGGGAAACCCGACGCGAGCGGGCGGGGTCGAACCACGCGAACCCGCGTTTTCACGGGAGATTCGAGGATCAAGAGCGACGCTGCCGCACAGCGGCGAACCGGACGCTGTCGGTGACCGACTAGTCGTCGCGCTCGACCCTATCGAGCGCCACGAGCACGCCGCTCGCGTTCAGACGCTCCTCGGCGCTCGCCTTCTGCTCGCCCCAGACTTCGACCAACTCCGAGTGGTTGGCGAAGAAATCGATTACGGCCTCGTCGTCGTCGAGTTCGGCGCGCTTCTGCCGGACCGCTTCGACCCACTCGACGAGCGCGCGCTTGTACTGTTCCATCAGGGCGACGTCGTACTCCCGCGCGCCGAAGTGCCCGAAACAGAGCGTCTCGGGGTCGAGTTCCTCGATCTTGCGGACGTCCGCCAGGCACTGTTCCAGGTCGAACTGCGGCGGCGGCGAGGTCTGTCGGACGACGTCGCGTTCGGGGACGTAGATCCCGGCGGCGTCGCCGGTGAAGAGCAGGCCGTCCTTCGAATCGAAGAAGATCGTCTGGTGGGGGGCGTGGCCGGGTGTGTGGATCACCGAGAGCGTGCGGTCGCCGAGGTCGATCTCGTCGCCGTCGACGAGCGGGTCGATCTGCGATTCGGGGACGGGCACGGGCTCGGCGTAGTACTCCCAGAGGTCGCCGACGGCGTCTTTCGTGCCCGCGACGAGGCGCTCGGGGTCGACGAGGTGCGGCGCGCCGATCTCGTGGGTGCGGACCGTCGCGTTCGGACACGCCTCGGCGAGGTAGCCCGCGCCGCCGGCGTGATCCAGGTGCGCGTGCGTCGGGAGGATGTGCCGCACGTCCTCGCGCGCGATGTCGAGTTCGTCGAGCGCGTCGAGGAGGTACTCGTGGTTGCGGCCGAGGCCCGTGTCGACGAACGTCGGTTCCGCGGCGTCGATGATGTACACCGAGCCGTAGCGCGGAATGCCGTGCGTCCCGACGTCGACGTAGTAGACGTCGTCCGTTCCCTCGACCGGGGCGAGGTCGCCGATAGCCATAGCGGAACCGGCGACGCGCGGCGAAAAAAGCGTTCCGTCCGGGCGAGGCCGTCGATCGGTCGTCGGGGTCGACGCAAACCGCCACCCGTTTATCTCACGCGGCCGACGCTCGGGTATGAGCGAGACACTCGACGAGGATCTCTACCAGCGCACCCTCAGACTGCTCGAACCCGGCGACATCGAACTCGTCGGTGCGATCGTCCACACCGACCTCGCTGGGCAGGAGGATCTGGAGATGCACGAACTCACCGTCGACATCAACGACGTGATCTCAGAGCACGCCGAGAAGGGCGAGACGTACATCTACGCCGGCAACGACACCGACGAGTTCGCCTCGAATCAGTTCCAGGGGCTGACCCTCGACGGCGAGGAGTTCGTCTGGGAGTGCCAGCAGTTACTCCGCGAGGGCGCGTTCGATCTCGTGTTCTACTACGAAGCCGGCCCCGAGCAGGAGACGCTTGCCAACGATCTAGCGGCCCTGGATCACGTCGAACGCGTGACGACCGTCCCGTAGCGACCGGCGAATCCCCTCGTTTTCGACCCCTTCGAGACGCTTATCCTCCCGGAACTCCGAGCGTCGGGTATGAGCGAGGCAGACGCGGACGTCGCGGGGCTTTCGGAACTCGATCGCGCCGCGGTCAACGCCTTTCAGGGCGGCTTTCCGGTCGTCGAACGGCCGTTCGAGCCGGCCGCGGCCGCGCTGCGCGAGCGCGGAATCGACGTGACCGCGGCAGAGCTACTCGAACGCATCCAAGATCTCGACGAGTCGGGCGTGCTGAGTCGGTTCGGCGCGCTCGTGAACGCCGAGGAGATCGGCGGCACGGCGACGCTCGTCGCGATGCACGCGCCCGAGGAGCGCTTCGACGAGGTCGCAGAGACCGTCAACGCGCATCGGGAAGTCGCACACAACTACGAGCGCGAACACCCCCATCTCAATATGTGGTTCGTCGTCAGCGTCGCCGACGAGGACCGCGTCCGCGAGGTGCTCGACGAGATCGAAAACGAGACCGGCCAGGAGACGTACAACCTCCCGAAACAGCAGGAGTTCCGCGTCGAAGCGAAGTTCCTGCTCGACGGGCCGATCCCCGACGGCGACGTTGACCTCTCCGATCTGGGTCCCGACGTGACGCCGACGGACCAACAGACGCTCACGCCCGAGGAGCGCGACCTCGTCGTCGAGATCCAGGGCGGCCTGCCGGTGACGGCGACGCCGTACGCCGACGTCGCCGACGCGATCGGCGCCGAGACGGCGTGGGTCGTCGAGACGATCAAGCGCTTCGAACAGGAGGGCAAAGTCCGGCGCGTCGGCGTCGTCCCGAACCACTACGCGCTCGGCTACACCGAGAACGGGATGACCGTCTGGGACGTCCCCGACGAACTGGTCGCGGAGGTCGGCCCCGCGGTGGCGTCGCTGCCGTTCGTCACGCACTGCTATCACCGTCCCCGTCACGAGGGCGTCTGGCCGTACAACTTCTTCGCGATGACGCACGGCCGCTCGGAGGCCGAGAGCGACCGCCGCATCGAACAGGTGCGCGATCGGATGGCCGAGTACTGGGACGTCGACGAAGACGACTGGGACTCGCTGTTCTCGACGCGAATCCTGAAGAAGACGGGCATCCGACTCGACGAGCGAGCCACGGCGAACACGGAGTGATTCGCCGTGCAACGCGAGGGAGCCACAGACAGATGATTCCGCTGTACCACGATTTCACCGACGAGACGGTGCTCGTGTTCGGTGGCGGCCGCATCGGCGCGCGGAAGGCCCGCCGCTTCGCCACCGAGGCGACGGTCGTCGTCGTGAGCCCTGACTTCGGCGAGTACGATTTCGGCGACGCGGACCTCGTGCGGGCACGCCCCGATCCCGACGGCGTCGAGACGTGGCTGGATCGAACGGAACCGGCGCTCGTCGTCGCCGCGACCGACGACGACGACGTGAACGATGCGGTCGCCGCCGCCGGGCGGGAGCGAGGCCTGCTCGTCAATCACGCCGACCGGAGCGTCGGCGGTGACAGTGCGGTCGACGGTGACAGTGCGGTCGACGGTGACACATCCGACAGTAGTGACGAGGCCGACAGCGACTGCACGGCTGACAGCGACGACGATGCCGACGGAGACGACGGAACCACCCGAAGTGCGACCGACGTCGTCGTGCCGGCGACCGTCGAGGACGGCGATGTCCGGGTCGCAATCTCGACCGGCGGGCGGAGTCCGGCGCTCGCGAAGTATCTCCGCGAGCAGATCGAAGCGGAGATCGATGGCGCAGAGTCGATGGCGGCGCTCACAGCGGACCTGCGCGCGGAACTGAAGGCGTCTGCTCTCGATCCATCGACGCGTCGTGATGCGATTCGAGCGGTTGTTCGAGAGCCGCTGGTTTGGAAGGCTTTACGTACGGGGGAATCTAATCCCCGCCAAGAGGCGACACGCGTGATACGGAACACGACGGGGGGTGACCGATGGACACGGGAGTGATCTGCGGGACTCGTGTGTCGCACGACCGCGCCAGCGTCGACCAAATCGAGGCGGCCACAGGCGAGGACGTACGCAGCGTCGTCGAGACGCTTCTGGACTCCGAGGGTGTCAGCGAGGCGTTCGCGATCCAGACGTGCAACCGCGCAGAGGCGTACGTCGTCGCCGACAGCGTCGATGCCGGGCGGCGTGCGCTCGAACCGCTACACGAGGACGTCGACGACGACGTCGTCGTCGAGATGGGCCACGAAGAGAGCCTGCGGCACCTGATGCGAGTCGCCGCGGGACTCGAATCGCTCGTACTCGGCGAGGACCAGATCATCGGCCAGTTCAAGCGCGCGATAGAGATCGCTCGCGGCGCCGGTGCGCTCGGCCCGGCGTTCGAGACGGGGCTGACGAAGGCGGTCCACGTCGGCGAGCGCGCTCGCACCGAGACCGGAATCAACGAGGGCGCGATCTCGATCGGGTCGGCCGCCGCACGGCTGGCCGAGACGGAAATCGATCTCGACGGCGCGACGGCGCTCGTGATCGGGGCCGGCGAGATGGGCAAACTGACCGCGGAGGCGCTCGCGGACGCGGGCGTCGCAGAACTCGTGATCGCGAACCGGACGGTCCCGCACGCCGAACATCTGGCGTCGACCGTCGAGACGGCCGCCCGGGCGATCTCCCTCGAGGAGATCGGTGGCGTACTCGGCGATGCGACCATCGTCGTGACGGCGACGAACCATCCGGACTACCTCCTGGATCCGACCGACATCGACGACGCGGGCGAGACGCTCGTGATCGATCTCGCGCAACCGCGAGACGTCGATCCCGAGGCGTCGACGATCGAGCAGGTGATCGTCCACGACATCGACGCGCTGGAATCGGTGACCGAGGAGACGAAAGCCGCCCGGAAGGCAGCCGCCCGTGAGGTCGAGGCGATGATCGACGATGAGTTCGATCGGCTTCTCGACGCCTACAAACGCCGTCAGGCCGACGAAGCGATCAGCACGATGTACGAGGCGGCCGAACAGGTCAAATCCCGCGAGGTCGAGACCGCGATCACCCGGCTCGAATCCCAGGGCGACCTCACCGAGGAGCAGCGCGAAACCGTCGAGTCGATGGCGGACGCACTCGTCGGGCAGTTGCTCTCGGCGCCGACGAAGAGTCTCCGCGAGGCCGCCGTCGAAGACGACTGGTCGACGATCCAGACGGCGATGGCGCTCTTCGATCCGGAGTTCGGCACGGTCTCGCGATCGCGGACACGAGCCTCGGCCGACCGACGCGAGGTCGCAGAGGAAACAGCCGACGCTGAGCGGACGTCGACGGACGCCGAGGGAAACCCTAACGACGCGGGCGAGGAAGACGTCCCGCCGTACGTCCTCGAAAGCGTCTCCGACGACTGATCCTGTTTCTGCGACTCGCCGCCCGGACGCTGCGGAGACCCCGCCGAACCGGAGACATCCCGTAGTTTCGGGGTAACGGGGCGAACCATTATGCGCCCAGCGAGTGACACGTAGCGTATGGCTGAACTACTCTCCGACGACGAGATCCAAACGCAACTCCCCGACCAGTGGGAACGCGACGGCGACGAGATCGTCCGGACCTACGAGTTCGACGACTACCTGGCCGGCATCGCCTTCGTCACGCACGTCGGCGAAGTCGCCGAAGAGGAGTTCCACCACCCGGAGATCCGGGTCGGCTACGAGGAAGTCGAAGTCAGACTGACGAGCCACGAAGAGGGTGGCATCACCGAGAAGGACATCCGGCTGGCGAACCTCTTCGACGCCGAGTACTGACGTGCACGCCGCGTACGTCTTCCGCGTCGAGGCCCGCTTCGAGACGGCCCCGGGCGTCAGCGTCACGCCGGAGACCGTCGAAACGGTCGTCGAAGTCGCCGCCGATCCGCCCGGTGACGGCGAGTGGCTGTTCTTCCGGGACGTGCTCTGGCGCGGCGAAATCGGCGACGAGAGACACGCTCGCGACCTCGCGGAGTCGTGGCTTTCGGTCCCGGCCGACCGCGTGAGCTTCAGCGAACTCAAACTCGACCAGGAGTACCGCGAGGCGCTCGAAGCGGAAATCGCGTCGAACCCCGAGCCCTTCAACGGCGATCCGCCCCGCGACGTGCTCCATCGACACCTCGGCTCCAGCATTCGAGTCGTCGACTCCTGAGAATCGTCGATTCCTGAGGGTCGACGAGCGAGGATCCGTCACCGATCACGGCTCGAATCGACCGATTCGAATTCGACCCGACGAAATACACTTACGCGGGGGCGTCCTATAGCCGGTCCAATGGTCCCCTCCGACCCCGACGCCGACTACGACTTCTGGCTGTTCGACCTCGACGGCACGATCGTCGACGCCGAGTGGTCCTACACCCGCGAGGTGTTCGACCGCGTTGGCGAGCGTCTCGGCCGGGAGTTCACCGACCGGGAGGCCGAGATCGTCTGGCACGGCCTCGGCGGAGCGCGAGACCCCCAGCTCCGGGCGTGGGGGATCGACCCCGAGGAGTTCTGGCCGGCGTTTCACGCCGTCGAAGACCCGCAGGCCCGCGCGGAGGCGACGTACCTCCACGACGACGCCGCGGCGTTAGTCTCTGAACTCGTAGCCGCCGACGTCCCGGTCGGGGTGGTGACGCACTGCCAGGAGTTCCTCGCCGAACCCGTGATCGACCACCTCGACGTCGGGGACTGGTTCGACGCGTTCGTCTCCTGCACGCCCGAAATCGGGTGGAAGCCCGACCCGGCCCCAGTCCAACACGCGATCGAGCGGTTGGGGCTGGACGCCTCACAGCCGGGGCGCGGCGTCCTCGCGGGAGACGGTGCAAGCGACGTCGAGGCGGCCTGGAACGCCGGCCTCGAAGGGATCCACGTCGAGCGGCACTCGCCACACCGACGCGGCCGCTGCGTGCTCGCGGATTACCGCGTCTCCTCGTTCGACGAACTGTCCCGTGAGATCCTCGGTAGCAACGTCGCCGCCGACGGCGGCACGGTCGAGTAGCGCGGCCGACCCGGGTGAGGAGCGCAGCAGCCGACAGTGTTCAGGAGGTGTCGTGATCGTACCCGGAGAGCGACGCGAAGAGGTCCGAGGCGGCCTCTAGTTCGGCGGCCAGTTCTTCGACGCCCGTTTTCTCGACGCGGTCCGGGTTCGCACGCACGCGAACTGGCTCCGTACCGAGCGGGACGAAGTCGAGTCCGAGAGCGTCGGCCGTCGCGCGGAGGCCGAGTCCAGCATCGGCGTTTCCGCGGGCGACCGCGCGTGCGGGACTCTCGAAGCCTTTCGTTCCGACGCCGTAGCCGCGAATCGCGTCGGTGAGGTCACGTCGAGAGGCGTCGCGTTCGGTAGCCAGGTCCTCGATCGCAGCGTCGAGGCTCGAACGGATCCCGGCGTCGCGGCCTCGGTTGACGAACGCGAGGTCGCGATCCACGAGGTCGGCGAGGCCGTCGACGCGTTCCGGGTTCCCCGCCGGCACGACGAGTCCCCACTCCCGGGTCCAGCCGCCGAGGTCGACGGTCTCGACGTCGCGGTCGACCGGGCCGGCGACGACGGCGACGTCCGGGATCGTATTGGAGAGTCGACGCAGTCCCTCGCGGCTCCCGACCGGGAGGAATCGCGGATTGTCGAGGCGGTCGAGCAGGCGCGAGAGCGCGGGGTCGTCCTCGCCGACGGCCAAGAGCGTCGGCGCGCGCACGTCCGGCGAGAACAGTTGGACCTCGACTTCCTCCCCTTCGCCGAGATACTCGGTGTCGGGATCGACCGCGACGACGCCGTCGGCTTCGACGAGAGAGGTCGTCGCGCCGGAGCCCTTGTCGACCGGGTAGACGAGCGTCTCGCCGTCCGCGTCGGTCACGAGGCCGGCGGGCATCAGGCGGAGTCGCCCCTCGGCGTAGCGCTCGCGGCGGGCCATCCGGCCGCGCACGGTCGCGGTCTGCGGTTCGGGGAGCGCTGCGGCCTCGCGGATCGCGGGCGCGACGAACGTCCGGAAGATGGTGAGCGCGGAGACGGGATAGCCCGGCAGCCCGACGTAGGCGCTGTCGCCGAGTTCGCCGATGAGCATCGGCTTGCCGGGTTTGACCGCGACGCCGTGTAAGAGGAGTTCGCCGCGCTCTTCGACGACCCGGTAGATCACGTCGACCGCCGAGGCCGAGGTCGACCCCGAGGAGAGGACGAGGTCGCACTCGTCGGCCGCCTCGAGGAGCAGCCGCTCCATCTCCGCGTAGTCGTCACCGGCGTGGGGGTACAGTTTCGCTTCTCCGCCAGCCTCCTCGACGCCCGCGGCGATCGTGTAGCTGTTCACGTCGTAGATCTCGCCGCGCTCGCTGTGGAGGTCCTCGCCCGGTCGGACGAGTTCGTCGCCGGTGGAGACGATGCCGATCGTCGGCGTCCCACGGACAGGGACCTCGTCGAGACCGAGCGCCGAGAGCAGGCCGATCTCGCGGGGCGTGAGTCGCGTCCCGGGGCCGAGCGCCCGCGCGCCGGCCGCGACGTCGGTGCCGGCGAGCATCACGTTGTCGCCGGGCGCGACCGCGTTGCGGACGGCGACCGCGCTCGGTGTCTCCGCATCGGCGTCGGTCAGTTCCTCGGTCCGCTCGACCATCACGACCGCGTCCGCGCCGGCAGGCATCACCGCGCCGGTCGAGATCTCGGCCGCCTCGCCCGCACCGACGTCGACCTCGGGTTCGGTGCCCGCGTGGACCGTCCCGACGAGGTCGAACTCGATCGGGTCGGCCTCGTCGGCCCCGAAGGTGTCGCGACCGCGGACCGCGTAGCCGTCGACGCTCGCGCGGTCGAACCCGGGGACGTCGAGGTCCGCGTCGATCCGTTCGGCGAGGACGCGACCGCGCGCCTCCGCCAGCGGGACCGTCTCGGAGTCGGGCGCGAGATCCAGCGACGCGATGGCCTCGCGGGCGACCTCCGGGTCAGCGAGGTCGCGGAACTGCTTGCGGTCGCTCACGCAGACCACTCCCAGTGTTCGACCGTCACGGTCTCACCGACGTCGAACCCCTCGCGACCCTCGGGAACGACGACCCAGCCGTCGGCCAGCGCCACAGACGAGAGGACGCCCGAGCCGGAGGCGCGCGTCGGCGTCGCGGTCGAGAGGCTCGACGCGTCGTCGTCGCCGCCGAGGTCGTCGCCGTCGTTCCCGCGTCCATCGTCGTCGACTGTGACGCGGGCGAACGTCCGGACGCCGGGTTCGCTCGGGATCTTTCTGGCGAGTTCGGCCTCTGTGGTCGGCGGCGGATCGTCCGGGAGGTGACCGACGTACTTCAGCACGGGACGGAGGAACTGGACCGCGTTGACGATGGCGGCGACGGGGTAACCCGGCAGCATCACGATCGGCGTGTCCTCGACAATGCCGAGCGCGACCGGGTGCCCCGGCTTGAGCGCGACGCCGTGGACGAGCACCTCGCCGAGGTCGTCGACGACTTCGGGCAGGAGGTCGCGCGCGCCGACCGAGGAACCGCCCGTCGTGACGACGATATCTTTCGTCAGGTCCCGCTGGATCGCCGCGCGAAGGGCCGACTCGTCGTCGGTGACGACGTTGCGGTACGTCGGCACGCCGCCCCAGCGGTCGACGAGGCGCGAGACAGTCAGGCCGTTGGTCTCGATCACTTCGCCCGGCTCGGGGTCGTCTTGAACTAACTCCTCGCCCGTCGGGATCACGCCGACGGTCGGGCGTTCGTAGGCGGTGACGCGGTCGACGCCGACCGATTTCAACAGGCCGAGATCGGAGGGGCGCAGGCGGTGTCCGGGCTCGAACAACTCTTGGCCGTCCGCGACGTCCTCGCCGACCGGCGCGACGTTCTCGCCGTCGGTGACGGCGTCGAACACTTCCAGGTCGTCGCCGACGTGCTCTGCGTGCTCGATCATCACGACGGCGTCGGCACCCGCGGGGAGTTTGCTCCCGGTGTGGACCCGAACAGCAGTCTCGGGGTCGACGGGCGTCTCCGGGACGGAGTGCGGTTCGGCGTCGGCGACGCGGAGGATGCCCGGAGAGCGGTCCGACGCGCCGAAGGTGTCGCGGGCGCGGACCGCCCAGCCGTCCATCGCCGCGCGGTCGTAGTTCGGAACGGCCCGCGGCGATGAGACCGGTTCGGCGAGCGCGCGGCCGTCCGCTGGAACGAGCGAGAGCCGCTCAGTCCGCTCGTGCGGCGTCGCCGCGTCGAGGAGTCGACGACGGGCGTCGGCCACTCGCGTTCGGTCCTTGAACCCGGCCGATCGGCGGTCGGGAGGCGTCTCGTCGGTGTCCGCAGAATCCATACCGGAGGTTGCGGGCGCCAGTACAAAAAGAACCGCGCCACAAGAGCAATGCCGACGCACCGTTGGTGGGGCGAGCGGGACCGCCGATCGGCCACTGCGACAGCCGACCGGAAACGGCCGTCGCCGGGCGCCCCGGACGCTGTATAGCTTTTGTGGCCGATATTCGCTAGCACAACCGCGGCCTTTTTCGACCCGCCGGTCTAACTCTCGTCTATGTCAGCCCTGCGGGACGCGCTTCAGGAACTGCCGGAGTCGGTGTTCGCCGATCTACTGGAGTCCGACGACGCCTATCAGATCGTGCTCGACCTCCCTGGAGTGACTGCCGAGACTGCCGAACTCCGAGTCGACCGCGGACGACTCGTCGTCGAAGCGCGACGCGAGAAGGACGTGCCTGCGGAGTTCCACTACGTGAGCGAGGAGCGAGCGCTGTTCGTCGACGTCGAACTCCCCCTCCCGCCGGACGCGACCGGCGCGGGAGCGTCCGCGGAAGTCGACCGCGGCGTGTTCACCGTGCGCGTGCCGAAGCGGTCGGCCACGCCGGAGCAGACCATCCCGATCACGTCGGCCGGAGACGACGCGTAACCGTCGGGTGGTCAAGCTAGTGAATCTCCGTGCGTACTGGCGGTTTCTCGTCGTCGTTCGACAGTTCTTCCCCCTGATCGTCGCGTACACGCGTGACCGTCGGAAGTACGTCCTCTTCGGCGGTCGGCGGAGCGTCGACGCCAAGACGCGCGTCGAGCGCGCAGAGATCCTGCTCGATTCGCTTTTGACGCTCGGCCCGACGTTCATCAAACTCGGGCAACTGCTCTCGACGCGGCCCGACATCCTCCCGGCGGAGTACATCGACGTCCTCTCCAGTTTGCAGGACGACGTGCCGCCGGCCCCGTGGGAGGAGTCGAAGAAAGTCATCGAAGCCGAACTCGGGCCCGTCGACGACGTCTTCGAGGACTTCGACCGCGACCCGATCAGCGGCGCGAGTCTGGGACAGGTGTACACCGCGACGTACCAGGGCGAGCCAGTCGCGGTGAAGATTCGACGCCCGGGGATCGAAGAACTCGTCGAGGCCGACCTGCGCGTCATCCGCTGGTCGCTGCCGCTCATCCGGCGGTTCATCGGGCAGGGGCGGGCGTTCTCGCTGGAGAACCTCTCCGACGAGTTCGCGAAGACGATCCGCCAGGAAATGGACTACAGCAGGGAAAAGCGGATCCTCGAAGAGATCCGCGGGAACTTCGCGGACAGCCCCGAGATCCTGATCCCGCGGCCGATCGCCGCGCGCTCGGGGCCGCGCGTGCTCACGATGGAGTACCTGCCGGGGACGAAGATCAACGACATCGAGACGCTCGATGCGAAGGGCATCGACCGCACGGAACTGGCGACGACGCTCCAGCGCGTCTACCTGCAGATGATCGTCGCGGACGGCGTCTTCCACGCCGACCCCCACCCGGGGAACCTCGCGGTGACCGACGAGGGCAAGATCATCTTCTACGACTTCGGGATGTCGGGAACGGTCGACTCCTTCATCCAGAACAAGATCGTCGATTTCTACGTCGCCGTGGCGAACCAGGACATCGACGCCATCCTCGACACCCTCATCGAGATGGGGACGCTCTCGCCGGACGCCAACCGCCAGGTAATGGGCGACGTGATGGAACTCGCGATTGCGGACGCACGGGGTGAGGACATCGAGCAGTACCGAGTCCAGCAGATCATCGAACAGGTCGAATCGACGATCTACGAGTTCCCGCTGCGGTTGCCGCGGGACCTCGCGTTGATCCTCCGGGTCGCGACCGTCGTCGAGGGCGTCTGTGTCACGCTCGACCCCGATTTCGACTTCATCTCGGTCGCGACCGACTACCTCGAAGACGAGGGCTACTACGAGGAGACGGCGCGTCAACTGATCGAGCAGGGCGGCCGGCAGGTCCAGCAGACGACGCGAGCGCTCTTCGAGGTGCCGCCGAAGATGAACCGGACGCTCGATCGGATCGACAACGACAACCTCACTGTCAACGTCCGGCTCGAGGACGAGAACGACGTTCTCGACCGGCTGGCGCGCCGCATCGTCTACGGCCTGTTCGTCGCTGTCGGTGCCCTCTCGACGGCGATTCTCTACACCTTCGATGCGACCAGCGTCGTTCCGGCCGCGGTCGCTGCCGTGCTGACGCTGCCGCCGCTGTTTGCCCTCTACCGGTCGTTCCGGAGCAAGCGCGGCATCCGCGCGAAGCCACAGTTCACCCGGCAGAGTATGCGCGAGCGCCGCGAGGACTGAGAGGGATTCTCGGAAGTCTCCATAGACTCCTCGCCGGACGATACGGCGAGAATCTTCGAACAGTTACGATACCTATGAGATCGCAGCGGGACGGCGGGCCGACCCGGGTGGTGTCCGCTCTCTCTCGCCGTTATCACAGTTGATGATTTGACACGTACCTTTATTCGGAGTAGCGCCAAACCGAGAGATATGACGCGGTGGCGGTCCGTCGCAGCTGGGTTTGCGCTCGCGGCCTGTAGCGAGGCCCTCGTGTTCGGGGCCACCGGACGTGTGACGCTCGTCGGCGGCCTGGCGGGGAGCGCGCTCGCTGGCTATCTTGCCGGCGGCGACTCCGCGGACGGGGCGTGGCACGGGCTCTTGACGGCGATGGCCTGGGGAATCGTTCTCATCCCTGGGCTGGTCGTGCTCTCTGTTGTCTCCGACGTGCCGCTTCCGTTCCCGATGGAGTTCCTCCTCCCGTTTCTGAACACGGCCGGTGAGGCGACGACGATGATCCTGCTGACGGCGAGCCTTCCGAACGTCGCGACCGGCGCGCTGGGAAGCGTCGCACGGCGACAAGACGACCGCACCCGGAGCCGCGACGATCGGTCCCAGCAGCGACCGTCCGATGGGGACCCCGACGAGATTTGACCGCGCTCGCCCGTGTGCGATTTCGTCGCGTAGCCGAAGTCTCGGGGCGTTTCCAAACCGTTTATACCGAGCACACGACAATCCCGACGTATGCCGAAAGAGCAAAAGCAGGTCCGCGAACTGCAGGAAGGCAGCTACGTGATGATGGAAGACTCCCCCTGTAAGATCAACGCTTACAGCACCGCAAAGCCCGGCAAGCACGGCAGCGCGAAGGCTCGAATCGAGGGCCGTGGCGTCTTCGACGACAAGAAACGCTCGCTGAGCCAGCCGGTCGACGCGAAGGTCTGGGTCCCGATCATCGAGCGCAAGCAGGGCCAGGTCGTCTCCGTGACCGACAACGACGCGCAGATCATGGACCTCGACACCTACGAGACGTTCACGATGCGCATCCCCGAAGACGAGAACCTCTCGCCCGACGACGAGATCGAGTACCTCGAGTACGAGGGCCAGCGGAAGATCGTCTGATCGGAGATGTTCCCAGGGGCGACCGCATCGCGTGGCAATGCCGCGTACGTCGTCGTGGGCGCCCCGCTGGATATCTCGACTTCGTTCCGACCCGGGACTCGCTTCGGTCCCGAGAGAATCCGGCGGTTCGCCCGGCCGTTCGACGACTACGACCGGCGAACCGACCTGCGCTTTTCCGACTGTGCCGTTCACGATCAGGGCGACGTCCGCGCGTGGGACGACGCTGCAGAGTACCTAGCGTGGCTGACGGGCGAACTCCGCGACGTCGTCTCCGAGGACGCCGTCCCGCTTCTCCTCGGCGGTGAACACACCGTCACGGCGGCCGGCGTCGACGCCGTCTCGCCGGACGTGTTCGTCTGTCTGGACGCACATCTCGACCTCCGCGAGGCGTACGACGGCAACGAGTACAGCCACGCGACCGTCACCCGGCGGATTCTGGACGATCACGGCGCACTCGACACCGGCGTCGACGAGGCGATCGTGCTCGGTGCCAGAACCGGCTCGCCCGAGGAGTGGGACCGGGCCGACAGCGAGGACGTGACCGTCGTCCCACCCGAAGACGTCCCCGCGTTCGACCTCGAATCGCACCTCGACGGCCGCACGGCGTACCTGAGCGTCGACGTCGACGCCGCCGACCCCGGATTTGCACCGGGCACCGGCACGCCGGAGCCGTTCGGACTCGGTCCGCGGGAGATGCGCGAGGTCGTCCGCGCTGTGGCTCCGCACGCCGCGGGCTTCGACGTCGTCGAGGTCAACGATCGCGACGACGGCCAAGCGGCGTCGCTGGCGGCGAAACTGAGTCGGGAGTTCGTGTACTCGCACGCGGCGTCGCGATAGCGTCTGCTGCCGCAGTTGACCACTTCGTGTCGTCACCGAACGAGATCCGGTGCTCGCGAGCCGCTATGGGGCGCTCTGTCTACCCTGCCTGTCGTCGATCCGGAGTTCGTACCACTCCAAGTCGAGTTCTTCGAGCGGCTGTTGGAACACGTCGAGCGATGCGATCTTCGCGTGCGCAGCGAAGATCCCCGCAGCGGTGGCCGTCTGGGAATCGGGGATCTGATGCAGCGTGCCGCGGACGACCGCGCTGCGCCACTCGGTGATCGATTCCCACTCGTACACCGACAGCGAGACGGGGTTGTCGGCCTCGATGAACGAGGCCTTGGTGCTGTCCGCGCCGAACGCGAACTGGAAGATGCAGCGGTCACGCGAGCGGTCGTAACCGTACGAGACCGGAAACGCGTACCCGCCGCGCTCGCTTCCCAGCGCCAGCGTCCCGAGCCCCTGGGCCTCCAGAAACTCCGTTAGCGCATCGTCGTCCATCGCGACGCCGTACTCTTCGAGGGGCATTGTTCTGTGTCTTCGATTCGACAGGATCCCTAATAAGCCCCGGTGTGGAACGATAGGCTCTATCCGACGGCGTGTGATGGCTCTCGTATGCAGCTTGCGACGCTCGCCGACGACCTGGACGATCAACTCGACACGGACGCCTACGCCGACGTCGACGCCAGCGCGAATGGCCTGCAGATCGGCCCCGACGAGGGGACCGTAGAGCACGCCGCGTTCGCGGTCGACGCCGCCGCAGCGACGATCGAAGACGCCGCCGACGCGGGCGCGGACGTGCTCGTGACGCACCACGGCCTGATCTGGGGCGGTCTCGACCGCGTCACCGACCGCGAGTACGACACCATCAGCGCGCTCGTCGAGAACGACATCGCGCTGTACGTCTCGCATCTCCCGCTCGACGGTCACGACACGCTGGGGAACGCCGCAGGGCTCGCCGACTACCTCGACCTCGACGAGCAGGAGCCGTTCGGAACCCTGGGTCCGGTAACGATCGGCCAGCAGGGCCGTGCCGCAGAGTCTTACACCGTCGCGGAACTGCGCGATCAGCTCTCGGGGCTCGATACGGGCGGCCAGGAGCCACAGGTGCTCGACTTCGGTCCCGACGAGATCAGCGAGGTAGCGATCGTCACCGGCTCGGGCGCTGACTGGCTCGGCGAGGCGGCCGACGCGGGCGTCGACGCGCTCGTCACCGGCGAAGGGAAACAGCAGGTGTACCACGAGGCGCGCGAAGCGGGCATCCACGTCTTCCTCGGCGGTCACTACGCGACCGAGACCTTCGGCGTCGAACGCCTCGCCGATCTCGTCTCCGAGTGGGGTGTCGAGACGACGGTGCTTTCGCATCCGACCGGCTTGTAACCGTTACGGCCAATCGTTATCACCCGAGATAATCGGCGGGTCGGCTTTTTATCCGATGTGTCGTTAAAAAGTGTAGATGCAACGGTCAGGACTCTTCGAATCCATCCGGTCGAGCTATGGGGCAAAGCTCGGCGTCGCGTTACTCGCTGTCGTCGCACTCGTCGTCGGGTTCGGCGTCGTCGTCCAAGAGGAGACCTCGGCGACACTCCAAGAGGAGGTCAAAGGCGAGTTGAGCACGTCAGCGGCGGCTCGGGCTGCGGAACTCGATACGTGGATCAGCGGCATCGAACGACAGACGCGGTTGCACTCGACGAACCAGGTTCTCAAGTCTGGTGACCGCGGCGAGATATCGGCGCATTTGACCGAGACGGTCGATCGCGAGGCCGTCCCCGAGGGCGTCGTCGCGGTGCACTACTACGACAGAGAGTCGAAAACGATACTCGCGAGCTCGATGGCCAAGATGGAAGGCGTCGACACCGCCGAACAGGGGGCGGCGTTCGCGACGGACCCGCCGGAGTTCAGCGGTACGAACGACGTGGCCGTCACGTCGCCGTTCACCGTGCCGGTCGTCGACTTCCCGGTCGTCTCGGTCATCTCTCCGATAGAGGGGACGAACGGCAAGGCGCTCGTCTATATGATCAACCTCGAAGCGCACACGCGGGCGTTCGCCGACGCCGCGGGCCAGGGATCGACTGTCGTCGTCGACAGCCAGGGCCGGATCGTCGCCCACCCCGACAGCAAGCAACTCCTGAGTTCCTACAGTCGCGACGTCTCGGAGCTCACAGACGGCGGCTTCATTCAGGGTGACGAGCAGCTCGTCGCCGGCTCGGGAATGGAAGCGGTAGACTGGACGGTCCTCGTCCGCACCGAGCGGGCCGAAGCCTACGCGCTGGGCTCGCAGGTCACGTCGTCGATTCTGGGCCTCATCCTGCTCACGCTGGTGAGTTTGGCTTTCGTCGGCGTCGTCGTCGGATCGAACACGATCGTGTCGGCGCGATATCTCGCTCGACGCGCGAACGCGATGGCAGAGGGCGATCTAGACATCGACCTCTCGACGAGCCGGACCGACGAGTTCGGCACGCTCTATCGCGCCTTCGACGAGATGCGCGGAGAGTTGCGCTCACAGATCCGCGCAACCGAGCAGAAAAACGAGGCGATCGAACGGAAGAACGAGGCGCTGGAGACGACCGCCGCGGAGTACGGTAACGTGATGGACGCCGTCGCGGACGGCGATCTGACGCGGCGACTCGACCCCGACACCGAAAACGAGGCGCTTGCGGACATCGCCGTCTCGTTCAACGAGATGCTCGATGCGGTCTCGGAGACGATGGCGGAAGTCAAAGCCTTCTCCGAGCACGTCGTCACCGCCGCAGAGCGCGTCGACGACGGCGCCGACGAGGTTCGTGAGGCGTCTGCGCAGGTGACGACGGCGACGACGGAGATCTCCGACGGGGCCGAGCGACAGACGGAGGCGCTACACGAGGTCTCGACGGAGATGGACGCGTTGTCGTCCTCCGCAGAGGAGATCGCCGCGACCGTCGACGAGGTCGCACAGGCCTCAGAGCGCGCCGCGGACGTCGGCGAAGAGGGACAGGCCCACGCCGAACGCGCCATCGACGAGATGGACGCGGTCGAGCAGACCACCGCAGAGACCGCCGCAGAAGTGACCGCGCTGGCCGAGGAACTCGATGCCGTCGGGGAGGTCGTCGAAGTGATCACTGACATCGCCGCGGAGACGAACCTGCTCGCGCTGAACGCCTCGATCGAGGCCGCGCGAACGGGCGAAGCAGGCGACGGATTCGCTGTCGTCGCCGACGAGGTGAAGCAGCTCGCAGAGGAGACGGCGACGTCGGCCGCCGAAATCGAAGAGCACATCGAACAGATCCAGGCCCGCGCCGACGAGACCACGACGGCGATGATGGAGACCCAAGAGCGGATCGAGAGCGGCGTCGGCACCGTCGAGTCCGCGATCGACGCGCTCGACAACGTCGCGTCGGCCGTCGAGGAGACCGACGACTCGATCCAGGAGATCCGCGATGCGACGGCCCAGCAAGCGTCCTCCGCGACCGCCGTCGTCGACCGCGTCGACGACGTGGCGGCGATCGGCGATCAGACCGCCGAGGAGGCGACCGCCGCAGCAGCAGCAGCCCAACAACAGACGAGTACGATGCAGAGCGTTAACGACGCCGCCAACCGACTCACAGAACAGGCACGCGAACTCCGGACCGCACTCGAAGACTTTACCGTCGCGAACGAACACGAGGCGGGACAGTTCGGAGGTGGCGCCGGACGCGGCGCGGGTACAGCGAGGTCCAACGCTGCCACTGGAACGACCCTGCGGACCGATGGCTCCGACGACCCGGAGTCCTGGACCAGCGGAGGGGGTGACTGAGATGGAGATCGACACGGCGGTGTGGCTGTGGCTCGGTCTCGCGGGGATGACCGCGGGAACGATCCCGACGGCGTACCAGTTGCTGACCAACGACGAGAACCGACACCTCTCGGCGGTCCTGTTCGGCGTGACCGGCATCGCGGCGCTCGCCTATCTGGCAATGGCGCTCGGCTACGGGATCGTCGAGGTGGGCGGAACGGCCATCGAGGTCGTCCGCTACGGCGACTGGCTCCTGACGACGCCGCTGATGGTGCTGTATCTCGGCTTGCTCTCGCAGCCGGGCAGCCGCGTCCTCGGGACGCTGGTCGTCGTCGACGCGGTCGTCGTCCTCGCGGGCGTCGCTGCGACCGCACTCGGAGGGGTCGTCGGCTACGCGTTCTTCGGCGTCGGCTCGGTGGCGTACCTCGTCTTGGTCGCGCTCCTCGTGTGGACGCTCCCGCGGCGGGCGTCGTTCGATACGCCCCGACAGGCCGCGTCGTTCACGACGCTGCGGAACCTCACGGTCGTCGTCTGGACGCTCTATCCCGTCGTGTGGCTCCTCGCGCCGACGGGCGTCGGACTGCTGCTCCCCGACACGCAGGTGCTCGTGTTGACGTATCTCGACCTCGTCTCGAAGGTCGGCTTCGTCGCCGTCGCGGTCCGCGGGATGTCGGCGCTCACGGGCTCGGCGACCGACATGAGCGTGAACGCGGACTGACGCGGCGCGAACGCTTTGTTACCGCGCTCGGCCGGATCGCGAAGCATAACCGATCGGATCGCACACGACTCGGTATGAGCGACGAGCACGAGCACGGCACAGACGAGTCGGAGGCGGGATCCGACGGCGAAGACGCCCACACACCACACCGCGAGGAGTTCCACGAAGCGCCGATCGGACACGCGCAGGTCCGCGGCGGGATGACCGTCGGCGACCTCGCCACCGAGTACGGGAAGGCCGGCATCGGCGCGGCGACTGTCGACCGCGCGGTCGACGTCTACGCGGAGATGCTCGGCCGCGAGGAGGTGACGAACTTCTTCGGGCTCGCCGGCGCGATGGTTCCCGCCGGGATGCGCCAGATCGTCGTCGATCTGATCCGCGACGGCCACATCGACGCGCTGGTGACGACCGGTGCGAACCTCACGCACGACGCCATCGAGGCGATCGGCGGCAAGCATCACCACGGGCGGGCGGAACCGCACGACCCGCACCCGGCCGCGGCCGACGCCGAGCCGACGGGCGAGACCCCACGCGAGCACGACGAACACCTCCGCGACGAGGGCGTCGACCGGATCTACAACGTCTACCTGCCGCAAGAGCACTTCGCGCTGTTCGAGTCGCACCTCCGCGACAACGTCTTCCCGGCGGTCGAACGGCAGGTGTCGATCCAGGAGTTCACCGCCGAACTCGGGCGCGCGAACGCCGAGCAGAACGCTGAACGCGACGTCGACGAGGACGCCGGCATCGCCGCCGCAGCCTACGAGAACGACGTGCCGGTCTACTGCCCGGCCATCCAGGACTCCGTGTTAGGAATCCAGGCGTGGATCTACTCGCAGACCTCCGATTTCGGGCTGGACGCGCTCGGCGATATGACGCACCTCTCGGATCTGGCGTTCGAGGCCGAACGGGCCGGCGCGATGGTCGTCGGCGGCGGCGTCCCGAAGAACTACGTCCTCCAGACGATGCTGACGATTCCGGACGCCTACGACTACGCGGTCCAGTTGACGATGGACCCCGACCACACCGGCGGGCTCTCGGGTGCGACCCTCGACGAGGCGCGCTCGTGGGGGAAACTGGAGAAGTCGGCACGGAACGCGACTGTCGTCGGCGACGCGACGATCACGCTCCCGCTCGTCGTCGCTGCGGCCCGCGAGCGGGCGGCCGAGCGCGACTTCTGATACGGTCGGACAGAGGGGTCGGGACGTTCCCGGTACCGCGGGCGGTGAAGGGCCCCCGAGGGTGCCGCAGACGGGACGAGGTGTCACCGCAGGACGAGTGAACGAACACAGTCGGAGATGACCTGCCCGGATCGAATCCCCGCTCAGTCCATCGGCGTGATCGCCGCAGCATTCGATCATACATTAACGTTTATTATGATCAGGGCCAACGGTGTTCGTATGCCCGTCGTACGCGTACGTGACTGACTTTCTCTCGACCCGCGTATCGCCGTACGATCGACCGCCGAATCCGACCCGAAACAGTGAGCACACACGCCCAACCCACACGCACGAAGCGCACAGACCGACAGACCGACCGATCCGCGACGACCGAGAGCACGAGCGCGGCCGGAGCGGCCACCGAAAACCGTCCGACAGCAGGGCGGCCGCGACCCGGCGAGCGCGACGCGGCGACTGCGAAAACCGACAGCACAACGGCGTTCCGCGCGACAGACGGCGCGTGGGTCGAGCGCTGCCAGCGGCAGTTCGACGCAGGCGCGACGGCACGCCTGGCGAACCTCGTCGACGAGGAGAACCAAGTCGTCATCGCTCCCGGCGAGGCGTAGCGACAGACAGCGGAACCCACACGGTCACCCGACCGAGAATCGCCCTCGTTCGCGAATCCGACACACGGAACGGCTATACGGCCCCGTCCATTTGGAGGCGTATGGACTACGCTGATTCTCTCGACCGGGCGCTCGATGAACTCCCGGAGCGAAACCAAGAGCAGTCCCGACTTCGAGTACCGGACCCCGAAGGCGAGACAGACGGCGCGTTCACACGCCTGACGAACCTCGGCGAGATCGCCGACGCGCTCGGCCGCGACGTCGAGCACGTCCACCGGAACGTCCAGCGCGAACTCGGTACCAACGGCCAGCTCGACGACGACCGCGCGCGGTACAACGGTTCGTTCAGCGTCGCGGACTTCGAGGCCGCCATCGACGAGTACGTCGCCGAGTACGTCACCTGTACGGAGTGTGGCCTGCCGGACACCCGACTCGTCACCGAGGACGGCGTCGATATGCTCCGCTGTGAGGCCTGTGGTGCGTTCCGCCCCGTCCAAAAGGGTGCCGCGAAGACGCAATCGCAGTCCGGCCCGGCCGTCGAGGAGGGCACGACCTACGAGCTGGAGATCACCGGTACCGGCCGCAAGGGCGACGGCGTCGCCGAGAAAGGCAAGTTCACGATCTTCGTTTCCGGCGCGCGCGAGGGCCAGACCGTCCGCGCACTCGTCGAGCGGACCAGCGGAACCCTCGCGTTCGCGCGTGTGGTCTGAGAGACGGTACGTTTCGTCGCGGCCTCGCAACGCTCTTTGAACTCCTCTCGCTATAGCCGACCGGCCGATGACGACGGCACCGCTCCGAGCCGGGGTGGCGCTCGGCGACGACGAGCCCTATGAGTACCGAGGCCAGCTTTCGATCTGTATAGTTGCCACGTGGCGCGGACGGGCGTAAGCGAATCACGTCTGTTTGATCCTGTGAGAAGGTAACGTCTCTCGGCGGTAGTTCCGATGGGGTTGTCGTGCCAAGAGCGCTGAACGTTTATACTGCAGCCAATACGGAGTGTAGGTATGGACAACGCCCGAGGATGTGCCACCGTGCCCCGTCACGCTGGCGACGAGCGTCGGTGCGAACGTGCAGGGTGGCACTGAGATGGCGACCGCAGTCGCCGGACTGGTGTTTTGGATTCTCGTCGCACTCGCAACGGTCACCAGCCTGGTGACGGCGTGGACCCTCGGCGCGAACAGCAACTCGCCACCGTTTGCGCCCGCGATTGGTGCGCAAGCCATCTCGACGATGAAAGCCGCGTTCCTCATCGGAATCCTCGCCGCACTGGGGGCGCTGACGCAGGGGGGAAGCATCTCTGCGACGGTCGGCTCGGGACTGGTAGCTAACGCACAGATTACCTCTCTCGGCGCGATAGCTGGCCTGTTGACGGCGACTGGCTTCATGGCGTTCGGCGTGTATTCGGGATACCCGGTCCCGGCCGCGTTCGCGACGACGGGCGCGATGATCGGCGTCGGGCTCTCGCTGGGTGGGGATCCCGTCTACAGCACCTATCAGCGCATCGCCCTCTTTTGGGTGCTCGTTCCGCCGATCTCCGGCGGATTGGCCTACCTGACCGCGAAGGTTCTCCGGCGCGACGACATCCCAGAGACGCTCGGGGTCCCGCTCCTGGCAGCCGTCGTCGGAGCGATCGTGGCGAACATTCCGCTCAGTGTCATCCCCGCACCCGCCGGTGACCAGCAGGGCACGATCGCCGGGATAGTGCGACTACTCGTCGACTCCGCAGTGCTGCAGACGGCCGGGGGGCTCCTCGTGACGCTCTTGGTCGCAGCAGTGAGCTTTCGGTTCATCCGGCGGCGGACACAGGACTCGGTGGATCGCGGTATCAAGACGTTTCTCGTGCTTCTCGGAAGCGTCGTCGCCTTCTCCAGTGGTGGCAGTCAGGTCGGGCTCGCCACTGGCCCGCTCGAGAACCTCTACTCGGTAGAGCTGGGCGTCCCCGGAATCGCGCTGCTCGCGCTCGGCGCGGTCGGCATTCTCGGCGGTGCGTGGATGGGCGCACCGCGACTCCTGCAGGCAACGTCCCGTGAGTACGCCCAGTTGGGCACGCGCCGCTCGATTGCGGCGCTGGTACCCGGGTTCATCATCGCGCAGGTGGCGATCACGCTGGGCATCCCGATTTCGTTCAACAACATCATCATCAGCGGCGTCATCGGTGCTGGCCTCGCGGGTGGGAAGGCAGGCGTCTCCCGCCGGAAAATCGGCGTCACAGTGGTGTTTTGGTTCATCACGCTGGCCTCGTCGACAGCTATCGGGTTCGGGCTCTATCGGGCATTCGCCACCGTTCTCGGAGTGTAGTCATCGGACGACGGTGACTGTCACAGGTGCGCCCCCGACGACATCAGTCGCGACAGTACCGAGGAGCCGGCGGGTGAGTTTGTGTCGATCACCGCCGTGACCACCCATCACGATGTGGTCGACCGCGTGGTTTTCAGCGAACTGGAGGATCGTGTCGGCGGGCTTGCCCGTCTCGATGGCCGTGTCGACATCGTAGCCGGCCTGTTCGGCTCGTCGCTTCGCGCGGTCGATGAGAGTTTGGGCGCGCTCGCGGGCGCTTTCTTCCCGTTCGTCTCCAGCGTCCACGATGCCACTCTCGCTCATCGAACTGTCCAGCGGCGTGACAACGTTGAGTACGGTCACGGTACAGTCGAACGTCTCGAGTGCGTGGACGAGTGCGTCGTCGGCCAGTGGCGAGCCGTCCAGCGGAACCAGCACGTGCGATGGAGCCATACGGCTACTCTGTGACCGACCGTCAAGTCGTTTGACATCCGCCTGCGGGCAGCACACATCTGGTGGCCGTTCGTGGCTAGATATAACTTTTGAGCATACTTTTTGAGATTATAATAGCATAAATCATATTACGTCCGGGATAGTGTGTTTCGACAACGAATGACCGTCGACCGCATCCTGACGACCCACATCGGAAGCCTGCCTCGAACGCCGAAGCTCCTCGAACTCCTGAAGAAGCGCCAGGATGGTGACGCCGTCGACGAGGAGGAGTGGCACCAGACCGTCGTCGATGCGACCGAGACGGTCATCCAGCGGCAGGCCGACGTCGGCCTCGACATCGTCAACAACGGCGAGCAACCTCGGGTCTCGTTCAACTGGTACGTCGCGAACCGGCTCTCGGGCATCGGCGACACCCGCGACGCCCCGCTGTGGGACGACCTCGCGGACTTCCCCGAGTACGCCGAGGACGCGTTCCACGCCGAGGGGATCGACCTCACCAAGCAGCCGTCGGTCACTGGCCCCGTCGAATACATCGGCGAGGAGGCCGCACACGAGGAGATCGATACGTTCTTCGAACTGCTCGACGCCGGCGAGTACGACTTCGAGGGAACGTTCCTGACGGCGGCCTCACCGGGCGTCGCGGCCGCCACCCTCGTCAACGACTACTACGACTCCCACGAGGAGTTCCTCTCTGTGGTCGGCGACGCCCTGAAAAAAGAGTACGAGCTCATCGCCGAGACGGGCGCGACCCTCCAACTCGACGCCCCCGACCTGCTGACGACGGGCCACCGCGGCTTCGGCGACCGACCAGTGGAGAAGCTCAAACCGATCGTTCGGATGCACGTCGAGGCGCTGAACGAAGCCACGAAAGACATCCCGGACGAACAGCTCCGCGTCCACACCTGCTGGGGGAGCTACGAGGGGCCCCACCACCGCGACAAGCCGCTCGAAGAGCTCATCCCGATCCTCTACGACCTCGACATCGGCGGGCTCTCCATCGAGGAGGCCAACCCCCGCCACCAGCACGAGTATCGGGTATTCCGCGAGCACCCCCTGCCCGACGACTGGACGCTCATCCCGGGCGTGATCGACGTGAAGACGAACGTCGTCGAACACCCCGAAGTCGTCGCCGACCGGATCGAGCGGGTCGCTACCGCCGTCGACGACCCCACGCGGATCGTCGCCGCGCCGGACTGCGGCTTCGACACCCAAGCCGGTCTCGCGATGGTCCACCCCGACATTGCCTGGAAGAAGCTCGAAGCCCTCGTCGAGGGCGCTGCGGTCGCCACCGACCGACTGTTCTAAGACCGTCCGACCGGCTCTGCTAAGACCGTCGCGGGCGACTCGTCCGCAGGTCGACCTCGACGGACCCATCACGCCTCGTCGCTCCGTCCATCCGCTCTTATATCGGCACGCTCCGTACCGTCTCGTATGCCCACATCGGAACCGTTCGAGACGCACACCGAGCGGTACGAGGGATGGTTCGACGAGCACCCGGACGTCTATCGCTCCGAACTGGAGGCGCTGGGACGGCTCGTTCCCACCGACGGCTACGGCCTCGAAATCGGCGTCGGAAGCGCGCGATTCGCCGCTCCGTTGGGAATTGACGTCGGGATCGATCCCGCCGGCGAGATGCTCGAGTATGCCCGCGACCGCGGTATCAGCGTGGTTCGCGGCGTCGCCGAGGCACTCCCGTTCAAGACTGATGCGTTCGACACCGCGCTGCTCGTGACGACGATCTGCTTTGTCGACGACATCCCGCAGACGCTGTCGGAAGCCGAGCGCGTTCTCGACGCCGATGGCTCGCTCGTGATCGGCTTCATCGACAAGAACAGTCCGGTCGGCGAGATCTATCAGGAGACGAAAGAACAGAATCCATTCTACCGCGACGCCACGTTCGTCTCGACTGCGGAAGTCATCGACGCGCTGGACGCAGCGGGGTTCACCGACTTCGAGTTCGTGCAGACGATCTACCAGTGGATCGAGGAGATCGACGGTCCCGAACCGGTCGAGGAGGGGTACGGCAACGGCTCGTTCGTCGGTATCAAGGCGACGCGGTAGGCGACGTCGCAGGCCGTCGGCGCAGTCAGGAGACGACGGCCGGACGTCACTCCCGCGAGTCCGCTTCCTGGTAGATGACGTGTCCGCACGCCTTGCAGTGTGAGGCGTCGGGGTCGTGATACTCCAGCCCGCAGTTCGGACACGTGACGTTGACCTTCTCTCTCGAAGTCCACTCTTTGAGAATCTTGCTGGCCTGCCGCGGGATGACGATGATGGCAGCCAGGATCGATCCGACCGTCACCCAGCGTCCCGGCTGTGTCACCGGGACGATGTCGCCGAAGCCGACCGTCGAGAGGGTGACGACGGTGTAGTAGAAGGCGTCGCCGAACGTCTCGACGTTCGGATTCGCGCCGCTCTCGGCGCTGTAGAACAGACCTGCGGAGGCGAAAAGCAGGACGAGAATCGTCAGAAGAAGTTTTATCGCGCGCAGCGTGTTGTCCGAGACCGTCCCGAAGAAGAACTCCGCGTCCTGCGTGAACCGGTAGAACCGGAGCACGCGAATCACCCGAAGCACGCGCAGGAAGCCGATGTTCAACGCCCCGAGCGACACCGGCAGGAGCACGACCGAGAGCGTCGGCAGAATGGCGATCAGGTCAACCATCGTATAGCCGTTGAAGAACTCCGCGACGCGGTCGCGCGCGCCGTAGAGTCGGAGGACGTACTCGACCCCGAACACCAGCGCGATCCCGATTTCGAGATTCCACAGCAGTGGACGGTATCCTGCAGAGATCGGGTACGTCTCGACGATGAAGATGGCGACGAACACCAGATTCAGCCCCAGCAGCGCGATGTCGATGGCCTTTCCCGGCGCAGTTTCGTGATCCAGGAGATAGAACCGTACCAACTGCCGGGGGCGCCCCTCACCCGGCACCGACGCGTCGCTGTCCATAGGGTGTATAGTCGGTACCCCATAATAATGGGCGGCCGTCCCCGACCCGGGTAAAAATATATACTTCCTTACAGAAAAAATTCGGCACACAGCTTTTTATTCCCCATCTGACTGTACGGAGTATGGAGAGTTCGATCCGGACGCTGCACGTCGCTGCGGATCCCGGAGACGGAACGGACGTCTCGGAGTATTTCGAGTGCGAACGCGACCGGATCACCGTACGGACTGCCGCCCCGGCAACGGGTCTGGACCTGCTCGTCGGTGACCACACCGACGTCGACTGCATCGTCAGCGAGTACGACCTGCCCGGATGCGACGGCATCGAGTTTCTCGACGCGGTTCGGGAGACAGATCCGGACCTCCCGTTCGTCCTGTTCACGTCGAACGGCTCCGAGACGGTCGCGAGCGAGGCGGTCGCTGCGGGCGTGACCGAGTACCTCCCCAAGACGGGGACCGAGAGACAGTACGAGGTGCTCGGCGACCGGATCGAACGGGACGTCGCGGCGTATCGAGCGCAGGACCGTCGCGAGCGAAAGCGCGATACAACCGTCGGCCTGTTGCACGATCTCTACGCGGTGACGACCGACACCGAACTGCGGTTCGACGAGAAAATCGCGCGGTTGTTAGAATCCGGTTGTGATCGGTTCGACCTCGCCTACGGGTTCCTCTCGCGGATCGAGTACGACGAGCGAGAATCGAGCGCTAACGGGATGCAGCGAATCGTCCACTCGTACGGGGACCACGAGCGACTGCAGGAGGGGCAGACGTGTCCGCTTTCGAAGGCGTACTGTCGGAAGACCATCGAAACGGACGACCTCCTCGCGGTCGCCGATGCCGCAGGGGAGGGCTGGGAAAGCGACCCGGCGTACGACGTATTCGAGCTCGGGAGTTACATCGGGGGAAAAGTACTGGTCGACGGGGAACTCTACGGGACGCTCTGCTTCGCGTCGACGGACCCGCGCGGTGAGCCCTTTACCGACGCCGAACGGACGCTGATCAGGCTGATGAGCAAGTGGGCCAGTTACGAACTGGAGCACGCGCAGGTGACGAGCGAACTCGAACGGCAGAACGAACGGCTCGAAGGCTTCGCGAGCGTGGTCGCACACGACCTCCGAAATCCGCTGAACGTCGCATCGGGGCGGCTGGAACTCGCACAAACGGAGTGTGAGAGCGACCAGCTCGACCACGTGGCCGGAGCGATCGAGCGGATGAAATCGCTGATCGACGACGTGCTGGCGCTGGCTCGTGAAGGCCAGGCAGTGACGTCTCCCGAGTGGGTCGATCCCGGCGCGATCGCCGAGCAGTGCTGGCGGAACGTCGCAACCGCGGACGCGACACTCCGCGTCGAGACCGAGCGCTCGATCCGGGCCGAACCGAGCCGCCTCAAGCAACTCTTCGAGAATCTCTTCCGGAACGCCGTAGAGCACGGCGGCTCGGCGGTGACGATCACGGTCGGCGAACTCGACGACGGCTTCGCGATCGAAGACGACGGACCCGGGATCCCCAAAGCGGACCGGAGTGACGTCTTCGAGTTCGGCTACAGCACCGAGAGCGACGGAACAGGGTACGGGCTCGCGATCGTCAAAGAGATCGCCGAGGCCCACGGGTGGGACATCGACGTTGCCGACGGCGAAGGCGGCGGCGCGCGCTTCGAGATCCACACGACGCGGTAATTGTTGGGTACTGGCCGGCAGACGGCGTCGTATGCACTGAGCTTCACCTCGCGTCGTCGCCACCGACATACTCTGTAAGGTGAGCTTTCTCGCTCGAAAAGACAACCAACCGACAGCACAAACGGGGCCAGCCGCCCCACTTTAGGCTTTATAACAATCCTCGGTGGGGTGGTGCCATCCGGTGGGTAGCACCAATGCCAGACAGCCACAGGATACTTCACGCGCTGTTCGTGGTGATCGTCGCCACGTCAGTCGTGATCGGAGCGAGCGGGACCGCCGTCGCAAACAACCACGGCGGATGTATGGTGGAGGACAGTACGTCAGACGACACACAGACGATCGACCAGGCTCAAGATCAGACACAGGCGGGGCCGGGGAACACACAGCTGCAAGAGCAGCTTTTCGCCCTGATCGAAAGCCAGACCCAGTGCGGTATGGAAAACGATCAAGATCAGAACCAAGCGGGCTCGCAGTACCAGTTCCAGTCACAGGACGCCGAGGACTCTGATCAGTACCAAGCTCAGGACGGCACAGAGGAACAGATCCAGTCCCAGGATGGTGCGGAGAACGTCCAAGAGCAGAATCAGAGCACCGGTCAGGAGCAGAGTCAAGAACAGACCGGCGAGGACAACATCCAAAGCGAGTATCAGGAAAGCCTCCAGGACCAGACTCAGAGTCAGGACGGGACCGAGAACGATCAGTTGCAGGATCAACTGGCCGATCAGTTCGAGTCACAAATCCAGTCCGCGATAGAAAGCTACCAAGAACAGAGCCAGATGGGCGAGCAGACGAACCAGCAGCGCCAGGTGGGCGACGATAACAACCAGGCCCAAGAGCAGTCGCGTTCCCAGTCGCAAGAGCAGGCGCAGATCGGTGAGGAAAACGTCCAAGACCAGGTCCAGGACGCCACTCAACAGAACGATAATGGGTTCCAGAACGCGACAGACAGCAGCCAGAGCAGCTCACAGGCAATTACGCAACAACAAAACCAATTGCAAACAGGCGAAGAGCACGCCCAAGCTCAGAACCAGCTTCACAAACAGGTCCTAGAAAACGTCTACCAGCGGGGTGAAAACAACGACCAAGACGTCTATCAGGATTCTCTGCAGGAACAGATCCAGTATCAGGACGCCGAAGAATCCAATCAGGGACAAGGCCAAGTCAGCGATCAGCGCAACTGGGTGAAGCAGGCCGGCCGGAACAGTGGGAACAATGATCAGGACTCCACGCAGGACACCACGCAGTCGCAAGACCAGGACCAGTTCGGCGAAGAAAACGACCAAGAACAACTCCAAGACAATACCCAAGACTCGTGGGCGAAATCCGGCGGTCGGGATAGTTCGGGCCTCGACCAGGACACGACCCAGGACACCGATCAGCGAGAAAGTCAAGAACAGTACGGTGAGAACAACGAGCAGTCACAGGAACAGATCAGCGTAAACGACCTCAATGCACAGCAGACTGGACGGCATATGGACAATAACGACCAGTCTGTGAGCCAAGAGTCCATACAGGAACAGCAGCACCAAATCCAGTATGGCGGGGACAACGAGCAGATAGAGACTCAGTCGGTCGATCAGACCTCGGACACGCAACAGACAGGCGGCCACCAAGAGGACAATAACCAAGACGTGAGTCAGACGTCCGTACAAGATCAGTACGAATTCCAGGACGGTGGGGAAAGTGTCCAAGAACAGGCCCAAGGTGTCAGTCAAGAAGAGAGATCTCGGCAGGCTGGCGGTCAGCAGGAAGATAACGATCAGGACACGGCTCAGGACACTAAACAGCAGCAGGGCCAGTACCAGTTCGGCGAGGAAAACGAACAGATCGAGAGTCAAACAGCCGACCAGAACTCCGACACGCGACAGACGGGCGGTCAGCAGGAGGACAACGACCAAGACGTGAGTCAGACGTCCTCGCAGGAACAGTCTGAGGGCCAGACTGGCGAGGATAACAGTCAAAACCAGATTCAGGACGTCGAACAGGGCGCAGAGTCACAACAATCCGGCGGTCAACAAGAGGACAACAAACAAGACTCGGCGCAAGACGTTGGACAACAGCAAGAACAGTTCCAGAATCAATTTGGCGAGGAAAACGAGCAGGACCAGACCCAGGACGTCGAGCAGGATTCGACGTCCCACCAGTCCGGCAGTAGTCAAGAAGACAACGAGCAAGACACGACCCAGGACGCCGAACAAGAGCAGGGTCAAGATCAGTTTGGCGAGGACAACGACCAGACTGAGAGTCAGTCCGCGGACCAGCGGTCCGACGTGAAACAGACTGGCGGCCAGCAAGAGGACAACGAACAGACGGTGAGCCAGGACTCCCTGCAGGAACTGTCCAACGAGCAGATCGGTGAGGAATCCGAGCAGACTGCGAGTCAGGACACCAGCCAGCGGGAGAACCTCCACCAGAAGGGCGGCCAGAGCGAAAACAACGAACAGAGCGGCGAGCAAGACACCGAGCAGAACCTAGAGCAGGATCAGGACGCCGACGACTCCGAGCAGACGGGAAGTCAGACGACCGACCAGAACGCTCAGGCGGACCAGGAAGGCGAAGGCAACATACAGGGCCAGTCGCAGGATGCAGGCCAGACGCAGGATCTGACCCAGACCGGAGAGGAGAACGAGCAGACCGGAGAGCAGGACAGTGAGCAGGATCAAGAGCAAGAGCAGGACGCCGAATCCAGCAACCAGGATCAGGACCAGTCGACGGACCAGAACCTGACGCAGGAGCAGGGCGGCGACGAGAACGACCAGTCGGCGAGTCAGTTGATCGACCAGTCGCAGAGCCAGACGCAGTCCGGCGAGGACAGCGACCAAGACCAGAGTCAGAGCGTGACGCAGAACGCCACGTCCACCCAGGGCTAACGCCCACGCAAAGACCAGTACCGTGACGTGCGCACCCGCGGTCGGCGGAATCTGCCGCGGGACTTTTTTTTCGATGTAGCTACCGAGGAACTGTCGTGTCGATGCAAACCACGAACCGGAGCCAAGTGTGGTCGCTCCACGCGGTGGGAGCGCTGTCTCACCTCGTCTCCTTCAGCTTCGACGAACGGACTCCTCGCTACCGTTCGTCGTTGTGAGGAATCAGACAGTGGGTCGGGGCGGATTCGAACGCTGGCGGACTCCCTTCGGTCATCCGCTGCTTCCCACCTCGCGTCGTTCGGTGGGAACGCCGGCCTGCTCCGACTCCTTCGTCACCGTCAGGAAAGCGTATGGGTCGGGGCGGATTCGAACCGCCGGCCTGCTCCGTGTGAAGGAGCCGTCATAACCGGACTAGACCACCGACCCGCGCCTCGATTCTTCCGCGTGGCTGGACTTAAGCGTTCTTCTTCGCGGCGTCGCCAGCGAACCGGCCGCGGCCGCGTCGACCCGTCAGTACGTGGGCGACTCCTCTGGAACGCCGTCGCGGGCGTTGACGAGGCGTCCGAGGACGAACAGCGCGTCCGAGAGCCGATTGAGATACCGGATCGCCTCGCTGTTGACGGGGTCGTCGGCGGCGAGCGCGACCGAGCGCCGTTCCGCCCGGCGCGCGACGGCGCGCGCGTGGTGGAGCGTCGCGCCGGCGTCGCTCCCGCCCGGGAGGATGAACGACTCCAGTGGGTCGAGCTCCGCGTCGGCCTCGTCGATCGCGTCCTCCAGTTCGTCGACGTGCGCCTCGGTCACGACGGGGTCGTCCTCGTCGGGGTTCGGGTTCGCGAAGTCCGCCTGCACGATGTGGAGATGGTTCTGGATTCGTTCGAGCGTCTCGTCGACGTCGTCGTAGCCAGTCGGGCGGGCGGTCCCGATGAGCGCGTTGGCCTCGTCGACGGTGCCGTAAGCCTCGATTCGCGGACTCGTCTTCGCGACGCGCGACATATCCCGCAAGTCGGTCATCCCGTCGTCGCCGCGGCCGGTGTAGATCTTCATTGGTTCGAGGCGAGCGTCCGCTCGATGTAGGTTTTGATGTTCTGGCTCTCGTTCATCGTGACGCCGCGCTCGTCGTCGACGAGGACGGGCACGACGCGCTGTCCGCTCACGCGCTTGACCTCGTTGCGCTGTGAGTGCAGCGCGTCGACCCACTCGGTCTCGTACGCGACGTCGTGTTCCTGCAGCGCGTCGTGGACTGCCTCACAGAAGGGACAGCCGTCGAGCGCGTACAGCGTGATGCTCATACGATCCCTTGCGAGCGCTGGACCAAAGAGATTTGCTCGTGACCACACCCCCGAGTGAAGTGGGTGCGCCGCGTACGCGCACGTATGAGCGTGACGGGTGTCTGTCAGGTGTGCGAACAGCGGGAGGCGGAGTACACCTGCCACCGGTGCGGCGCGGCCGTCTGTGCAGTGCACTTCGACCAGGATCGCGGCGTGTGCGTTCACTGCGCGGATCCGGAAGGCCGAGAGGACGTGTTCGCCGAGGGCGACGCCTCCGGCGACGTTCCGGGGTTCCGGTAGCGTCCCACAGCCGTACCGCGCAGCAGCACCAGTCGCCGATTCAGCGCGGCACCGTCAGTCGCTGCCGCGGTACTGGTTCAGCCGTCGCTGGAGGCGACGAGCGGCGTCTCCCGCCGCCTTCGCGAACGCCTCGCCCTGATCCTCACCGGCGAAGATGATGCCGCGCGAGGAGTTCACGAGGCCGACGCCGTCGGCTAAGCCGTGTTCGACGGCCGCCTCGGCGTCGCCGCCCTGTGCGCCGATACCGGGCACGAGGAAGGGGAGGTCGGGGACCTGTTCGCGGATCGACTCCAGTTCCTCGGGCGCGGTCGCGCCGACGACGAGGCCGACGTTCCCGTGTTCGTTCCACAGGTCCGCGAGCGCGGCGACCCGCTCGTAGACCGCCTCTCCGGAGGCGAGTTCGAGGTCCTGGAGGTCGGCCCCGCCAGGGTTCGAGGTGCGACAGAGGACGAACACGCCTTTATCCTCGCGGTCGAGGAACGGCTGCAGCGAGTCCCGGCCCATATACGGATTGACCGTGATCGCGTCGACCTCGTCGAGCAACTGCGCGTACTGGCGCGTCGTGTTGCCGATGTCGGCGCGCTTTGCGTCTAGGAGAACCGGGACGTCCTTGCCCTTCGCGTAGGCGATCGTCTCGCGGAGCGCGCGCCAGCCGTCCGCGCTCTCGTAGAACGCCGCGTTCGGCTTGTAACAGGCGGCGTACTCGTGCGTCTCGTCGATGATGCGACGGTTGAACGCCCACTGTGGGAGGTCCTTCTCGAGGAGATGGTCGGGGAGTCGCGAGCGGTCGGCGTCGAGACCGACGGAAACGACGCTGTCGACCCGCTCGATGCGGTCTGCGAGTCGCTCGAAGAACGGCGCGGTCATATCTGATGCTGTCTTGCGGGGGACGAGTAGGTTTCCCTTCGGGTGCGGCCTGTCGTCAGCGGAGGCGGGCGAGCGATACGGCGAATCCGTAGGATGGAGTCACGGGTGAACCCGACCCCTTCTCCGGGATCGGTGAATCGGAAACCGTTAGGGAGCCCCCGCGGAATGAGCGCGTATGACTGACGCCGCTGACCTCGCCGCGCGGGTCCGCGAGGGGGAGCTTCGACTCCACGAACTGGACGAGTACGCCGACGCCGACACCGCCACCGAGGCACGTCGACTCGTCGTCGAATCGGACACCGACGCCTCGCTCGACGCCGTCGGGAACTACGGCTTCCCGGCCGAGCGCGCGGAGTCGAACATCGAGAATATGCTCGGGACCGTGCAGGTCCCGATCGGCGTCGCCGGCCCCGTGTCGGTCGACGGCGGCGCGGCCGGCGGCGAGACGTACCTCCCGCTGGCGACGACCGAGGGCGCGCTGCTGGCGAGCGTCAACCGCGGCTGTTCGGTGCTCTCGCAGGCGGGCGGCGCGAACGCGCGCGTCCTCAAGTCAGGGATGACGCGCGCACCCGTCTTCCGCGTCGCTGACGTCGTCGAGGCCGAAGCGCTCGTCTCGTGGGTCCGCGACCACACCGACGCGCTCGTCGAGGCGGCCGAGTCGACGACGAACCACGGCGAACTCCTGGACGTGACACCGTACGTCGTCGGCAACTCCGTCTATCTCCGCTTCCGCTACGACACGAAAGACGCGATGGGGATGAATATGGCCACGATCGCCACCGAGGCCGCCTGCGAGGTCGTCGAATCCGAGACCGGCGCGGACCTCGTCGCCCTGTCGGGGAATCTCTGCACCGACAAGAAGCCCGCCGCGATCAACGCCGTCGAAGGGCGCGGCCGGAGCGTCACGGCCGACGTGACGATCCCGCGCGACGTCGTCGAAGACCGCCTCCACACGACGCCCGGGGCTATCGCGGAGCTGAACACGCGAAAGAACCTCGTCGGCTCGGCGAAGGCCGGCAGTCTCGGCTTCAACGCCCACGTCGCGAACGTCGTCGCCGCGATGTTCCTCGCGACTGGCCAGGACGAAGCCCAGGTCGTCGAGGGGGCGAACGCCATCACGACTGCCGAGGAACGCGACGGCGACCTCTATCTCTCGGTGTCGCTGGCGTCGCTGGAAGTCGGCACGGTGGGCGGCGGGACGAAGCTCCCGACCCAAGCCGAAGCACTCGACGTGCTGGGCGTCCGCGGCGGCGGCGACCCGGCGGGCTCGAACGCCGACGCGCTCGCGGAGTACATCGCAGTCGGCGCGCTCGCCGGCGAACTCTCGCTGCTCTCGGCGCTCGCATCGCGGCATCTCTCCAGTGCCCACGCCGAACTGGGCCGGTAACGACGTCCGCTCTCGGTCAGTCGCTGCCGAACGGCCCGAGGAGGAGCAGCATCCCGACGGCCACGAGTCCGAATCCAACGGCGACGAGCGGCGTCTCCGGGAGCGCGGTCTCCGCACCGGCCGCTGTCCCGCTGCCGGCGCCGAGTCCGATCGAGAGGAGGAGCCAGCCGACGCCCGAGAGCGACAGCCCGACGCCCCGACGACGCTGTCCCTGGATCACCGCCGCGGCCGCCAGAATCGTGTGCCCGGCGAGGAAGGCGACGCCGGCGAACACGAGTTGGCGGCTGACGAGCGCGAAGACACCGCCGGCGACGAAGCAGCCCACGACGACCGCGCGAGCGATCGTACCGACGAGACCCGAGCGTGTTCCACCCATCGTTCAGAGGAGGCGGTACGTCCCCCGCGACTCGGAGGCCTCGCCGCGTCGGGTCAGTTTGCTCAGTAGTTCGCGGGCCTTCTCGCTCGGGACGCCCCGTTCGTCCGCGTACGCCGCGACGTCGTCCGCGGTCGGGGCGTCGCATTCGCGGAGCGCGTCGCGGACGACGCCGATCTGACTCCCGGACGAGCCGGCGTGTGTCCCCTGTGAGGCGCGCTCGCCGGCGGCTTCGACTTCGTCGGCGTCGAGACCGGACCCTTCGAGGTACTCGGCGTCGTCGACGCCGCTGTCGTCGATCTCGCGCTCCATCTCGGCGACGTGTGCGGTCTCGGCGAACGCCTCGCTGTTGCCGCCCTGCTTCGCGAGCAGGGCCGCCCGCGCCTGTCGGGCCGCCTCGCGGTCGTCCTCCTCGACGAACCGGCGGAGCTTCTTCGTCTGATGAGTCCGCCCGCACCGCGGACACGTGGCCGTCTCGGCGGCTCGTGCGTCCTTCAGGAGCCAGAGGTGCTCGCAGTCGGTGCAGCCGACGACGGCGTACATACTCCGGAGTTCCTCGTGATCGGATTTGAACCTTCGGCTCGGCGGCGTCGGGGTGAAAAATACAGAATAGCGTCCGAAACGGTGCGTCGAGCGGCGCTTACGCCAGCTCTTCGATGTTCTCGACGACCTTCTCGGCGAACTCGGAGGTCGCGAGCTTCGTGCCGCCCTCGATCTGCCGGTGGAGGTCGTAGGTGACGTCGCCCTCGGAGATCGTCTTCTCGACGGCGTCGCGGATGAGTTCGCCGGCGTCCTTCCAGCCGATGTACTCGAACATCAGGCGACCCGAGAGGATCATCGCCGTCGGGTTCACCTTGTCTTCGCCGGCGTACTTGGGTGCGGAGCCGTGGACCGGCTCTGCCAGACAGAGGCCCTCACCGAAGTTCGCGCCCGGCGCGATGCCCAGGCCGCCGATCTGTGCGCCGGCCGCGTCGGACATATAGTCGCCGTTGAGGTTCATCGTCGCGATGACGTCGTACTCGCTGGTCCGGGTCAGGAGCTGCTGGAGCATGTTGTCCGCGATGCGGTCGTTGACGACCAGCGTGTCCGCGGGTGCCTCGCCGTCGTACTCCTCCCAGAGTTCGTCCTCGGTGATGACGCCGTCGTCGTACTCCTCTTCGGCGACCTCGTAGCCCCAGTCACGGAACGCGCCCTCGGTGAACTTCATAATGTTCCCCTTGTGGACGAGCGTGACGGTGTCGCGGTCGTTCTCGAGTGCGTAGTCGATGGCCTCGCGGACGAGTCGCTTCGTCCCGAACTCCGTGATGGGTTTGACGCCGATCCCGACGGGGCCGTCGTGGATCACGTCGTCTTCGCCCATCTCGTCTTCGACGAACGCCTTTACCTGTTCTACCTCGTCGGTGCCCGCTTCCCACTCGATGCCGGCGTAGACGTCTTCTGTGTTCTCACGGAACGTGACCATATCCATCGCCGCGGGGTCTTTGACGGGCGAGGGGACGCCGTCGATGTGGTAGGTCGGGCGGACGTTCGCGTAGAGGTCGAGCTTTTTGCGGAGCGCGACGTTCAGCGAGCGGAAGCCGGCGCCGACAGGCGTCGTGAGCGGGCCTTTGATCGCGACGCGGTGCTCGCGAATCGCGTTCACGGTGTCGTCGGGGAGGTTCTCACCGTACTTCTCGCGGGCGGACTCGCCGGCGTAGACGCGCATCCACTCTACAGAGCGACCGGTCGCCTCTGCGGCGGCGTCGAGTACCTTCTGGGCGGCGGGACCAACGTCGGTTCCGATCCCGTCGCCGTGGATGATCGGAATGATCGGGGTGTCGGGGACGTTCAGCTCGCCGGTCTCCTCGTCGGCAAGCGTGATCTTCTCGCCCGTCTCGGGGGCTTCGATCTGGTCGTAGCTCATAAACATCAGCTACTTTCCGCACCTGTCGTAAATTACTGCCGTTATCGCTTTCCAGAAGCAGAACTTGCCAGCAGCAATCATACACGCAAAAACGGGATATTCCCCATCGTCAGCGTCAGTCCACCGGTTCCGCTTCAGTTCTCGTGCGCACTTCCGCGTCTGTCTTCGTTACTCGACGACGAGCCAGGGGACTTCCATCAGCGGCGGGATGTGCGTCTCGATGTGGTGTTCCCAGACGCCTTCCTCGCCGAAGGCCTCGCCGTGGTCGGCGGTGACGACGACAGTCCCGTCGAGTTTCGGAACCAGGTCTGCGATGACTTCGAGCGCGATGCGGAGATTCTCCTCGTAGAGTTCGAGGGCGGCCTCCCGCGTCCCGTTCTGGACGAGTTCGGTGGGATCGAGTTCGAGCCAGAGGCCGGCTTTCTGTGCGAGTTCGCTGCCTTCGAGAACGCTCTCGATCCGCGGGCGGATCGTCTGGCCGAGCGACTCGATAGGCCCGCTCTCGGCGTCGTCACCGTTTTCGACCGCCTCCTCCTGTCGACGGATTCCCTTCTGGATCTGCTTGAGTTTCTGCCCCGCGCCGCGGGAGAGATACGGCGCGTGCGGCTGCATATAGTGGAGGACGGTGCGCTCGTTGCGGGCGACGAGGTCGCGTCGTTCTTCGAGCGACGCTTCGAGACTCTCTGGCGGGACCGTCCCGAGGCTCTCGTCCCACCCGTGCTTCCAGACGTCGACGATGTCGCTGATGTGTTCGTTGGCGGTCCACTCGTAGTCGCAACTGGCCCCCCACTTGAGTTCGTTCAGCGGGATGCCGAGGTCGTTGATGAACGGATTCCCGGAGAAGTACGCGATGTCGTGGTGGTCGGTGAACGTCCGGTAGGCCCACTCGGGCGTCGACGAGCCCACGCTCCAGCGCTTTTCGACCGTCCCGTCGAGATACTCCTCGTAGACCGCAGAGAAGACGTCGTAGCGGCACGCATCCAACACCAGACAGTAATCCCAGTCGGATGCCAGAAAGTCCTGGTCTCTCATCACCGACCGGGGATTTCATCTCGGGCACCGTATTTGTACTGTTTCACGACACCTTTCTCACGGCGTGCGAACGTGCGGGACACCTCTCACGAGCACGTACATCCCTCACGAGCACGTACAATCCACCACGAACCCCGCGGAGCCGTGTCGCGTCGCCGATCCCGCTATCAGACGCTTCTTGTGCGCGCGCCTCCACGACGCGAACGAGATGGCCGATTCCGATACCGACGACAGTGCCAACAGCGACGCAGATTCCGAGACGGACGCGCCCGCGGAGATCACGATTTACTCCGATTACGTCTGCCCGTTCTGTTATCTCGGTCGGCAGTCCCTCTCACAGTATCAGACCGAGCGCGAGGAGCGGCTTCGGATCGACTGGCAGCCGTTCGACCTCCGGTCGAGCAAGCGGCGGCCCGACGGCACGATCGACTACGACGCCGACGACGGCAAAGACGACGAGTACTACGAGCAGGCGAAAGAGAACGTGCGGAGGCTCCGCGATCAGTACGGGGCCGAGGAGATGGAACTCGACATCGCGACCGACGTGGACTCGCTGCCCGCACAGTTGGTCTCGGTCGCCGTCCGGGAGACGTACGACTACGAGACGTGGCTCGCGTTCGACGAGGCGGTCTTCGCCGCGCTCTGGCACGAGGGGCGCGACATCGGCGAGGAGGACGTGCTGCTCGACCTCGCAGACGAGGTCGGTGTCGAAGCCCAATTCGTCCGCGACGCGCTTGCCGACGAGGAGCGGCGGGACCGGCTTCGCGAACGCTTCCGCGACGCGCAACAAGCCGGGATTACGGGCGTTCCGGCGTTCGTGTACGACGATTACGCCGCCCGCGGTGCCGTCCCGCCCGAGCAACTCCGACGGCTCGTCGAGGGCGCGTAAGCAGGTGGTGAAGAATCGAGAGAAGCGAGAACAGAAGCGTTGCTGCCGTGACTCCGTCCCCTACTCGTCCGCGGCAGCGCCACCGTCGGGGGCGACGGCAGCGGGGTCCTCGCCGGTCGGCGTCGCGTGCAGCCACTCGTCGGCCCACGACTCGATCTCGTCGAAGACCGGACACAGCGAGCGCCCCTTCGGCGTCAGCGAGTAGTACGTCGCGACCGGCGCGTCCTCTTCGAGCCGTCGATTCACGAATCCCAGTTCCTGGAGGTCGTCGAGGACGCGCGAGAGCGTCCGCGAACTGGCGTCCGTCGAGCGCTTGAGTTCGTTGAAGCGCTTCTCGCCGTCCTGAAGATCGTGCAGGACGATGAGTCGCCACTGCGAACCGATCTGTTCGAGCGAGTCGATCACCGAGCAGGCCTCCTCGTCGTATTTCTCGTCGGGCTCTGGGGACACAGGCGTCACCTGGTGACACTTTCGTCCGCGAAGGTACAAATGGTTTCGCCTCTATAGTAGGTAACAGAGCGATACCTGCCGAGAGCGACATCCGTTCGGCAGTACGCTGCACCATTCACTATGAAAACCACAGGCATTCACCACGTCACGGCCGTCGCCGGCGATCCGCAGCAGAACCTCGACTTCTACACCGAGGTTCTCGGACTCCGCCTCGTCAAGCGAACGGTCAACTTCGACGACACCGCGACGTATCACCTCTACTACGGCGACGAGACGGGCAGCCCGGGCACGGCGCTGACGTTCTTCCCCTTCGAGGGCGCGCGGCAGGGCCGTCCCGGCCGCGGGCAGGCGGTCGCGACGGCGTTCGCCGTACCCGAGGGGAGCCTCGACTACTGGGCCGATCGGCTCGACGCCAGCGACGCGACTGTCCACGACCGGCAGACGCGCTTCGGCGCGGGCGTGCTCCCCGTCGAGGACCCGCACGGGCAACCCCTCGAACTCGTCGAGGCCGAGTCACCGATCGAACCGTGGGCGGACGGTCCCGTTCCGGCCGACCGCGCGATTCGCGGCTTCTTCGGCGTGACGCTGCACTCCGAGGAGCCGGACGCGACGGCGAACGTCCTCGACGTGCTCGGGTTCGACCGCGTCGACTCTGAGGCCGACCCAGACGACGGTGCAGAGCGGGTCCGCTACGCCGCTGCTGGGGATCGCGCGACCGTCGTCGACGTGCTTCACCGCGGACCCCCACGGGGCCGCCCCGGCGTCGGCACCGTCCACCACGTCGCGTTCCGCGCGGCCGACGAGGACGAACAGATGGCCTGGCGCGAGCGCCTCTCCGATGCTGGCCAGTTCGTGACGCCGCAGAAGGACCGGCAGTACTTTCGGTCGATCTACTTCCGCGAACCCGGTGGCATCCTCTTCGAGATCGCGACCGACGGCCCGGGGTTCACGGCCGACGAGTCGGTCGCGGAACTCGGCTCGGAACTCAAACTCCCGTCGTGGCTGGAAGACGAGCGCGAGCGGATCGAAGCGGCGCTGCCGTCGCTCGGGGACGCCGATGAAACGGCGGCGGCCGACGAGGGGAGTGAAACGGTGAGCGACGGTGGGAGCGGGGCACCGACGACTGACGAGGAGGGCGAAGCCACAGCGGCCGACGGTGGTGAGCGCCGATGAGCCGGCCCGCCGATTCCGAGGACCCGCACGCGGGGCAACCGATTCAGACCGCCGGTGCATCGCCTACGGAAGCCGACGCCGCCGTCGTCCTCGTCCACGGTCGGGGCGCGCGAGCCGACGGGATGCTCCAGTTCGCCCAGGAGTTCCACCACGACGGCGTTCACTACGCCGCGCCGCAGGCCCAGCGCGGCACCTGGTATCCGAACCGGTTCGTCGCGCCGATCGAGCGGAATCAGCCCCACCTCGACTCGGCGCTGTCGCACCTCGAACGCGCCGTCGAAGAAGCCCGGTCGGGCGGGCTCCCGGCTGAAAAGGTGATTCTGGTCGGATTCTCACAGGGCGCGTGTCTCGTCTCGGAGTTCGTGGCGCGCACGCCCCGACGGTACGGCGGGCTCGTACTGCTCTCCGGCGGACTGATCGGCCAGGAGGGGATCGACTTCGACCACGAGGGCGACGTCGACGGAATGCCGTTCTTCCTCGGCGTCAGCGACGACGATCCCCACATTCCGATGTCGCGCGCGGAGGAGACCGTCGAGGTGTTCGAGCGTCTGGGCGCCGACGTCCGGTTCGACCGCTACGAGGGTCGTGGCCACGGGATCTTCGAGGAGGAGATCGAGTACCTCGACGGACTCGTCGCGGACGTCGTCGGGTGAGATAGCGTAGAGGACGGCGATCGACCGTCGATCAGTCGGCGGCGATCGTGGTCTGCTGCGGTCGGACCCACTTCGACTCCTTTCGGGACTGGACCGTCTCCTCGGGGCAGACCGTGACGAACTCGTCGTTCCGCCAGTCGTAGGCGGTGAGTTCGTTGCCGTAGACACAGCCGGTGTCGAGGCCGACGGCGTGCTCGCGGACGACGGGCGCGGCGAGCGGCGTGTGCCCGAAGAAGACGCGGTCGGGGCCCTCGTAGACCTCCCACCAGAACGGCCGCTCGTAGCCCGACGACAGCGAGCGGAAGTTCTGGAGGTCGTCGACGTCGTGGTCGGCGAGCGACTTCCGGGGGTCGACGCCGCCGTGGACGACGAGCGTGTCCTCCCACGAGAGGGCGACCGGCCGGTCGGCGATCCAGTCGAGGTCATCGTCGGTGAGCGACGCGACCGACTTCGAGCCGCGGAGGAGTTTCTCCTCGTTGTTGCCGCGGACGGTCACCATATTCGCCGACTCGCGGACGAGGTCGAGTACGCCCTTGCTGTCGGGGCCTTTCCGGACGAGGTCGCCGACGAACGCGACGAGGTCGTCGTCGGTCACTTCGAGTTTTCTGAGCAGTCGTTCCAGGTCCGCTCGGCAGCCGTGGACGTCGCCGACGACGTAGACGTCGTCCCACTCGCTGACGTCCAGGTGTTCGTGCTCGACGGCCGCGGCGAACTGTGGCTCGGTCATCGTTCGTGCCGTGAACTGTCGGGAGGCCTGTAAACGGTTGCTAGTATTCTCGGTGTGAGCTATATAGTCACGCGTGGGTCTTGGCGCTACTGTGGGACGCCTTTCGCCGGTCGGATCGGCGGGTCCGGAACCTCTTTGAGACGTTCGACCAACTGTTCGGGTATGAGCGACGGACCTCTCGACGAGGAGACGCTAGCGAAGTACAGGGAGGCCGGATCGGTCCTCCGGCAGGTCCTCGACGAGGCCGCAGAAAAGGTCGAACCGGGCGTCACCCACCTCGAAGTCGCCGAGTTCGCCGAGGCGCGTATCGAGGAACTCGCAGACGGGTGCGCCTTCCCGGTGAACATCAGCATCGACGAGGAGGCCTCACACGCTACGCCCGGCCGCGACGACGAGACCGAATTCGACGACGGAATGGTCTGTCTGGACTGCGGCGTCCACGTCGACGGCTACATCGCCGACGCGGCGGTGACCGTCGATCTCTCCGGGAACCCCGAACTCGTCGAGGCCGCCGAGGAGGCGCTCGACGCCGCACTCGACGCCGTCGCACCCGGCGTCGAGACCGGCGTGATCGGCGGCGAGATCGAGGACGTGATTCGCGGCTACGGCTACACGCCCGTCCTGAACCTCTCGGGTCACGGCGTCGCCCAGTGGGACGCTCACACGGGCCCGACGATCCCGAACCGGGGCACTGACCGCGGTGTGGAACTCGAAGTCGGCGACGTCGTCGCCATCGAACCGTTCGCGACGACCGGGCGCGGCAAGGTCACCGAGGGCTCGAAAGAGGAGATCTACAGCCTCGAACGCGACCGCTCGGTGCGGAACCGCTCGGCGCGGAAGGTCCTCGAACAGGTGAAAGAGGAGTACCGGACCCTCCCGTTCGCCGCACGCTGGCTAGACGAGCCGCGCGCCGAGATGGCCATCACGCGGCTCGAACAGCAGGGCGTCCTCCACGGCTATCCCGTGCTGAAGGAGGACGACGGCGAACTCGTCAGCCAGGCCGAACACACCGTCGTCGTCACCGAGGACGGGTACGAGAACCTGACGGCGTGAGCGAGATGGACCAGGTGTTCGCACCGTGGCGGATCGAGTGGGTCGAGCGCAACGGCAACGAGGACATCGACGGCTGCCCGTTCTGCGTCCTGCCCGAGCGTCACGACGACCGGGAGAGCCGGATCGTCGCCCGCAGCGAACACGCCTTCGTGATCCTGAACAACTACCCGTACAACCCGGGGCACCTGATGATCATCCCGTACCGCCACACGGGCGAGTGGAGCGACCTGCGCGACGCGGAACTGCTCGATCACGCACGGCTGAAAGTGGCCGCGATCGACGCCCTCGACGCCGCGTTCAACCCCGACGGCGTGAACGCCGGCGAGAACCTCGGCGGAAAGGCCGCCGGCGGGTCGATCGGCGATCACGTCCACACGCACCTCGTCCCCCGGTGGAGCGGCGACACGAACTTCATGCCCGTCGTCGGCGACACGAAGGTGATCGTCGAGGCGCTCGAAGACACCTACGACCGCCTGCACGAGGCGTTCGCGTCGCTGCCGGCGGCGACAGCCGACGCTGACGCGGCGGACGGGACGGCCGCAGGCGCGGGCGAGTCAGGTGACAGCGACGAGCCGACGCGGGCCGTCAGGCTCGACTTCGATCTGGCGACCGAAGCGACTTAGCCCTCCGAGCGGTAGGCACGAACGATGAGCGACGACCGGAAACGGGTCGTCCGCCGCGTCGGGGCGATCGTACTCGCGGTCAATCTCGGCCTCGCGCTGGCGAAAGGGGGCGTCTGGTGGCTCACCGGGAGCCTCGCGGTCGGCTCCGAAGCGGTCAACAGCGTCGCCGACAGCGTCTACAGTCTCGTCATTCTCGCCGGCCTGTACCTGACGACGCAGCCGCCCGACTTCGAGCACCCGCACGGCCACGAGCGAATCGAACCGTTCGTCTCGCTGTTCGTCGCGCTGGGCGTGTTCGCGGCGGGCGCGGCCGTGCTCTGGAACGCCACGACGGCGGTGCTGAACGGGACGTACGGCGTCGAGGCCGGAACGACGGCGGTCGCGGTCCTCGTCGGGACTGCCATCACGAAATACGGACTCTACCGGTACTGTCTCCGAATCGGTGAACGCCGCCACTCGCCTGCACTCGTCGCGGCCGCGCTCGACAATCGAAACGACATTCTGACCGCGGGCGCGGCGCTCGTCGGCGTGCTCGGGGCGTCCTTCGGCGCGCCGATCCTCGATCCGATCGCCGCGGGCGTCGTCTCGCTCGGCATCTTCTACACGGGCTATGAGATCGTCCGCGACAACGTGAACTACCTCGTCGGCGCGGCACCTCCCGAAGAACTCCGCTGGGAAATCATCGAACGCGCGCTCGAACACCCAGAAGTCCGCGGCGCCCACGACGTCGTCGCCCACTACGTCGGCCCCGAAGTCGACGTGAGCATCCACATCGAAGTAGAAGGGGATATGACGCTGTTCGAGGCCCACGACATCGAGTCGGCCGTCGTCGACTCGATCCGCGCGATGCCCGAGGTCGACGACGTATTCGTCCACGTCGATCCGAAAGAACTCGGCGAGTGGAAGGAAGACGCAGAGGCCGATCAGCTCCTCGAAACCGTGGCAGAGGACGGCGACGACGGTAACGACGGCGACCGCGCCGAACGGAGAGAGCAAGCGCGCTGATAGCGAACAGGCGCGACACGGCGCATAGAGCGACGAGACACGCGGACGGAGCGGACGCGAGCACTCGCATCCCCCGACTCTCGACTCGTCCCGCGGTGCTCACGCCTTTCCAGCGATCGTGAGCCGGACCCACCCGAGTTCGGGGATGTGGAACTGCGCTTTCGCTCTGACCCAGGCGGGCTTGACTACCGGCGCGATGCCCGCGGCCTGATCGTACGCGCGGTTGTTGTCGCCCTTCGTGATGTAGCCCGCGTGCGGTGCGGGACAGGCGGCCAGTTCCGCGCAGTCGTCCGCGCCGCGAAGATACGCCGGGTCGGCCTCGTCGTACCAGTTCTCACCAGCGTCGACCCTGAACTGCGCGCGGTGGATGATCGGCGATCCCGCCCGGGAGGGCGGATCGAAGACGATGACGTCGCCGGAGTCCCCGAGGCGCGAGTAGTTCCCGGCGGTCGCAGCGGTAACGACGCCGCGCGCGTCCGCGGATGCCCCGGCGAACCGGCCGGTGTCGGAGACGACGACGAGGTCGCCGGTTTCGACGTGCGGCACCATACTCGGGCTCTCGATGGCCACCATCGGCGGCCACACGCCCGCGACGCCGAAGAGCACGACGCCGAGGGCGAGGACCACCGCGACCGTCGTGGCGGCGTCGCGGAGGTGGAGGAAGGCGGCGGACCGATCCATCAACAGTCCGTGCGTGACGAGGCGGAAAAAAGACCGCGGTCAGCGCCGACGCGGCAGCGTCGGAGGCGCTCGTCGAACGCGACGACTCATAGTGATTACTCTCACTGTTTACCGCCGAGCGCCACTCCCAGTGGCGATGGTCGGCGGTAAGAGACGAGGGTAATCATTATCACACCGGGTCGCCGAACGCGTACACCGTCTGGTGGCTCGTCACCTCGACGTCGAGCACGTCGCCGGGTTCGATCCCGTGCTCGGAGGCGTTCTGGACGATGATCTGCCGATAGGCTTCGTCGCGGCACTTCAGCGAGTCGCCCGTCCCCTCGCGGACGGCCATCACCCGGTGAGTCTCGCCGACCATCGACTCGTAGGCCTCGGCGACGACGTCCATCTTCAGTTCGGACATCTCCTTCGAACGCTCTTTTTTCACCGTCCCGCCGAGGCCCTTCATCTCGGCGGCGTCGGTGCCGGGGCGCTTCGAGAAGCGCGTGATGTTCACCTTTTCGGGCCGGACTTCCCGGAACAGCGCCATGCTCTGTGCGTGGTCCTCGTCGGTCTCGGTCGGGAACCCGACGATGAAGTCCGTCGAGAGCGTCCAGTAGTCCAGCGTCTCGTCGAACGTCTCGACGATTTCGGTGAACTTCTCGACGCGGTGTTGTCGCCGCATCGCTTCGAGAACGGTGTCGGAACCCGACTGAACGGGGAGGTGAATGAAGTTGTACAGTTCGTCGTGGCGCGCGAAGACCTCGGCCAGTTCCTCGCGGATGCCGTGGACGCCACCGGGGTTGGCCATCCCCAGCCGAACCCGGAAGTCGCCGTCGATCTCGGTGCAGATCCGGTCGAGCAGTTCCGGGAGTTTTCGGTCGCCCGTATCCCAGCCGTAGACGCCGGTGTCCTGGCCGGTGATCCGCAACTCCTTCGCACCGGCGTGGACGAGTGCGCGGGCCTTCTCGACGTTCTCCTCGACCGGCGGCGAATCGACGCGGCCGGTCGCGAACTTCGTGATGCAGTACGAGCAGTTCGAGAGGCAGCCGCGAGCGATCGGGAGGATGCCGACGACGCCGTCCAGCACGGGTTCGGTCCCCGGGCCGGGCGTCGGGCACTCGCCGTTCGTGACCGCGGCGGGGACGTCGTCCCAGTGGAGGATCTGGGCGTCGACGTCCTCCTCGCGGAACTCCTCGCCCTGTGCCAGCGCCATACAGCCGGTGATGATGAGATCCGCCGTTTCAGACTCCAGTTCTTTGGCCCGACGGAGCATATTGCGCTCCGTCTTCTCGACCACCGTGCAGGTGTTCATAATGGCGACGTCGGCCGCCTCCGGACCGTCGACGGGGTAGTGGCCGGCGTCGCGGAGCGCGCTCTCGATCTGCCGGCTCTCGCCGCGGTTGGAGGTACAGCCGTACGTCTCGATGTGATATCGGGCCATCCGATCGGTGCGAGATACCCGACGAGCGGTCAAAAGCGCGACGGTTCGGGGACAGTCCGCTGGGCGAGATCAGCCGCGAAGCGCCTCGACCGGCGGATCGTTCGCGGCCTTCCACGCGGGGTACAGCCCGCTCAGCACGCTCGCGAAGACGGCGAATCCGAACCCGATCAACAGATAGCGGATGCTCTCCCAGCCGAAGACGAGCGTCGGATCACCGGCCAGGACCTGAAACACTACGAGCCCCACCGCGAACGAGACAGCGGCGCCGACGACGCCCCCGATCACCCCCAGGAACGCGGCTTCAGCGAGGATCATCCGGAGCACTTCGCCGCGGCGGATTCCGACGGCTCTGAGCACGCCGATCTCGCCGCGGCGCTCGATCGTGCTCATCAGCATCACGTTGAGGATGGCGACGCTCGCGACGACCAGCGAGATCGAGCCGATCCCGATCAGCGCGAGGTTGAGCGTGTTCAGGAACGCGTCGATGTTCTCTTGTACGCTCGCGAAACTGGTGACGCTCAGTACCTCCTCGTCGCCCTCGTTGAACCGCGCTTCGATGGCGTCGGCGATTCGCTGGGCCTCCCGACCGTTCGCGGCCACGATCGTCACCGAGTCGTAGTACTGTTGATCGGCGAGCGCCGACAGGGGCAACACGAGTTCGTTGCCGCCGCCACCGAAGCCGCTCTGCGATTCGATCAGCCCCCGAATCCGGTAGAGCCGTCCGTCGTACTCTACCGGGTCCCCGAGTTCGAAGCCGAGTTGGGTCGCGGTGCTATTGGTGAGCAACGCCCCCGACTGGAGCCGATCGGGGTTATCGCCCGTCGAGACGTCATAGAGCGCGCTCGCCTCCGTCAGGGCAGTCACGCTGACGCGGGCTTCCCCACCGTCACGCGAGGTGAGCGTCGTCCGGTTCGACTTCTTCGGGACGACCGCAGCGTCGCCGGCGAGGCTTCGGATCTCCTCGACTTGCTCTTCGGTCACGCCCTCGGTCGTGCTGTCCTCGCCGGCGGTGACGGTCACTTCGTCGGCGAGCGTGCCGAGATTCGCGGTCGCCTGCTGTTGGAGGGCGACACCGGCGATTCCGAGGGACGCGATGGCGACGACGCCGATGACGATTCCGAGCGTCGCCAGCGCCGTCCGGATCCGGTTCCGGCCGAGATTCCGCCACGCCATCTGGACGCTCGGGAACCGCCACAGCGCGCTGGTGATGCTCACGACTGCACCTCCCCGTCGACGAGGCGAACGACGCGGTCGGTGTACTCGACGAACTGCTCGTCGTGCGTCACGGCGACGATAGCGATGTTCTCCTCCTCTTTGAGCCGCGTCAGTTCCTCGAGGATCGTCCGCCCGGTGTCCTGATCCAGATTCCCGGTCGGCTCGTCGGCCAGCAGAATCTCGGGTTCGTTGATCAGGGCGCGGGCGATCGCGACGCGTTGTTGCTGGCCGCCCGAGAGTTGACTCGGCGTGTGGCTAAGCCGGTCTCCCAACCCGACGCGCTGCAGGAGATCCACCGCCCGGTCGTGCCGGTCGCGTTTCGTGTCCCACATCGACGGCAGTTCGACGTTCTCCGTCGCGGTCAGCATCGGCAGCAGGTGGAACGCCTGAAACACGAACCCGATCGTCGAGCGTCGCTCCTCGGTGAGTTCGTCTTCCGTGAAGTTAGTGACGTCACGGCCGTCGAGCCGAACCGTTCCCTCTGTCGGCGTATCGAGCAGGCCGATCATATTCAGCATCGTGCTCTTACCCGACCCCGAGGGACCGATCACCGTCACCATCTCGCCGCGGTCGGCGTGGAAGTCGACGCCTTTCAGCGCCTCGATCACCTCCTCGCCACTCTGGTAGCGCTTGACGACGCCTTCGAGTTCGATGACGCTCATTGTCGCCAGCGGTAGACGCCGAACGCGACGAGTGCGAGCACGACGATGCCGCCGCCGATCGCGATCAGCGGGAGGCCACCAGCACCAGAGCCACCCGGCGACTGCTGTCCGCCGCTGTCGGCTTCGCCGTCGGGCGCGGACACGACCGCCGCGTCGAGACTCACCTGCTGTGTCGTCGTCACGCGCTCGTTGTCGACGATGTACGAGATTTCGACGGGGACCGACGACACGTCCGACTCAGCGTGCGCCGTTAGCTCGAACCGAGCGAACTCGCTGCCCTCGATCGCGCCGATGAAGTACTCACCCGACGGGGGCGCAGGGCTCACACCGTCAGCGTCGGGGACGCGCACGAGGACCGACTGCGTGTCGGTGGTCCCGAGGTTCGCGGCGTCGCCCTGAATAGTAATGCCCGTGCCGGACCGGGTGACCTCCACGCCGGTGAGGCGGATTTCGCCCGTCACTGGGGTCTGGTCGTCGAGGTCGACGTCGAGCGACGTCGTGTGGGAACCTCCGCCGGCGGAGTAGGTTGCGGTGAACGTAACCGTATCTGTTTCGAGGTCGTCGGTGTCGAAGACGGTCGATTGGCTCGATCCGGGGCCGACGTCGAACAGGAAGTTGCGTTCGATCGGCTCCCCATCGGCGGTGGCCGCGATCTCGACGTCGGTGAGGTTCGTGTTTCCGAAGTTCGTGAGCGTGAGCTCAGTTCCAGACCCGCTTTCGGGCGTGCCGGCCGACAGGCTCGCTCTAACCGTCGGGTCGGACACTTCGACGTACACCGGGTACGTGTACGAATAGTACTCGCCCGCGTCGTCCTGAACGACCACCTTGAGCGTCAGCCGTTTTTGGCCGGGGCTCTCAAAGCTCGTCCGCACGGGTACCGTGACCGAGCCGCCGGGGGCGATCGACCCGAGTTCTTCGACTCGCGCGTACTCTCTGGTGGTTCCGGGCACGCGAACGAAGACGTCCCGCACGTTGACTGTCGACGGACTGTTTTCGAGGTTCGAGATCGTCGTCTCGATAGTTACTGTTTCGCCCGTGTTCGGGTCCTCGGGACTAATAGTGACAACAGACATCTGGACGGCCGGACCGGCGGCCGAGGCGGTCGTTGCGACAGCGCCCGAGCTACCGAGCAGGAGGGACAGTACGACGAGCACGCGGAGGGATGTGGACCAATTCATAGTGCGTATCGTGGCGTCGTGACCCGTGGCTGTAGGTCGATCGACACGAACACGTCGCTCTGGGAGCGCGGTGCTTGCAAGTCTTTCCCTGTTCGTCCGACGAACAAGGCACCGGGAGCGACGCCACTCGGCCGTGAGAGAAAGAAGGAGAACGGAGCTATGTCGCAGCTAGTTGTTGAACATCTCGCGCATCATCGGGTGCATCTCCATCAACTGCTCCTCGGCGATCTCCTCGTACAGTTTGTACGTGATGGAGACCGTAAGCAGCAGCCCCGTTCCGGAGACGCCGCCGATCGTGCCCAGCATATTCGCGAGCACGGCCAGCAGGCCGACGAGCGCACCGCCGATGACGGTCACCTGCGGGATGTAGCGCTCCATAACCTTCTCGATGACCTGCGGGTTCCGCCGGAAGCCGGGGATCTGCATCCCGGAGTTCTGGATCTGACGGGCGGTCGCTTCGGGACCCATCCCGGTCGTCTCGACCCAGAAGATGGCGAAGATCGCGCCACCGACGATCATGAAGATCAGGTCGATGAGCACGCGGGCGACGATCGCGAGGGGCTCCTGGGAGGTGAATCCGAGGAACCACATCCAGTCCTGACGGGACTGGATCGGCGCGAGATACCAGAACAGGCCACCGGTGACCTGTCCCTGCGTGTACTGACCGAGCCACGCGGGCATCCCCGTCCACCAGTTGTTCAGGATCTGCCCGAGGAACTGGAGGTTCGCCTGCAGCGCGCGAACGAGGATCATCGGCAGAACGCTCGCGTAGATGAGCTTCACCGGGAAGCGCCCGCGCGCGCCCTTGACGTTGGCGTGCGAGAGCGGGATCTCGACCCGGACGCTCTCCGCGTAGACGACGATGCCGAAGATGAGCAGCGTCGTGATGAGCGCGAGGATCTGTCCCTGTCCGAGGAAGATGTCGGAGAGACCACCCGGCGTCAGCGGCGAGCCGATCTCGGCTGCACCGGTGAGGATCCCGATCCACGTCGGGAAGAACCCGCTTTGCCCGCCGAGGCTCTGCCAACTGAACAGACCCGCGACGAGTTGCTGGCTGACGCCAGCGATAATGAACAGGCCGACACCGGAGCCGACGCCCCACTTGCTCACGATCTCGTCCATGAACAGGATGAGGACGCCGCCGACGAACATCTGCGCGAAGATGATACCCTTCACGCCGACGGTGCCGATACCGAGCGACTGCGCGAGCGGTTCGCTCGCCGGCAGGAAGTTGCCGGCGAACACCATCGGGAGCCCGGTCAGACAGATCATCACGACCACCAGAAGCTTCTGGAGACCCTGATAGAGTATCTGATCTCGGGGGTCGTTGGTGTCCAGCCCCAGCAGATCGGCTCCGCCGAGCAACTGGAGAACGATGCTCGCCGTGACGATCGGACCGATACCCAGCTGCAGGATCGACCCCTGCGAGCCGGCGAGGATACTACGGAACTGTCCGTAGAAGTCCCCGCCCGCGCCGCTGGTCTGCAGTCCGAACAGCGTCACGTTCGTCAGGAAGAAATACAGCACGAGGATCCCGGCAGTCCAGCCAAGCTTCCGGCGGAACGGGACGTGTCCCTCCGGACGCGCGACTGACGGCATCCGCGTCAGCACCGGTTCGGCGGCCTCCTTCCAACCCATGGATTACTCCTCGGCGTCGTCTGTGTTAGATTCTTCTGCTTCGTCCTCGGCGGCGAGTTCCTCGCCGCGTTCGGTGAGTTCGACGCTGCCGCCGGCGTCCTCGACGAGTTCGACCGCACCGTCAGAGAACGCGTCGGCGACGAGGTGCAGTTCCTGTCGGACCTGCCCGCCACCGAGCACCTTCACGACGTCGGCGTCTTCGGCATCGTCTGCGACGTCGCGAGCGTCGACGTGGTACGCGTCGCCGTCCTTCTCTGCGAGACCGTCGGCGGCCAGCAGGGCCGCGTCCTCGTCGATCTCTTGGACGTTGACCTCAGCGATCGTTCGCTGGGAGTCCTCGGGTCGCTTGAACCCGTGTTTGCCGATCGGCTCGTAGTTGTGGAACTCGTGCTTGTCGCGACCGGCGCGACCGCGGCCGCCACGGTGGCCGGCACCGCGCCGGTTCTTGTGGGTGCCGCCGCCGTGCGTGCGCGACCCGCGCTGGCGTCGTTTCTTCGACGTCATCGCATTGCCTCCAGGAGTTCGTCGATCTCCTCGGTCTGGTGCTTTCCGAGCTGACCGCCTTCGATGGTCGGGTGCTTCTGCCCGCGGTGTCCGCCGCGCGGCGGGTGCAGTCGAAGGACCGGCGAGAGACCCTGCTCGCGCAGCGTCGTCTCCTCGTCGACCAGCGCCTCTGCGAGCGCGCCGAAGTCGTCGTAGTCGGTGTGCTCTGAGAGCCACTCCTCGTCGACGTCAGCCTCGCCCTCCTCGGGCTCGGCTCGGGTGCGGAGCACCGTCTCGACGGCGTCCGCGCTCGGCTCGCCGTGTGCGACGTAGTCGTTGACCTTCGTGATCATTCCGCGGTACGTCTCCGTCTCCGGGACGAGCGCGCAGTGGTTCACGTGATGGATGTTGAGCATCTTGAGCGTGTCGTGAACGCCCGTGCTCATATTAACATCGCCGCGGATCTGAACGACTGCCTGCATCACTCGTTCACCTCTTGTTCACGCTGCTTGGCCGCGGCGCGTCGGGGCGTCCGCGACTGCGAGGCGTTCTTCAGCGCGTTGTACGTCGCTTTCGCGAGGTTGACCGTGGTCCGCGTGTTCCCGTTCGAGCGGGTCCAGGCGTCCTGGACGCCCGCCAGTTCGAGGATGTTGCGGACAGTCTCTGCAGCCGCGAGGCCGAGGCCCTGCGGCGCGGGCATCACTTCGACGGTCACCGAGCCTGCTTTCCCTTCTGCCTTCCGCGTCAGGGAGTTGAGGCCACCGGCGGAGTCCTCCCAGGACCCCGAACCGCGGTCCACCGAGATGATGTTGAGCTTCGCGACGTCGATCGCCTTCTGGATGGCCGATCCGACCTGGTCGTCTCGCGCCTCGGCGTAGCCGAGGTAGCCGTCGCGGTTACCGATCGCGACGACGCAGCGGAATTTGACCCGGCGCCCGGAGTCGGTCATCCGCTGGACCATATTGATGTCGAGAACCTCGTCGTCGAGCCCCGGCAGGAGCTGATCGACGAGTTCCGGCTCTTTCAGGGGCAGGCCCGTGTTGAGGGCCTGCTCCATCGAGGTGACGTCGCCTTCCTGTACCATTCGGCCGAGCCGCGTGCGCGGCGTCCAGCCGTTGTCGTTGCGTTGGCTCATGCGTCCTCCTGTAGTCGCTCGAGCACTTCGTCGAAGTGCTCAGGGAGTTTCGTGGCGTCGAAGTCCCCGGAGTAGAGGTCCTCGTCGAGCTGCTCGGCGTACTCGGCGATGTGCTCGCCGCGGTTACGCGACCAGTCTGCGAGAACCGCGTCGTTGTGCGGGATCTCGAGGCCAGCGTCTATTGCTCCTTCCTGCACCGCGAACACCTTGTTACCGGGCGTCGCAGTGTTCAGTCCGATGTCGAGTACGGCCTCTTCGAGGCCGGCTTCGATGGCTCGCGTCCCAGCGAGGAACCCGGTGAGGTACGCGCTCGGCAGGTTCCCAGTGGGAGCCTCCCAGCCGTACTCGCCGAGGTCCTCCGAGGACGCGGCCGCGTGCGTTTCGTCTCCGTCCGGACCGGGGGTGATCAGCTGCGCCCTGACGTGCTTGTTGCTCACGCGAGCAACGAGGCGGGGCTTGCCCGATTTCAGCAGGCGCAACCTCTGGTGGTAGTCCGTCCGGACCTCGCGGCGACGCCGCATCGGCACCTTGTAGCGTGGTCCTGTTGCCATTATTCTATCTCCACGTCGTAGTTGTTCCGGATGTGTGCTTCGAGCCGCGCCACGTCTTCGAACTCGCCACCCGACGCCTTGTTGTACACTTCGCGGTACTGCGTCGGATTGAGCGGGCCGTCGTCGCGCAGTTCCTTCAGGCGACGACGCTGTGCGCGGATGCGGCTGACCCATTCGTCTTTCGAGTTCTTCCGACCGCCGGCTTTCCCTTTGCGGGAGCCGGGACCCTTGCGGTGACCGTAGGCGCGCTTCGATGCGCGCTCGCGAGCGCGACCCTTGGAGTTGCCCTTCGCGTCCTTGGCGCGAATGGTCCCCTGATCGACCAGGTCACGGATGTCGTCGCGAGTGATGGCCTCCGCAATCTCGGACTGTTCGTCTGGATCGAACCACACGCGGTCCTTTCCGACGTCGAGGACGTCGGCGGCCATACGCTTCTGTGCTTTCAGATCCGTCATTACTCTTCGACCTCCACTTCGACGTAGGTCGGGTTGAGGACGCGGATCTCGCGGTCCTCAGCCACTTCCTCGATGCGTTCGCGCTTGCGCGCGCCGACTTTCGAGGCGATTCGGACGGCCTGGGTGTCCCCGTCGACGCCTTCGAGGTCGTCGACGTTGTGGACGCGCACTTCCTCGAATCCCGAGGGGTGCAGACCGCGGGCGGCCTTCGGCGTGCGGTAGCCCGCCTCGACCATATCGCCCTTGCCCTTGATGCCGCGGCGCTGCTTCGAGAGGTTGCCGCGGGGCTTCCGCCACGATTCGGGCGTCCGTTTCTTCTTGTGGTACTGCTGCCGACGGAACGCGGGCTTGCCCTCGCGGTGCTTCTGGCCCAGCGCTCGCGCGGTATCGTCGTCGAGGGTCGGCGTCTTGTCAGCGTGGCCACGGGGACGGAGTTCGGTCTCGACCTCCTCCTCGGGCTCGGCTTCCTCTTCGGTCTCCTCTTCGACTTCTGCCTCGGTCTCCTCGGTGACTTCGAGTCCGCCCACGTCGGCCTTGATACGGGCCGCGAGCGCGTTCCCGATGCCGTCGACCTCTGCGAGTTCCGATTGGCTTGCGGCCTTCACGTCGTCGACCGACTCGTAGCCTGCCTCACGGAGCGCGTCGGCCTTCGAGGGGCCGACGCCGCTGATGTCTTCGAGTGTCTCGATGTCGTCGTCGGACATATGTTAGGCACCTCCCGTCTGCGGCTTCTGCGTGATGTAGACGCCGTCCTGGAAGACGCGCGTGTCCTTGTCCGTCACGCGAGTGAGCTGTTCGATGTCGGCGGCGGTCTGCCCGACGTCCTCTTTCGAGGGTCCCATCAGGGTGACCTCTTCGCCGTCGACCTGTACGTCCGTGTCTCCGCGGATCGGTGTCCGTCGCGAGGACTTCTCTCCGAGGAAGTTCTCGATGACGACCTCGTCGCCGTCGACGTCGACCTGCATCGGGAAGTGGGCGTAGTAGACTTCCATCTTGTACTCCCAGCCTTCGGTGACCCCGTGGATCATATTCGACACGTGGCTCTCGAAGGTCCCGACAGTCGCGTTCGTCTTGGCGTCGGTCTCGTCGGATTCGATGACGACCTGGTCGTCCTCGACGCTGACGCTAACGGAGGGGAACCACAGCGTCCGGGTGACGCTGCCGTTCGGCCCCTCGACTGTCAGATCGAGGTTCGACACCTCGGCGGAGACCTCGTCCGGAATTTCGATTTCTACTCTGGTCATTGTCTCAGTACACGTAGGCGATTACCTGACCACCGATGCCCTGGTCGCGGGCCTCGTAGTGGCTCATGACGCCGTGGCTCGTCGTGACGATGAGCGTCCCGTAGTCTCGGGCGGGGAGGTATCGCTTCTCCCACTTCTCGAACTCGTCTGCACCCGCGGAGTAGCGGGGCTTGACGGCACCACATTCGTTGATCGCGCCGCTCAGTTCGACCTCGAACTGTCCAGCCTTGCCGTCGTCGACGAACTCGAAGCCGTCGATGTACCCGCGGTCGTAGAAGACCTCGAGGACGGAGCCGATGACGTTCGAGGCGGGCTGTATCTCGTGCGACAGGTGCCCGACGCTCTCGGCGTTGTTCACGCCGGCGAGCGCGTTGGCGAGTGGATCGTTTCCTGCCATAATTATCGGTACTTCTTGAATCCCATCTCGCGGGCGACCTCGCGGAAGCACTGACGGCACAGGTAGATCTCGTACTTACCGACGAGTCCCTGGTTGCGTCCGCAACGTCGGCACTCGTGGCTCTGACCCGTGCGACGGCTCGCGTGCTCGCCCGTCTGTTCTGTCTCTGATTCGCTCATTCTGTGACCTCCACGTCGACGTCGAATGCGTCTTCGAGGAAGGCGATCGCGTCTTCAGGCGTCAGTCGGTGCGCCTTGGGGATCGAGCGCGACACCTTGTCGCGCTTTTTGACACGGTAGCCGGGACGGACGAGGTTGACCGTCACGTCCAGTCCGTAGATCCCGATCTGGGGGTCGTACTCCTGGGAGGGGAACTCGGTGTGCTCTTCGACACCGAAGCTGAAGTTCCCCGTGTCGTCGAACTGCTTGTCCGACAGGTCGGCGATCGGCAGCGCCGTCTCCAGGAACTCGTTGGCCCGCTCGTTGCGAAGGGTGACCTTCGCGCCGACCGGGTCGCCGGTGCGCGCACCGAACTGCGTCGCGGCGCGCGTCGCCGTCGTGCGGACGGCTTCCTGTCCGGCGATCTCTTCGAGGATCTCCTCTGCGTTCGCGAGTTCGCGGCCACCTTCGCCGACGCCCATGTGGACGACGACCTTCTCGATCTGTGGCTCGCGCATCTCGTGGAACGACTCGCTCATTCGTCGTCACCTCCGTCTTCGTCCTCGTCGGCGACGAAATTCTCGTCGATGACGACGACGTAGTCTTCGATCGTCTCGAAGGCGCCGTCGTCGGTCTCGACGATGACGGTGTTGTCGCCGCTGCCGGCGGTGACGGTGATCTCGTCGATCTCGCCGATCTCACCCGAGTGGCTGCCGTCGACGGCAGTGACGAGTGCGCCCTCCTCGTAGGGGAAGTGCGCGACGATCTCCTTCGTCTCGTTGTCGACGACGAGGGAGTCTTTCGTGCTGTACTCGTCTGCACCCTCCTCGAGGCGGACGTTCGCGCCGTCGTGGAGCGTGAGCTGCGTCGCGCCGCCGCTGACGTCCTGCTTGCGGACGATCTTGCCGAGCCGGCTGTCTGCGGCGTCGGCGTCGATCGGGGTCAGCGCCAGGCGTCCACCCTCCTCGGGGAAGACGCGGTAGTACTCTTCGCGCTCGGTGAACGCGAGGATGTCGAACATCCCCACCGGGCGCTGTTCGTCGGAGACGGCGTCGCCGTTGACGAGGACCGCGCCCTCGTTCAGCGCGTAGCGCGCCTCTTTCTTCGAGTCGACGTAACCGAGCACGTCGCGCAGGAGGATGAGCAGGGGAACCCCCGCCTCTCCGTGCGGACCCGCGCCGGCTTTGACGGTGAACGTCTGGGTCTTCCGTTCGACGGGCCAGGCGTTCGGTGCCGAGAGTCGCTTCTGATGTCGAGTCATTGTTCGTCCTCCGTGTCGGCCTGCAGCCGCGCCTCACGGCGGTCGTCTTCGAGGTCCAGTTCGGTCACGCGGAGGTTCGAGGCGTCGAGGGGACGAGGCACTTCCTCGCCGTCGGCCTTCTCGACCGTCACGTCTTCGACGTGTACGACCGCGTCCGTGAGGTCGACCTCGACGACTTCGGCTTCCGTGCCGGCGTAGTCGCCGCGGAGGACCTCGACGGTGTCGCCCGCGTTGACGCGAACGTTGCGCTGTCCGTACTCCTCGCGGAGGTCGTCAGACAGCGTCGCGCGGACCTGGTTCTGCCGCTCGTGCAGGGGCGCGTTCTGCTTCCGAGTTCGCTGTTTGCGTGGTTGTTTTGTCATACTGTTCAGTGTTCAGACGATCATCGTCGCCGTCGAAGCGATGCTCCCGAAGCGCTCGGCCACTTCACGCGCGATGGGACCCTTGATCTCGGTCCCGCGAGGCTCTTCCATCTCGTCGATGATGACGGCGGCGTTGTCCTCGAACTTCACGCGCGTGCCGTCCGGCCGGCGGATCGGTTTCCGCTGGCGGACGATCACGGCTTCGAGCACCTGGCGGCGCATCTCCGGCGTCCCTTTCGTCACCGAAACGGTGACCTGGTCGCCGATGCCCGCCTTGGGGTGTCGGTTCTTGGTTCCTGAGTAGCCCTTCACGCTGATGACCTTCAGCTCTCGCGCGCCGGTGTTGTCGGCGCACGTGATGAGGGAGCCTCGTTCGAGGCCCTTCGTGACGTCGGCTTTCAGCGCCTCCATCACTCCTCACCTCCGAGCACGTCGACGACGACGTGCGATTTGGTCTTCGACAGCGGTCGGGTCTCTGCGATACGCACCGTGTCGCCCTCCTCGATGTCCACGCACGGGGGTGCGTGAGCGGGAATGCGACTACGCCGCTTCATAAAGCGGTCGTACTTGGGAACGCGAACGTCGTATTCGCGCTCCACGATGACGGTTTTCTCCATGTCGGTGGAGGCGACCGTGCCTTCGAGCGTCTGACCGCGCACGGAAAGCGTTCCGTGGAACGGACAGTTCTCGTCGGAGCACGGCTCCTCCGGTTCTTCTACGTTCAGTCCTATCGCCATAGTGAGTCACCTGCCTTCTCGGTCCGCAAGGCGGGTCGTGAGAGCAGACGTGTGCCATCCACCGTAACGTAGGCCACGCCCTCGCAATTCTCGGCGTCTCGCCGAGAAGCCGCTGCGGGCTCCGCAGCCGGCCGATCAGACTGACCGGCGAATGCGCCGGCAGTATCCGACCGAAGTTTGGACGTGGTCCCCGACGCCTTCTCGGCGTCGGCGGCTTCATCTGTGCGTCCGGATGTTCCTTCCGGGGAGGGAAGCGCGAACTCCAGCGTGGAGCCCTGCTTCGGCACCTGTTTCACCCGAGTGCGACCGTCGCGAGTCGCGTCGGCGTCGTCGGTCGCGGCGTCGCTGTCGCTGACGTCGACGTGCAGCGTCTGCATCGTCTCGACGACGATACGGCCCTCGATCCCGACGAGGTCGGGGTTGGGCGCGTCGACGACGGCCACGCGGAGGCCGTTGAGCTCGTGTCGCGTCAGCGTCTCGGGTGTCAGTGCCATCTGTTATTCGAGGTCGCCTTCTTCCTGCTGGATCGTCTTGATCCGCGCGATCGTCCGCTTCAGCTCGCTGACGCGGCCCGGGTTCTCCGGTGCGCCACCGGCAGCCTGGACTGCGCGCGTGTTGAGCAGCTCGGTCTCGAGCTCTTCGAGCTCGGCGTCGCGCTCTGCGGCCGTCATATCACGGATCTCTTCGGGGTAGAGGATCGCCATCGGTTATTCCTCCTCCTCGTCTTCGTCTTCCTCGGCGTCTTCCATCTCGTCGAGGAGCTCTTCGGCTTCCGCTTCGACCTCCTCGTCGAGTTCGTCGAGTTCCTCTTCGACGTCCGACTCGTCGGGGGCCTCGACGTCTTCGTCGACATCCTCAGACTCGGACTCGGCTTCTTCCTCGATGACTTCTTCGACGACTTCCTCGTCGATGACGTCCTCGGGAGCCTCGTCGGGAACCTCGACCTCCTCGTCGGCCTCGCCGACGTCGGGGATCTCTTCGGGTTCCTCTTCGAGGAGGGCTTCGACGCCCTCGCTCTCTGCGACCTGCTCGACGGGCTCGACGTCGACGTCCTCGTGGATCTCGAAGTCGTCGGGGAGCTCTGCTCCCGGCGGGATGATCTTGACGGTCACGCCGATGGTACCGAGCTTCATCACGGCGACGCCCTGGCCCTCGTCGACGATCTCCTGGGCCGGTTCGCCGTTGTGCTTGATGTAGCCACGGTTGAACTTCTCGACGCGCGAGCGTGCACCGGTGACCTTCCCGCTGAGGACGATCTCGGCGCCCAGTGCGCCGGACTCCATAATGCGGTCGATCGTGGTGTGGCCCGCCTTCCGGAAGTACCAGCCGCGTTCGAGCGCGTTCGCGAGGCGGTCCGCGACGATGCGAGCGTTCAGGTCAGGCTCGTCGACCTCCTGGACGTCGATCTGGGGGTCGTCGAGGTTGAACCGCTCTTCGAGTTCGCGGGTGACCTTGCGGATGTTCTTCCCGCCCTTGCCGATGACCATACCGGGCTTTTCGGCCTTCAGGACGATCTGGGTCCCCATCGGGGTCTTCGCGACGTCCATCCCGCCGTAGCCGGCGCGGCCGAGTTCTTCGGCGAAGAACTCGTCGATCTGCGAGCGCTGCAGTCCGTCTTCGATGAACTGGTGTTCGTCAGCCATTAGGCTTCGACCTCCTCGGGTTCTTCGACGATGAGTTCGACGTCACAGATCGGCGTGTTCCACGGGTCGGCGCTCCCGAACGCACGGGGCTTGCGACCCTGCCGTTCGCCGACCTTGTGGGCGGCGACGTGTTTGATCGTCATCGAACGTCCGTCGAATCCCTGCTCGTCGGCGTTCGACGCCACGTTCTGCAGGAGTTCGAGGAACGCCTTCGAGGCCTTCTCGGGGTAGCGCCCCGCGTCCCAGCCGTCGATGTCGGAACGGTGTCCGACGCCGGTGTTGTGCTGTTTGAACGGAACGGAACGCTTCTCGTCGATGACGTCCTGGAGGTACTCCTCCGCGCCCTCGACGGGCATCCCCTTGATCTCACGCGAGATGGCCTTGCTGTGCTTCAGGCTGATGGGCCGATCGCGGAGCATCCCCTTGGCGGTGGTCTCCGGGTCGGCCTCGACGCTGTAGTTGATACCCATGGTTATTTGAGCGGCACGAACTTCGAGGACCGGGTCGCGCCGATTCCGGCCTGACCGTGTTCGACCGACGTCCGGGTCAGCTGGAACTCGCCCAGATAGTGCCCGATCATCTCGGGCTCGACGCGGACGCGCTCGAAGGACTGCCCGGTGTAGACCTCGAACGTCTTCTCGACGAACGAAGGCAGAATGGGCATGTCCCGGAGGTGGGTCCGGATCGGGTCGTTGGCGGTCTCCTGGGGGTCGGCCTCGCTGGCCGCCTCCAGCAGCTTCTCCTGTTGGACCGTGAGTCCTCGGTTGATGGTTCGCCGCTGTCGTGCGGGCAGCAGTTCCGCGACCTCGTCGAGCGACATCTCCTGCAGCTCGTCGAGCGTGTGGCCGCGGTAGGTGAACTCACCCTCGCGGCCGGTACGGTATTCCGAACTCATTGTTATTCGTTGCCTCCCTTGCCACCGCGACCGGTGCGCTTCGAGGCGATGTCACCGACCTTCCGTCCCGGCGGGGCGTCCCGCGAGACGGACTTCGGCTGACCGGGGTGCTGGCGGCCACCGCCACCGAACGGGTGGTCGACGGCGTTCATCGCGACCCCGCGAACGCGCGGCCACTTGATGCCGCGCGCTTTCATCTTGTGGTGCTTCTTGCCGGCCTTCACGAACGGCTTCTCGGTGCGGCCCCCGCCAGCGACGACGCCGATGGTGGCGCGACACTGCGGGTTCAGCCGCTTGACCTCCCCGGAGGGGAGCTTCACGACCGCGACGTGGCGGTCGTGGGTGAGCAGCTGGGCGCTCGTCCCGGACGCGCGGGCGAACTTCCCGCCGTCGCCGGGCTGGCGCTCGACGTTACACACCGGAACCCCCTCGGGAATCTCCGCGAGCGGGAGCGTGTTGCCGGGCTTGATCTCTGCGCTGACCCCGACCTGGATCGTGTCGCCGACGGCGACGCCCTCGGGTGCGAGGATGAGTCGCTGGTCGCCGTCTTCGAATTCGACGGCGACGACCGGCGCGCTGCGTGCGGGGTCGTGTTCGATGTCGACGACCGTCCCGGAGACGGTGTCGTCCGATTCGGCCTTCTTGTGCGAGAGTTCGGCCTTGTAACGGTGCGACGGCGCCCGGAACGTGGACGTACCGCGACCGCGACGTTGGCCCTGAATTCGACGTCCCATTTTCAGAACACCCCGATTCGCGAGGCGACTTCCTGTGCGTCGTCGTCTTCGCCGAGTCGGACGGTCGCCTTCTTCTTGCCGCGCGGTGTGACCTGCGTGTTCACGTTCACGACGGCCACCTCGTAGCGCGATTCGATCTCGTCTTCGATCTCCGCCTTCGTGGCGTCGAGATCGACGATGAACTGGAGCTTGTTGTCGAAGTCCATCTCGTCCATCGCCTTCTCGGTGACGAGCGGATGCTCGATGAGCGAACTCATCGGTCCGCCACCTCCTCGACGGCGCTCTCGGTGAAGACCGTGAGCCGACCGGCCTGCGTCCCGGGGGCGAGGTCCTCCGCGCTGACGTTGGCCGCGGTGACCACGTCGGCGCCGGCGAGGTTCCGCGCCGCCTTCGAGGGCTCTTCGCTCGTGACGAAGAGGATCGACTTCGGGCGGGTGTACTTCCGGCCACGGGTCTTCCCGCGTCCGGCCTTCACCTTCTTGTTCTCGTCGGAGCGCTCGATGTCGGCGTGGACGCCGAGAGTCTCGAGCAGATCGACGACTTCGCGGGTCTTCACGAGGTCCTCGAAGTCGTCGGAAACGACGAGCGGGAGTTCGACATCGTCGCCGAACTGGTGGCCGCGTTCGCGGACGACCGCTTCGTCCGTCGTGGCGGCGATCGCCGATCGGACGGCGAGTTTCCGCTCTTTGTCGTTGATGTCCTTGCCCTGGTCTTTCTCAGCTTTCGGCGGGTGCGCCTTGCGACCCTTGACCGCGTGGGGCACGCGGCGGGCGCGTCCGTTTTCGCGGGGGTCGTGAGACATCCCGCGACCGCTGCCGAACGACTCGGCCGGAGTTCGCAGCCCCGCGTAGGGGTCGGCACCGTACGCCTGTTTTCGGTTCGCCTGCGCGGCGACGACGGCGCGCTCGATGAGGTCCGGACGATACGGCGTCTCGAAGACCTCGGGGAGGTCGAGCGTGCCGGCGTCGTCGCCGTTCAGGTCGCGAATTGTTGCCTGCATTGTTTAGCCCTGATTCGATTCGGTCGACACGTAGCGCACCTCGGGATCGAGGCGCGGTTGGTCGTTCGGTCGGACGGCCGGACGGAACCGAAGGAGACGCTTGTCGGGGCCCGGAAGCGAGCCTTTGACGAGCGCGTACGGTCCGTCGACCTCGCCGTAGCCGACGAAGCCGCCGTCTACGGTCGGTTCGCTGCCCTCACCGATGTCGATGAGGCGCTTGTTCAGTTCGGTTCGCTGGTGGTAGCCCGTCTGCCCCTGCTGGGGAACGGTCGAGCGCACGCGGGAGGGGTTCCACGGACCGAGGTTACCGATCCGGCGCCGCCATCCCTGGCGGGCGTGTTTGCCCTTCCGCTTCTGGACGCCCCACCGCTTGACGGGACCCTGCGTCCCCTTGCCTTTCGTGACGCCGGCGACGTCGAGGTACTCGCCAGCGCGGAAGACGTCGGAGAGTTCGTGCTCGCCGCCGTCGCCGACGAGTTCGAGCGCGAAGTCGATGCGCTCGTCGACCGAGCCACCGCCGACTCGGGTCTCCATCACGTCGGGCTTCTTCTTGGGGACGTTCTGCATCTCGCCTGGGACGGTGTGGGTGATGAGTCGGACGTCGTCGACCTCGCCGGCCTCGACGGCCGCGCGAAGGTCCTCGGCGTCGTCCTCGAAGGAGTCCTCGTTCGGAAGGTCGAGGACGCGGTCGAGGTTCTCGTCGAACTCGTTGCCCCACACCTCAGTCAGGGGCTTTGCACCGTACGGCGTGTCTTCGTAGGCTCGAAGGGCGACGGCGCGCATTGGCGGCGTCTCGACGACGGTCACCGGAACGGCCTCCTCCATCCCTTCGCGGGGGGAGTTGGCCTCGTCGTTGACCATCATCACCTGGGTCATCCCGGCCTTGTAGCCGGCGAAGCCCTGGATACCCGGGGACCCGTCGTCGTCGGGCCACGACCGGATGCGTGGGACTTCCTTGGCCGCACGCTTGCGCGGGCTGAAGCCCATCGAACCTTTTCGTGGTCTGCTTGGTTGTGGCATATGATCACTCCGTGAGTGTCAGGGACGCGAGCGACGCGAACATCGCTTCTTCAGTTCGCACCACCTCGCTGCCCTGTCGCGGAATCGTATTCAGCCAGAGATCGAACCCCGGACCGTCAACGGGTTCGACCGCATCCTCGACGTCGACGTCGAGGATGGCCGGAAGCCCACGGCCGGGTGACCCGAACGCGACTGTCGCCCCCTCCCGCTCGATACGAGCGGAGAGGTCCGGCAGCCACGACGTGGTCAACGGTTGGCCGAAGCGGGACGTCGCAATTGTGACGCCCGCGTCGGCGCGGCCGAGCGCTTCCTCGAGGTCCGTACGGGACACGTCGAAGCCCGGAACGGGCTCGTCGACGATCCGCGCACGGACCGGTTCTCGCGAAGAGATCCTGATGGCGACGCGCGTCCCCTCCTCGACCTCCATCGACGGAGGCGTGTGGAGAGAGACCGGGTGTTGCAGTCCGCAATTGACCCGAACGCGGCCGTCAGGTCCGACCTCGGTCACGATTCCCTGTGTTAACGACCCCGAACCGTCTGATTCGGAGCCGGTCATAGACGGGACACGGAGGGGCGGTAGAACGCCGACGTACTCGAGTTCGTCGCGTCGCCCCCAGACCTCCTTTCGGAGGTGCGGCGGCGTGGCAGCGTATCGCAGCACCGTTTCGACGAACTCACCTCCCCAGCGCCGCTCGCCTTCCCTGTCTGGGAAGACGGCGAGCCGATCCGCCCGAAACACCGTCGCCGCGCGGGCGACGTAGCCGAGTTTGCGAGTTGCCTCGCGTTTGTCTTCGGCCTCTCGGACGAGAGAGGACGGCACGAGTACGGTCAGCGTCATACCGGTCCCTTCAGCGTCACGTCTAGACTGTATCCCTCGTACCGTAGGGGAGCCTAAAAGACTAGCGAAAGCGTTCGGGGGTGAGAGGCCGTCTCACTCCGCCCTACGGCGGTTTCGTGGGGAATCCCCCCGTGGTATTTTCCCCCACGCCATCGGCCGATTTGCTCTCCGATTCGCAAGTCTTATTTATTAATCTCGCATTTTCTGGAATGCAGACGCAGACCACGACACGCGCTGGTAGTGTAGTGGTATCACGTGACCTTGCCATGGTCACAACCTGGGTTCAAATCCCAGCCAGCGCACTTCTCTCGATACTAACCGACGAGCGGAGCGGTTCTTCACCTCGGGGTTCGAGTAATCGGAGTATCGACTCCAGAGACGAGGTACGATTATTCGCGCTACAGGCCAAGTGCGTTTATTGTGTCTGTTCGCCAATGAGTCACTATGGATTCCCGACGGACGCGCTACGCCGCCAGTTTCGTCGCCGCCTCACTTGCGTACATCTTCGTCGTTCTCGCGTTCACGGGACAGTTCAACGTCGTTGCGTGGGCGGTCTTTGCGGCCGCATTTCTCGTCTATCTCGTCGTCTTCGAGCGACTCTTCGCGTGGGCAGGGAGCGACTGAGTCGGCGATTGGCGAGTTCGCTGTCACCTATTGTTAACATACTACAATAAGCACGGGGACACTTCCCAGTCGATAACAAGAACAGGTAGCAATTACTCGCCGGGGCGGCAACCGATAGTGGGTGAGAGAGTATGCCAATCGACGACCTTGCTCGAAGCGACGTCGTAACAGCTGATCCGGACACACCCGTCACCGAACTCGCGGCCACGATGGACGACGAGAACGTCGGCAGCGTCGTCATCACGAACGGTGACGCTCCGGTGGGTATCGTGACCGATCGAGATCTGACCGTCCGCGTGCTCGGGAACGGAGCCGATCCGACCGAGCAGACGGCGGCGGACGTGATGACCGAAGACCCCCACACGCTCGACCGGAAGGCGGGGTTCTACGAGGCGGCGACGATGATGCGCGATAACAGCATCCGGCGAGTGCCGATCTGTGAGGGCGACGCGCTCGTCGGGATCATCACGGCCGACGACCTGACCGAACTGCTCGCCGACGAGGAACAGCGGGTCGCAGAAGTCATCCGCGCCCAGCGCCCGGAGTACTGAACTCGGGTGCTGAACCGGCCCGCCGCGTCCCCCATTCTGCGAGAAAACGTTTTGCAGCTCGGTGCGAAATCGACGCGTATGACCGTTGTCGCGCTATTGAGCGTCGCGCCCGTGATCGAAGACAGTATGGCCGCAGAGGTCGCGAAAGCCGTCGACGCCTTGGAGGACTTCGACGTCGAGTACGAGACGAACCCGATGGGGACCGTGATCGAAGCCGACGACGTCGGCACGCTCTTTGCCGCCGCGGAGGCCGCCCACCGGGCCGTCGACGCGGACCGCGTGAGTACGGTGTTAAAGATCGACGACAAGCGAACGAGCGATGAGCGCGCACGCGAGAAAGTAGATGTCGTCGAGGACCAGCTCGGTCGGCCGGCGCGCAGCGATAGCGAGTAGCGGAGCGAGAAGGAGACGAAAAGGCGGTGAAGAACCGGCGGGCTGAGAGACGGACGTTATTCTCGACGGAGTGCGAGCAGCGCGGCCCCAGCGAGCGCGACGAGAGCCGCGAGGACACCGAATCCGGGCGTCGTCGTCGGCGTCTGGACTGTCGGAATCTCCGTCACCGTCGTGGTCGGCGGTTCAGTCGTCGTCGTGGTTGTCGTGGTTGTCGTCGTGGTCGTCGTCTCGGCGGGCGTCTGCGTCGTCGCCGTCGGGATGACCGGCTGGACGGTGCCGTCGACAGTAAGTTCGGGCGCCGGGCCGCCGTTGACTTCGATCGTGTAGACGTCGCCGGGGGTCGTGTCGTTGAACGAGAACGTCGCGAGGAACTGTCCGTCGGCGTCGACCGTCGCCGTCGTGGTTTTCAGGAACGCGGGCCGGACGTCGTCGCCGCTGCGAACCCGGATGTTGATTTCCGTGCCGGGGGCGACGGTCGCCTCGCCGAAGATCTCCTGGCCGCTCGTCTCGGTGACGTTGAACGGCTCGTTCATCGAGAACTCGGCTTCGGTCGTCGAGTACGTCGTCTCGACGGTCTCGTCGTCACCCGATTCCGTCAGGTCGAGGTCGTTCTCGTCGTCGCCGAAGACGGTGAACGAAGCGCGGAGCCGTTCGTCAGTGCCCAGAGAGCCGGTCTCGTCCTCGTCGTCGTCGATCGCACCGTCCTCGTCGGTGTCACGGACACCCGTGGGGCCGTCGTCACCCGTCCGGGAGATCACGTAGTAGGTGTCGTTGTCCGAGTCCGCGACGACACGCGAGTTGGAGCTGTTCAACTGGAGGACGAGCGGATCGCGGTTCGGACCGGGGTCCTGTTGCTCGACGGTGAACACGGCGGGCGGCGAATCGCCCGTCCCGCTCGCGAAGTCGAAGAACTCGGCGGTGACGGTATCCTCCTCGAAGGCGTCGAGTGCGCCTTCGAGACCGGAGGCGCGGAGTTCGTAGACGACGGTGTCGCCAGTCGCGATGTCGGTGTCGCGGGTCACCCAGTCACCGTTCGCGTCGCGGAGGTCTTCGGCGGTATCGAGGTCGCCGTATCGGTCCTCCGGGGCGGTCCAGGTCCGGATCGCGATCGTCTCGCGGGGTTCGAGAACGAGCGTCGCGACGTCGGTCTCGCGACCTGCGGTCGCGGCCGACACCGGGTAACTCTCGGCGTCGAGGAGGTTCGAGACGCCGATGCTGACGTCGCCCTCGACGACCTCGTCGTCCTCGCTGACGCTGAAGATCTCGTTTTCACCGTCGAAAGAGCCGGTCCCGTAGGTCGACGCCGCGTAGCTGTCGAAGTAGATAGTGACGCGGTTGTCGCGGTCGTCGTCGTCGCCGTCGCGGACGGTCACGTTCGCGCGGAAGCCGACGTCCTCCTCACCGATCGTCACTGTCGCCTCGCGCGTGTTCGACAGTTCGACCGGGATCGCGACGACGTCACCGCGGTTGTCTGTGGGCGTGCGATCGGGGAACGTCGCCTCGGTGTCGCCCGCTTCGGTGACGTTGATCGTCGACGACTCGACGGAGATTCCCGACGTCGTGTCCGTCGCGCGAACAGTGTACTCGCCCGTTTCGATCTCGAGCGCTTCGAGATCGTAGCTGAAGTCGTACTCGCCCTGCCCGGAGAGGTCGGCGTACCGTTCGGTGTTCTCGACGACCTCGTCGTCGTCGAGCAGTTCGAGTCGGACCTCCCGGTTGCTCGCTCGGGCCGAGACCGTGCCCTCGATCGGCTCGAGGTTCGTCACGTTCTGATCGTCGATCGAAATCGCGAGATCGAGGTCACGAACCGTGATGTTCGCGACACCTTCTCCCTCGATAGTCGCCTCGTAGTCACCGAGGGTTCGGTCGTCTGTCGCGAAGAGAAAGACCCGGCTGTTGGTCCCGGTCGCGCCCTCGAAGAAGTAGGTGTCCGTGTCGTCGTCGGTCCCTTCCATCGTGACGTCCGTGTTCGTCGACGAGGCGGCGACGGCGACGGTCGATCCCTTGTAGGCGCTGATACTCTCGCCGGCGGTCACGGTCGTCGGAGCGAACGTCACCGTGTAGTCGTCTGGGTTGTCGAGCGCGTTGCCGTCGGGGTCGGTGATCCCGTCTTCGAGCCGGAGCGTCAGCTCTCGGCTGTCGGTTTCGTCGAGTTCGATGATCACGCGGCCCTGCGCCTCGGTGACGTCTGCGACGATCTCTCCCGTCACTTCCTCTTCGTCGTCGACGAGGAGGGCGTAGTTCGACTCGAAGTTCTGTACGTCCTCGGAGAATGCCACCTCGATAGCGGGCGTGCCGTCGGGCTGGACGTACTGAATCGCGCTCAGGTACTCCGGAGAGCCGGGGACGCCGCCGGCGTACTGGACAGTTATCTCTTCGTCTCTGGTCGCCGAGCGGTCGGCGGTGTCGTCAACCTCGATCGCCGGGGAATAGCTCGCCGTCTCCTGTCCTTCGGGGACGGCGGGGCTCGTCAGATTCACGCTGCCCGCGAGGTACGCCGTCGTGGTGGAGAGATTGTCAGTGTACGAGAGCGTGTTGCCGGAGGCGCTCAGCGAGCCCACCTCGGATCCGGTGGCGTCTTTGACGACTACGTCCGACGATTCGATCGTGAACTCGCTGGGGATCGCGAGCGAAAACGTCGTGTCTTCGCCGGTGTCGATGCCGGTAACCGAGTAATTGAACGTGTGCCTATTTTCGGTCTCCTGCGTTACTGTCGTCGGGTCGAACTCGTCTTCGACATCGATGGCGAGCGTAGCGACGTTTTCGACAGTGAGCGTCTCACTCTCCGAAACGGTCCCGTCGACGTCCGTCGCGTTGATCTTGACCTGGTAGTCGGTGTCGGTATCGACGGCAGGTGACGTCACCGTCACGTTCCCGGCGAGATACACCGTCGACGTCGACGAGTTGGCTGTTGCTTCCAGCGTATTGCCGACTGTCGTCGTCGTGTTGAGGACGGTCCCGGTCGCGTTTTTCATCTCGACATCTGCACTCTCTATCGAGAACTCGCCCGGAACAGAGAGCGAGAGCGTGACGTTGTCAGACGTGTTGACGCCGGTAAACGAGTAGTTGAACGTATGTTGCGTCTCGGTCTCTTCGTCGACCGTGAGCGGGTCGAACTGCGTTTCGGCTGAAACTCCGTCGACGGCGGCGACCGACCCGGCGAACGTGACACTGCCGGCGAGGACCGACAGTACCACGAGCACCGCGATCGGAACCGCACCGACTCGGAACGTGGTTCGTGTCATAGTGGGGGGTAGACGGTATCGTGGGCGGTTACACGGCGGCGGCAACCGCCGAGCGGGGAGCAGTGCCGTTTGCGGTTCGGGACTGGCAGGGCCGGGAACCTGGGACTCGGGGAGGATGCCGACGCTTCGACGATGAAACACTGCACAGCGCCGAATTCCGTCGCAAACGACAGTCCACTGATAACGTCACGGTACGGAAACATATGTTTTGTGTGCAGCGGTCGTTCGCGGCGACCGTCTTTCGGCCTTCACGGCCGCGTGAAGGGTGCGAAACCCCGATTTCGTTATCTATTTTGATAACTGGAACACTAGATTTAATTTAGGGTAGTTTGTACGGGGAAATACGCCTCTCACGACGAGCCTGCAGCCGGGCAACAGGCAGCCGAAAACCGAACGACACACCGCCGTCGTGGGACGGTACCAACACTACCAATGAAACTCAAACAACTCTTCACCGACGATTCCGCCGTGTCGCCGGTCATCGGCGTCATCCTGATGGTTGCGGTCACGGTCATCCTCGCGGCCGTCATCGGCTCGTTCGTGCTGAACCTCGGCCAGGGCGTCCAGCAGACGGCACCCCAGGCGAGCTTCAGTTTCGACTACAACGGTGGAAACGTTACTGTCACACACCAGAGCGGGGACTCCATCTCTGGTTCTCAGCTGAACACGACCGGTGCAAGCTGGTCAGGAAACGGAGAAACGTGGGAAAACAAGTACTCTAACAGCATCAGCGCGGGAGATTCTATCGTTAAGAATACCACAGCGAGTGGATTCAACGGCGAGACGATCCGCGTCGTCTGGACCTCCCAGAACGGCGAGACCTCCGCGACGCTGAGCCAATCCACCGCACCGGGAGGCGCATAACTCGATGAATCTTAAGCAACTCTTCACCGACGATTCCGCCGTGTCGCCGGTCATCGGCGTCATCCTGATGGTCGCGATCACGGTGATTCTCGCGGCCGTCATCGGCTCGTTCGTCCTCAACCTCGGTGGAAGCATCCAGCAGAGCGCGCCGCAGGCGAGTTTCAACTTCGAGTACGACGAAGCGACGAACAATACGACGATTACCCACGAAACGGGCGACTCGATAACCGCAAGTAGACTGAACGTGACGTCGACGGCATCGTTGGACTTCGTTAATTCGACGACGTTCGAGGACGTAGGCGGAGAAATATCCGCAGGCGATACAGCTCAGTACAATAAAACTACAGACTGGGCCGGCGAGACGCTTCGTGTCGTCTGGACGTCCGAGAACGGTGAAACGTCCGCCACGCTGAGCCAATCGACCGCACCAAACGAATCATAAATCAATGAAACTCAAACAACTCTTCACCGACGATTCCGCCGTGTCGCCGGTCATCGGCGTCATCCTGATGGTTGCGATCACGGTCATCCTCGCGGCCGTCATCGGCTCGTTCGTGCTGAACCTCGGCCAGGGCGTCCAGCAGACGGCACCCCAGGCGAGTTTCGGCTTCGACTATGACACGACCGATAACGGGAACGTGACGATCACTCACGAAACGGGTGATTCGATTGACGCCGCACGGCTGAATGCGACTGGATTTCAAAATGGTTCGGCCAGTGTAGCTTGGACAGATCACGTGAGTAGTACGGTTTCTGCGGGGACGAGCGCGACATTCAATAACACCGCCGACTGGAACGGTGAGACGATCCGCGTCGTCTGGCAGTCAACGAATGGTGAGACTTCCGCGACGCTGAGTCAGTCCACCGCACCCGACGAGTCCTGATCGGCCCAACGGCGACCCGTTCGGTTCTCATTTTATTTGCCTGTAGCTGACTAGCGAGAGGGAGCATCACGCAGCCACATTACGAGCCGCAGAAGTCGATTTCGCGCGTTTCAGACCGCGGGCGCCCCTTCGGAGGTGCCGACGAGCCACGTTCCGTACGTGACGAGCGCGGCGGCCGGGATGAGCGCGTAGGTGAACAGTTGCGACGCGTCCGGGAGGGCCCCCGGGAGCAGCAGCAGCGATCCGACGACTATGAGAGCGACACCGGCAAGCACGCGTGTGCTATCGAACAATCCCATAGGTGGCACTACGGCCCGTGGAATATGGACTTTCCGCTTCTGGACGTCGTCACCGCCGGACCAAAGCGGCGCCTCACCGATGGACGATATCGAGCACGGGGTTGCGCCCCGGCGCGTTATACCACCGGACGCGTCTGAAACGCAGTTCGTCACCCTAGGGAGAGGAATCTCTTGACACAGTTGTGGCCGACAATATAAGCAGCCGCCGCCCGACGGAGGGCGTATGGACGTAGCGATCGTCACCGTGGGAAACGAACTGCTCGCGGGCGACATCGAGAACACGAACGCCACGTGGCTGGCGAAGGAGCTCGCTGCCCGTGGCGCCGACGTCGCGCGGATCATCGTCGTCCCCGACGACGAGGGCGTCGTCGCCGGAACGATCCGCGAGTGGGCTGCCGAGTTCGACGCCGTGATCGTCACCGGCGGCCTCGGCGGGACGCCCGACGACGTGACGATGCCCGCCGTCGCCGCCGGGTTGGATCGGGAACTCGTGGTCAATCCCGTCGCCGACGCAGACGTACAGGAGACGATCGATCGGATCTACGAGGAGAATCCCGATCTGGAGTTCGAGCTCCGGCCGGAGTGGTACGCCTCGATGCCGTCGGATGCGACGCCGATTCCGAACCCCGAGGGGCTCGCACCGGGGTGTGTCGCCGAGAACGTGTACGTCCTGCCCGGGATCCCCGAGGAGATGGAAGCCGTCTTCGCGAACGTCGCCGGGGAGTTCGGCGGCGACGTGGCGACACAGACGCTGTACTCTCCCGAGCCCGAAGGTGCCCTCGCGTCGATTCTGGGCGACGTCGCGGAGCGCTTCGGGATCCGCGTCGGGAGCTACCCGAACCGGGAAGCGGGCGAGACCCGAATCAAGCTCACCGGCGACGACGAAGCAGTGCTCTCGACAGCCGTCGCGTGGCTCAGAGCGCATTCGCGCGTCGAACTCAGCGTGGCCGACGGAGACGGTACTGAAGCCAACGAGTGAGCGTGGTGCAGTGGACGCGTCGCGTGCGGCGCAGAGTTAGCGTGGGTTCGGGAGGTTCGTGGTGTCTCGCGGTGAGAGCGACGCGAGCGACCCGCGGGATTGGATGATGTTGAACGCCGTCACGAGATCCGACCGGGAGATGAGGCCGACGACCTCGCCCTCGTCGTCGACGACGGGGAGGCGGCCGACGTCGTTCTTCTGCATCTGTTCGATAGCCGCCATCGCGTCCGCGTCGGGTGAGATCGTCGCCAGATCGTTCGCCATCACGTCGCCGACGCGGTAGGCGTCGCGTTCGACTTCCTTGATCGAGCGGGCGTCGCTGAGCGTCACCATCCCGACGAGGCGGTCGCCGTCCATCACCGGATAGCCCGTGTGGCGTTCGGTGAACATCCGCTCGAGGAGTTCGGCGACGCTCGTGTGCTCGCTCACAACGTCGAGATCCTGACGGGGCGTCATCACGTCTCTGACGGTCACGTCCTGGAAGGCGGCCTTCATCACGGTCTGTTGGGCTTCCGAGGACGCCCCGATGTAGATGAAGAAGGCCAAAGCGACCAAGAACAGGTTCGCGAACAGTCCGAAGAGTCCGAGGAGGAAGGCGAACACTTTCCCGACCTCTGCGGCGATTTGTGTTGCGCGGGCGTGCGGTCGCGTTCGCGCGAGGAGGGCACGAAGGACGCGGCCGCCGTCCATCGGGAACCCGGGAAGCATATTGAACACTGCGAGTACGATGTTCGTCAGCGCGAGGTAGCCGACAACGAACTTCACGGGGTCGAGTGCGGACGGGAGGACGGTGAAAGCCGCATACGACAGCACGCCAAGGGCGATGCTGACGATCGGTCCGGCGACGGCGATCGAGAGCTCTTGCTTCCAGTCTTCGGGCATCTCGGCGAAGCTCGCGACGCCGCCGAAGAGCCACAGCGTGATCGAGTCGATCTCGTAGCCGTAGCGCATCGCGACGAGCGAGTGGCCGAACTCGTGGAGTAAGACGCAGAAGAAGAGGCCGACCGCCGCGGCCGCGCCCAGTACCCACTGCATCGACCCGGCCGTCAGCGGGCCGACGTCGATGGCCGAGCCGAACAGGTCGTTCAGGACGCCCACGAGTTGCCCGACGTCGTTCCCGATGAGCCACGCGAACAGGGGGAGAACGATGAGGAACGTGAGGTCGAGTTTGATCGGGATACCGAACGCGCTACCAATACGGATTCCGCGCATAGCGAGACGTTGTCGGGCACGGGACTTAAGTCCAGCCGCGGCGACGCGATTCGCTGACAGATCCGACCGGCAGACGAACCGCTGAAATACCTCGTCCACGTACCGTCGGGCGTGTCTCAACAGGTCGGCCGCGTCGACACGCTCTTTCTCCACGAGACCGGCGACGACTTCCTCGTGGTCGTCGAACGGGACGGGGAGCGTGTCTTTCGCGGAGTCCTCGAACTAAAGGAGACGGACGCAGGCCCCCGTCCCGCGAAGTTCCGCATCAAGCGCGGATCGACGGAAGAGCCCCGCGATCCGAGCCAGTTCATCGAGCTTGCGCGCCGTGCGTCGCGAATCCGTATTTCGGAACAGACCTCGAAGCAGCGTCGCGACGAACTTCGCGAGATGCTCGACGGCTACCAACTCGAAGCGCTCGTCGTTCGGACGTGTCGCTACTGCGCTTCCGATGGCCGGTACTCGCCGATCACGGAGGACACGGCGATCAAGACCGACCGCGAGCACATCTGCCCCGACTGTGCAAAGCGGGAACTGGAGCGCGAGCTCGACTTCTCGGCGTCGGGGCGGCTCACCGGGGCGGCGCAGGACCGGCTCGAAGACCTCCTCTTGGAAACGCAGGACCTCGATCGGATCTCGAACCTCCTCACCGGGGGGCTCGATCCCGACCTCACGAAGTTCGATACCGTCAGCGCGACGACCGACGAAGTCGACCTCGTCGAGACGTCGACGCTCGATCTCCACCCCGAACTCCAGCGGCGGGTCGAAGACCGATTCGACACGCTGCTTCCAGTGCAGTCGCTGTCGGTCGACAACGGGCTGTTCGAGGGCCGTGACCAACTCGTCGTGAGCGCGACCGCGACCGGGAAGACGCTCGTCGGTGAACTCGCGGGGCTCGACCGGGCGCTGAAGGGCGAGGGCAAACTGCTCTTTTTGGTCCCGCTCGTCGCCCTGGCGAACCAGAAGCACGAGGACTTCGAGGAGCGCTACGGCGACCTCCTCGAGGTGACGATCCGCGTCGGCGCGTCCCGGATCAACGACGACGGCAACCGCTTTAATCCGAACGCGGACGTCGTCGTGGGGACCTACGAGGGCATCGACCACGCGTTGCGGACGGGGAAAGACCTCGGCGACATCGGCACCGTCGTCATCGACGAGGTCCACACGCTCAAAGAAGAAGAGCGCGGCCACCGCCTCGACGGCCTCATCAGCCGCTTGAAGTACTACTGTGAAGACCGCGAGGCGGCCCGCGAGAGCTACGGTGGCGCGCAGTACGTCTATCTCTCCGCGACGGTCGGCAACCCCGAATCGCTGGCCGAGCGCCTCCGCGCGACGCTCATCGAGTTCGAGGAGCGGCCGGTGCCGATCGAACGGCACGTGACGTTCGCCGACGGCAGAGAGAAGCCGGACATCATCAACAAACTCGTGAGACGCGAGTTCGACTCAAAGTCCTCGAAGGGCTACCGCGGGCAGACCATCGTCTTCACGAACTCGCGGCGGCGGTGTCACGAAATCTCGCGGAAACTGGAGTACGCCTCCGCGCCGTATCACGCCGGCCTCGATTACGGCCGGCGGAAGCGCGTCGAGCGGCAGTTCGGCGATCAGGACCTCGCCGCGGTGGTCACGACCGCCGCGCTCGCCGCCGGCGTCGACTTCCCCGCCTCACAGGTCATCTTCGACTCGCTGGCGATGGGCATCGAGTGGCTCTCCGTCCAGGAGTTCGAGCAGATGCTCGGGCGCGCTGGACGCCCGGACTACCACGATCAGGGGACGGTGTATCTCCTCGTCGAACCGGACTGCACCTACCACAACACGATGGAGATGACCGAAGACGAGGTCGCGTTCAAACTCCTGAAAGGCGAGATGGAGGACGTCCTGACGCACTACGACGAGACCGCGGCCGCCGAGGAGACGCTCGCGAACGTCGTCGTCGCCGGAAAGCGTGCCAAACGGCTGAACGACCGAATGGTCGGTGACGTCCCGACCAAACACGCGATCGGGAAACTGCTCCAGTGGGAGTTCATCGACGGCTTCGACCCGACGCCGCTGGGACGGGCGGTCTGTCGGCACTTCCTCTCGCCGAAAGACGCGTTCCGCATCCTCGATTGCATCCGCTCGGGTACGGAGCCGTACGGCCTCGTCGCCGAGATGGAACTCCAAGACGAGTTCTGAACGTCGCCGGCGGTTGTCGACTCGGCGTCTCACACTCGGGTGGCGGAGCCCGAATCGGGTGACTGAAATAGGCTCCACCGCCGGACGTGAGAGAAATCCCACAGTATTTTGCACTGGCGAGTCGACCGAACAATGTGGCACCGATACCGCCAGGCGTCCTCGCTGTTTTCCTCGTCGTCCTCGTCGCGCTCGCGCTGTTCGTCACCGAGCCAGTTCCGGTCGACGTCACTGCGATCGGGGTGATGGTGGCGCTGCTGTTGATCCAGCCGGCGTCAGCGGCGCTGGCAACGATCGGGCTCTTGGGCGACCCGATCGTGCTCTTTGCGGACTACCCCGCGGACGCACTCTCGGGCTTTTCGAGCGAGGCGACGCTGACGGTGCTTGCGATGTTCATCCTCAGCGACGGTGTCCAGCGAACCGGCGTGGTCCAGCGGCTGGGCGCGCGGATCGCCTCCTTCACGGAGGACAGTATGGACCGACAGCTCGGGGCGACGATCGGCGTCGTCGCGCCCATTTCCGGATTCATCAACAACACCGCGGCGGTCGCCATCTTGCTGCCGATGGTGACAGACCTCGCCGAACGCGGCGGGACGTCGCCGTCGAAACTGCTCTTGCCGCTCTCGTACGCGTCGATGTTCGGCGGGATGCTCACGCTGATCGGGACGTCGACGAACATCCTCGCCTCCGAACTCTCGGGACGGCTCATCGGCCGGACGTTCACGATGTTCGAGTTCACGCAACTCGGTATCGTCGTCTCCATCGTGGGAACGGCGTACCTGCTGACGGTCGGGCGGTGGCTGACCCCCGAGCGAATCAAGCCCCGACAGGATCTGACCGAGGAGTTCGAGATGGGCGAGTACCTGACGGAGGTCGTCGTCCGCGAGGACTCGCCGCTCGTCGGCCAGCAGGTCCGGCGCGCGCTGGAGGAGACAGACTTCGACATCGACCTGATTCAGTTGATCCGCGGCGGCGAGGTCTTCCTCGAACCGCTCGGGCCGAAGCAGATCCAACCGGGCGACGTGTTCGCGATTCGGACCGACCGCGGCACGCTCGTCGAACTACTCGACGTCGAAGGGCTGGACGTCGTGCCGACGGCCGTCGACGAATCGGAGCTCGAAGCCGGCGAAGCCCGGCAGAACCTCGTCGAGGTCGTCATCGGTCCGGGGTCGTCACTCGTCGGCGAGTCGCTCGCGTCTGCGAGCTTTCGGCAGCGGTACAACGCGACGGTGCTCGCGCTGCGGCGCGGGCAGGAACTCTTCCGCCGGCGGATGGACAACGTCACGCTCCGCGTCGGCGACACGCTCCTCGTGCAGGCGACGGCCGACAGCATCGAGCGCCTCGATGCGAACCGGGACTTCATCGTCGCCCAGGAGATCGAACAGCACGACTTCCGCGGGGAGAAGACGCCGATCGCCGTGGGCATCGTCGTCGCCGTCGTCGGCCTCGCCGGGCTCGACATCCTCCCGATCGTCGTCTCCGCGCTCGCGGGGTCGCTCGCGATGGTCGCGACGCGATGTCTCCGTCCGGGCGAACTCTACGACGCGGTTCAGTGGGACGTCGTCTTCCTGCTCGCAGGCGTCATTCCGCTGGGCATCGCACTGGAATCGTCCGGTGGCGCGGCGCTGCTAGCCGGACTCGTCGTCGCCGTGGGCGATCTGTTGCCGCTCGTCGGAGTGCTGGCGGTGTTTTATCTCATCACCGCGATCCTGACGAACGTCATCTCGAACAACGCGAGCGTCGTGTTGATGATCCCAGTCGCAGTCGAGGCCGCCCAGACGCTCGGCGCGAACGCCTTCTCGTTCATCCTGGCAGTGACGTTCGCGGCGTCGACGGCGTTTATGACGCCTGTCGGCTACCAGACGAACCTGTTCGTCTACGGTCCTGGCGGCTACCGTTTCAGCGACTACCTCCGGGTCGGCGGCCCGCTTCAGTTGGTGTTCGCGGCGGTGACGACCGTCGGAATCGCCGCGATCTGGGGACTCTGATTCCCGTCGACGCCGAACGAAATCCTTTACTCGGTGACGCCGCCACGTACAGACGCGGGACCGTGGGTTAGCCTGGTATACTTCGGGCCTTGGGTGCCCGTGACCCCGGTTCGAATCCGGGCGGTCCCATTTCTGTGCGACGAACGCACGTGAGAAATCAGAACCGGACAGTTACCGGTCCGAATTCGTCAAGGCCGAGCGTGTGAGGACTCGATTCAGTTCGAAGCCACCCGGTCCGATCGATAGCGAGCGCCGAGCATAGAGACCGAGCTCACCCGAACAGTCGCCGGAGGAAGCTACGGCCGCTCGATCGCTCTGCGAGCAAGACGGAGCACTCGACGTCCTCGACGATTTTGAAGTGCAGCGTGCCCGTGACGAGTCGCGTCAGCAGACCACGTTCGGTCGCGCCCACAACGAGCAGCGTGTGGTCTCGCGCTTCGCGTTCGATCGCGCGCTCGACGTCGCCGGAGTCGTCGACGACGAATTTGGCGTCGCCCAGGCCTCGCTCTGTCGCCCAGTCCGCCAGGAACTGCTCTCCGCGCTCGCGTTCCTCAGGGCTGTCGACGACGTGCAAAAGCGTGACTGAGGATCCGGCGGCCGTTCGAAGGCCGGCCGCGACCTCCGCGCTCAGGTCGGCGTGCGCGTTGTCCGTGACTGGCAGCAGGATCTCCGATTCGTCCAGGTCCCGGTCCCGCAACACGAGGAAATCAGACGGGAGTCGGTGCGTCAGTTCGGTCAGCGGCCGTTCGGTTCGAACGGCGCTCCAGATCCTGTCGTCGCCCCAGTTCAGGAGCGTGAGGTCGGCGTCCTTCCGCCGGGCGATGTCGAAGATCTCCTCGAACGAGCGGTGGGAGACGACTGTCGAGCACTCGTAGCCGACGTCGTAGGAGTTGACGTGCTCGCGGATGTCCTCGAAGAGGGCGTCGGACTCGGCGACGATCCGTTGTCGCTGTGCCGGACCGTACGAACGGGAGGGAACCTGAACGACGTGGACCGTGTGAACGGTGGCGTTGTCGTGCGTACTGGCGATCTGACAGGCGAGTTCGAGCAGCGGCGACTCCGTTCGCGGATTCGCGATCGGCACGACGATCCGGTAGTCGACCGGCTCGTCGGCTTCGCTGGTCGTGTCGATGAGGGGAACGTACGACCGGCCGACGAAGCCACCGAAGAGCCACTCGCGGGTCGAGAGCTGTCGGGCGGCTCCCTCGAACCGGGCCGATTCGAGGCGTGACTCGGTCGTCTGAAAGTAGTTGACGACCGTCACGAGCACGACGCCGCCGACGGTGTTGCCGACGAGAACCGGGAGGACGAAATCGGTGAGCCCGAGCCACAGCGCGAGGTCGTTCTGAAAGACCAGATAGAGCATCTCGGTGAAGGAGACGACGACGTGGAAGAGGTTCCCCATCGGAATGGCGAGAAACGCCAGATAGACCACCGCGATCCGGGAGATGGTGTCCCGCGAGGCGTACTCCACCCAGACGACCCCGGCCACGATCAGGCCGGCGAACGCCGCCTTGACGAACAGCGTTCCGGCTTCCGTCTCGATCCCCTTCTGCGCGAGGTTCAGCGCTGCCGTGGCGCCCTCCGGGGAGAGGACGCCGCCGTACGCCAGCGTGGCCGCGCCAACGGCACCGCCGGCGAAGTTGCCGGTGAGGACCACGACCCAGTTGCGAAGCAGGGCCGGAACGCTCGCGAGCCGTTCCAGCGTCAGCGCCACCGGCGGGAGCGTGTTCTCGGTGTAGAGCTGGTAGCCACCGATGATGATGTAGATGAACCCGAGCGGGTAGAGCATCGCGCTCAGAACCTCGTGACCGTCAGTCGAGGCCGTCAGCGACGCGTACAACAGGAACGTAATCGAGATGGCGAAGCCGGCCGCGAGCGCGCTGAAGAACAGTTCACGGCTCCCGGACGTGATCTCTTCATCCGCCGCTGCGACGATCCGCTGGAAGATTTCGTCGGAAGTGAATCGGTCTCGAACGACCGACCCGACGGCCGGGGCGCCGCTCCGGGACTGTTCGACCGCTTCGCGGACGGTTTCGCTCTCGGAAGGCGTATCGGGGTCTCTTTCGGATGTCACGATGCTACTGGCTCCGCTTCCGTCCGAGGTCTTTTAATAATTCCGGACGATACAAGACTATGAGTCGGATGCAGCGTCGCCTAAGTATCGCCCTCATCGCCCTGTTGGTCATATTCACCCCGGCACTGATACTGGTGGCAACCCTCGAAGCCCTGTTTTTACTGGGAGAGATCACGCTGACGGACATCTCTGCGCTCGAGTTCATCGAGTTGTACTTGCTCGACCTCGCGCTGCTGGTGCTCTTCGTTGTTGCCGTCTATCAGATAACGAAATACGTCGTCGGCGAGCAACTCCCCGCTCCGCTAACGGAGACAGAAACCGAGGAACGTCCTGTAGACGACGAGTCCTCGGATTGAGTAGGTACTACGATCGGGACTGCAGGGCCGGCGGCGAGAGGTGTATAGTAGCGGAGGCGGCCAGTCTGCTGTCGGACGCTATCGCTGCTGCCGGGGCGAATCTGCGGTCTCAAAATTGATACTGCCACGGGGAGGGTTATAACGATGCTCGTGATACAGATCCGTAATGGGCGTCTCATCGAGTCCGATTCGCGTTCTCCACATCGACGATGAGCCATCGCTCACGGAGCTGACAGCGACGTTCCTGGAGCGAGCGGACGATCAGTTCGAGGTCGACACGGCGACGAGCGCGAGCGAGGGTCTCGCACGGCTCGACGAGGCCACGTTCGACTGCGTCGTCTCCGATTACGATATGCCGCGACAGAACGGGATCGAGCTCCTCGAACGCGTCCGTGAGGACCATCCGAGACTGCCGTTCATCCTCTTTACTGGGAAGGGGAGCGAGGAGGTGGCGAGCGAGGCCATCTCCGCCGGCGTGAGCGACTATCTCCAGAAGCGGAGGGGGACCGAACAGTACCAGTTGCTCGCAAAGCGCATCCGAAGCCACGTCGAGCGCACGCGTGCGCAGCGCAAGGCCGCAGAACACGAATCGCACCTGCGGCAGGCCCAAGAGATGGCGGATCTCGGGAGTTGGCACAAAGACATCCGCGACGACGAGATCTGGTGGTCCGAGGAGATATACGGGATCTTCGGAATCGATGGCGAGCACTCCGAGACCGACCGGTCGGCCGAGCGACCGCTCGACCACCGGGAGTTTCTCACCTACGTCCATCCCCAGGACCGAGGCTTCGTCGACGAGAAGTGGCGTGCCGCACTCGACGGTGCAGCGTACGACATCGAACACCGAATCGTGACGGACTGCGGAGAGACGCGCTGGGTCCGCCAGCGGGCCGAGGTCGAGTACGACGACGGCGAGCCACTCGAAGCGCTCGGCATCGTCCAAGACATCACCGAGCGCAAGACCCGCGAACAGGAGATCAAGAAGGCGAAAACGCAACTGGAGGCCGCAATCGACACCGGAGCCGTCGGCACCTGGGAGTGGGACGTCGATGCCGACGAACTCGTCGTCGACGCTCGATTCGCGCGGCTGTTCGGCGTCCCGCCAGATGCCGCAGACGACGGCCTCCCACTCGAAGCCTACGTCTCCGCGGTCGCCGACGTTGACCGAGAGCGGATCGAGCGTGCGGCCGAGACAGCCTTGGATGCCTGCGGCGAGTTCCAGGAGGAATTCCGCGTTCACGACCCCGACGGGGAACGTCGGTGGGTGCTCGCGAGTGGCCGCGTCAAGTGTGACGGAAACGGGAAGGCACGCCGATTTCCCGGTGCACTGGTCGACATCACCGATCGAAAGGCAGACGCCTCCCGCGAGCAGCAGCAGCCAATCAACTGACTCGAAAACTCGAAACGGGAGCACTATCTCGTGGCAGTTGCAACTGTTTGCGCACCAGACCGCACGCTGTCGCGCGCTCAGACGCGTGAAGACGCAACTGCTACGATAGCTTCTCGGACTGCTGCGCCTGCGTGACCCGCCGGTTCGCCTGCGCAATTCGCTTTCGCGCGGCGTTCGTGAGCGGTTCCGGAACGGTATCGCCCGCGGCTTCAATCCGTTCGAGGACCCGCTCCAGTCCGGTTTCGACCGCCTGAAGTTGCCGATCGGCGTTGCCGCGCTCGCCGGCACGGGCGCGCTCCGCTGCACGCGAGGCCGCCTCGACGATCGCATCGAACGCACGGAGCAGTCCGCCGAGGGCGTTCTGGACGCCTCCACCGTCGATCGAGGTGCTCAGTTCGCCGTCGAGCAGCGCCGCGAGTTCGTCGCGCGTCTCGGCGGCGATCGACGCGAGGAACGCGGCGAGCGACGCTTTCCCCGTCTCCGGCCGGTCGATTCGAAGGACACCGGACGCGTCGGGATCTGGGTTCACTCTGAAGGCCCCGAGAGCCCCATCGGCGTCTCGGACTTCGGTCGTGTACGCACCGCCGCGGTGGACGTAGACCGCGTCGGAACCGTCCAGCGGGGCGTCGTAGAGCCGGCCGGCGAAGTCGTCTTCGACCGCCAGACCCGTCAGGTCGGCGTCGGTCCCCGAGGCGTCGACTTCGAGCTTTCGGGCGTCCTCGCGGGCGACGAGTGGGATCTCTCCGTCGACGCCAGCGGTCGCGACGCGTTGGTCTGCCGACGACGTGGGCGCGCCGGAGGTGGACGACGATGCGGTCTCACTAGGGGTGGTCGACTCGGCTGTCGTCGACTCGGCTGTCGTCGACTCGGCTGTCGTCGACTCGGCTGTCGTCGACTCGGCTGTCGTCGACGAGACCGGAGCGGTCTGCTCGTCAACCGTCGTCGGCGACTCCTCTGATATGCTCGTGTCCGTCGCCGTCGCCTCCGACGCGGTTTCCGATCCGCCACTCGTCGCTGTCGCGTCTGACTCGCTGTCGCCGACAGACAGTCGCTCGCTGTGCGGCGCCTGACCCGGGGCGTTGACGGTGAAGCGGTGGTCGCCCGCCGGGATGTCGCGGACGACCGCGACGCCCTCGAACGTCGGTACGGCCACCGGATCGCTTTCCAGGAGCGCGACGGCTTCGACGGTCGCGTCCGCGGTCGTCAGCCCCTCCTGATCGGGGGCGTCGTCCGTCGTGACGGCTTCTGTGACGCGGGCGACGACGGTGTTGATCGGCGCCGCAGCCCCGATGGCGTCGTAGCGCTCTGCCAGCGCCGCCCGGTGATTGGAGTCGGTGATGTCCGCCGCGGGGTTCTCGTATCGGGGTTGTCCCCACGGCGCGCCGGTCGTCGAGATGTGGCCCGCGATGGCGTCCTCGGCGGCCTGTGGGACCGCGAACTCGAAGCTCAGTTGCGGACCGGTGAAATCGGTGAGGTGTTCGATCTCGCTCGTCGGGACGAGATCGTACGTCTCGTCAGTCGCTGACTCCAGATCCGGGTTCGCGCCTTCGGAACTCGTGGTCGTCGAGGCGTTCCCCGCTGCGCCCTCGCGTCCGCTGTAGCGGAAGACGACGCCGGTCGACCGCTCGGGGAGGTCCGTCGGCGGTGACGCGAGGGCATCGAAGGACCGGACCGTCAGTTCGTCCGGCACGAGCGCGTCCCTGTCGACGTTCGGTAGCCGCTCGTGCTCGTACACGGGCGCACCCTCGTACTCGGGGACGACGTAGGGAAGTCGCGCTCCTTCGTCGCGCGGCAGCCCGTACGCCAGGGGCAACTCCGAGAGCGCCTCGATGCTCGTGATCGCGGAGTTGGTGATGTCGGCGAGGAGGTCCGCCCCCGGAAGCCGCTGGAACCCGTCGGGTTCGTCGTTGACAGACAGCGCACTGGAGTGTGAGCCGAGTTCCGAGAGGAGCCGTGGCACCATCTCTGGTTCGGGGTCTAGAAACTCGTTGTTCGGGACTTTGCGGGAATGCGAACTCGCGACGTACAGTTGCGGTCGGCCGGTGTCGGTGTCGACGAAGACGTGCAGGACCTCCCAATCGTGCCAGTGGAAGTTCGTCGAGAACTGATCGAACGCCGAGTACATCCAGAACTGGACGACGGCCAGCGGGGAGTCCTCGTACTCGACGGCGTTGTAGAACACCGTCGGGTTCGGTGGCTCGCCGGACGCCGCATACTGCTCGTGATAGCCGTCGAGCGCGTCGAAGCCGTCGACGATCGACTCGCCGTCCTGCTCGCTCGCGTACGGGCGTGGGTCCGTCGGCAGCCACGGTTCCGCGCGGTCGAAGTACAGCGTCGGTGCGAACCGCTCTGCGAGTCGTCGAGCGGCGTCGGGATCCGTCGCGGTCGTTTCGCCGTCGGGCTCGCGGTCGGTGAACGAACACCCGGCGAGCGCGCTCGTGCCGACGCCGCCGAGGGCGGCGAGGAGCGTCCGACGGCTGAGGTCAGTCGTGTCGGTAGAGGTCACAGTTTGAGTGAGTCGTGGATTCGTCGCAAAAGCGGGCGACACAGCGCCGTCGCAGTGTCGTTATTTGTACGCCTCGCGCAGGAACACCAGCGCCGCGCCGAACATCGCCAGGTTGCCGAAGAAGGCGAGCCGTTCGCCGCTTCGGGAGTCTTCGTCGGCGTTCCAGAAGTCGTGCATCGTCGTGGTCACGACCGCGAGGAAGGTGACGGCCGCGCCGGTCGCGACTTTGGGGAGCCGCCAGAACGCGACGCCGAGACCGGCGACGACCATCATCCCCGAGGCGAACGGCGCGGCGAGTCGGGGGAGCGGTACGCCCGCGGATTCCGCGTATTCGATCGTGTCTTCCATATCGCGGAAGTCCTCCGACGCCTGGAGCGCGAGGCCGAACCCGAACAGTAGCCGGCCGAGCCTGGAAGGGGCGGCAGGGCTGCCGTCGGAATCGGCGCTTTCGGTGTCCTCAACCATACCCGCGGATCGTTCGCGGGCGCTGATAAGCGTTCTGTCGGTATCGGGGGGAGCCGACAGCGTATTGCCGATCGGTTCGTCATACCCGTGTATGAAGATCGAGGCGGGCGATCGGATCGCTGTGGAGTACGTTGGCCGGTTGGAGGACGGGACCGTCTTCGGGACCTCGAAGTACGCCGTCGCGGTCGAGCACGGCCTCGCAGACGCGGAAGATCGCGACCCGAGCGACTACGAGCCACTCGCGTTCACCGTCGGCGGGGGCGACGTGATCGAGGGGCTCGACGAGGCCGTCCGCGGAATGCGCGCCGGCGACGAAGAGACGATCCACGTGCCACCGGACGCGGCGTACGGTGAGGTCCGATCCGACCGCGTCCGCGAGTACGACCCCGAAACGTTCGAGGGGATGGTCGGCGAGTCGCCTGCGGTCGGCCTCCACGTCCACGCGCAGAACGGACTGCACGGGGACGTCGTCACCGTCCACGAGGACGCGGTCGAAGTCGATTTCAACCACGAACTCGCGGGGAAAACGCTCGTGTTCGAGGTCGAGATCGTCGATCACCAGCGGGACGGGTAGTCACCACCGCTCTCGCGAAACAGGCCAGCTCCGCTCAGAGACGGGGATTGGCCGAGCGTTCAAATACGAGAAGGAGACCAACTGCCCGCGTGTCTTCCCCGCCCGAGACGATCCCGATTTCGCACCTCGCCCGCGCGGCCTACTGCCCGCGCCAGCTCTACTACGCCCGCCGCGACGACGACCACGCGCCGCCGCCGGAGGTCGACGCCGTGCGCGAACTCGCGTTCGAGTACGATGCCCTCCGGACAGCGGCGGACAGACGGCTTCGGGAGCGGTCGCTCGCGGTCTCCCCGGCGACCTACCGATCGAACCTGGCGGCGCTCGCCGAGCGAGACGACTACGGTCGGCTCGTCGACCCCGCGCTCCGAAACGTCGTTCTCTACGGCCGTGACTGCCACGGCGTCGCACACAAGGTTCTCGAATCCGCAGGAGACGACCAGGACGCTCCGCCACCGACGCCGACGGTCGTGTCACCGGGCGATCCGCCGCCGCGGGGCGTCTGGGAGCCCCAGCGCGTCCGCGCCGTCGCCGTCGCGAAAGCGCTGGCGTGGGAGCGCGGGCGGGAGATTCCGCGTGCGCTCGTCGAGTATCCGTCGCACGGCGTCGTCCGAACGGTCCGGCTGACGACGCGGAACAAGAGCGCCTACCGGCGGACGCTGTGGACGGTCCGGTCGATGCAGGGGGTACCGAGTCGCATCCGCGACGAAGCGAAGTGCGACGCCTGCGACTACCGGACGGCGTGTGGGACGAAGACGCGGTCGCTGAAGACGATGCTCGGACTCGGCTGAGCCGGGTTGGGTCGGTCGGCGTCGCGTTAGCCGTCTTCGACGGCCGGTTCGGACCCGGTCTCGTCGGTGAGCCAGGCCACGATAGCGTCGGCCATCGCGCCGCGTCGGTGGATCACGTTTCGTTGGGGATCGACGACCGTGCTCTCGGTACCGGGCGTGGGGCCGGCGTCGATGATCGCCCCGACCGACGCCCGGAGATCCGGGTCCAGCTCCGAGATTTCCGTCACGCTCGGAGCGCCGCTGACGTTCGCGCTCGTCGCCGTCACGGGTGTCGGTGCGACCCGCTCGAACAGCGCGAGCGCGACCTCGTGATCCGGGATCCGGACTCCGACCCGGTCGCGGCCGGCAGTGAGCAGCTCCGGGAGCGACGGGTCGCGCTCGACGACGACGGTGACCGGCCCAGGGAGGAACGCCCGCATAAATTCGAGCGCGCGCTCGCTGGGCTTGGTGTATCGTTGTGCGACCGAGATCGTCGGCGCGCCCATCGAGAGTGGCTTCGCCCGGTCGCGGCCTTTCGTCTCGAAGACGCGTTCGACCGCTTCGGGGTCGGTCGCGTCCGCCCCGAGGCCGTAGACCGTCTCGGTCGGGTAGACGACCGTCTCGCCGTTCTCGATCGCCTCGGCCGCCTCGTCGAGAGCGGTGTCGAGTTGGTCCGTGAACGTCTCGTCGAACCCCGTCATCTAGTGAACCCGTCGTGGCGAGCCAGCAAGAGCGTGGCGGATGCGGCGGGCCGGAGGGGTCATTCCGCGAGACCGAAAACAGCTCAGACGTGGTCGTCGATCGCCGCCGCGATCTCGTCGTACGCGGGGAACTCGGGCCACTCCCCGGCGACCCACGCGTACAGGATCGTCCGTTCTTCGTCGAGCAGGAAGACCGCCGGTCGGTGCTCCGTGACGCCGGCCATCCCGTCGAGGTCGTGCTCGACGTCGTAGGCGGCGGCGACCTCGGCCGTGGGATCCGAGAAGAGTCGCGCGTCCGCGGCGCGCTCTTTCAGGAGTTCCTTGTGCTCGTACGGCGAGGAGATCGAGACGCCGACGACCTGCACGTCGGCCGCGAATCCGCGCTCGTCGATCTCTTTCCAGATGTACGTCGTCGGGAATGCACCGTCCATCGGGTGGAAGACGAGCAGCGTCGGTCCGTCGGCGACGACCGACGACAGCGACGCGTCCTCCCAGTACTCTTCGTTCACGAGGGGGCGCGTGAAGTCCGGGGCGATCTCACCGACAGTCGGGTGGTCCGTCTCGGGGAGCGAGACGACCTCGAAGTCGACCATCAGGCGACACCTCCGTCACCGTAGGTCTTCGTCAGATACTCCACGATGTTGGCCGATTCGGACATCGCCGCGCCGGTGTTCTCGTCGACGATCGCCGGGACGCTCCGCTTGCCCGAGACGCGCTTGACGACGTTTCGGTCGGCGTGCATCGGTTCGACGAATCGAGAGCGGTACGGCAGATCGAGTTCGTCGAGGACTCTGACGACGCGCTCACAGAACGGGCACGCCTGGAGCCGATACAGCGTTATGTGCGGGTCCGAATCGCTCATAGCCGGCGTACGAACGATGAACGCCTAAGCCCTTCGCACCCGGAAGATAGCGTTCGACGTACCAGCGACAGGCGAGTCGAACCGCTGTGCGCCGACGGAATCGACGGATCCGAGGGTAACTCTTAATTCCGGGGCCAGACAAGGTGACGTAGTTATATGGGTTTGTCTCCGCCACTCGCATCTCTCGCCGTCGAACGGCCACGCGGCACCGATGACTGGACAGCGATCGCGCCGACCGTCGACTCACTCGACGGTGGAGCCGTCGAACCGACAGCCGTCCTCGGGCCGATCCTCCAGGCCCTCCCGATCAACGACACGACGGTCACCATCGCGGGCGCGGCCGCAATCTTCGTTCTCATTGCCTTCTCGGCGTTCTTCTCCTCCTCGGAGATTGCGATGTTCTCGCTGGCGAAACACCGGATCGACTCGCTCGTCGAAGACGGCGTCCCGAGAGCCGAGATCGTCAGCGACCTCAAGGCGAACCCCCACCGACTGCTGATCACGATCCTCGTCGGGAACAACATCGTCAACATCGCGATGTCCTCGATCGCGACGGCGATCGTGAGCATCTACTTCGACCCGGGTGCGGCGGTGCTCGCCTCGACGTTCGGGATCACGACGCTCGTGTTGCTTTTCGGCGAAAGCGCGCCGAAGTCCTACGCTGTCGAGAACACAGAATCGTGGGCGCTCCGTATCGCGCGCCCCCTGAAGTACTCCGAGTACGTCCTCCTGCCGCTGGTCGTCATCTTCGATTACCTGACCCGCGTCATCAACAAGGTGACCGGCGGCCGCTCGGCCATCGAGACGTCCTACATCACTCGCGACGAGATTCAGGACCTCATCGAGACGGGCGAGCGGGAGGGCGTCATCGAGGAGGAAGAGCGGGAGATGCTCGACCGGATCTTCCGGTTCAATCAGACCATCGCCAAGGAGGTGATGACGCCGCGACTCGATATGACCGCCGTCGCGAAGGACGCGACGATCGACGAGGCGATCGAGACGTGCGTCCAGTCCGACCACGAGCGCGTCCCCGTCTACGACGGCAACCTCGACAACATCATCGGGATCGTCACGATCCGGGATCTGGTGCGCGAGCAGCACTACGGTGAGGGGGCCGCCTCGCTGATCGACATCGTCCAGCCCACGCTGCACGTCCCCGAGTCGAAGAACGTCGACGAGTTGCTGACGGAGATCCAGGACAACCGCCTGCGGATGGTCATCGTCATCGACGAGTTCGGGACCACGGAAGGGCTCGTGACGCTCGAAGATATGGTCGAGGAGATCGTCGGCGACATCCTCGAAGACGACGAGGAAGAGGCCTTCGAGTTCCTCGACGACCGGGAGACGCTCGTCCGCGGCGAGGTGAACATCGACGAGGTCAACGAGGCGCTCGGCCTCGAACTCCCCGAAGGCGAGGAGTTCGAGACGCTCGCGGGGTTCATCTTCAACCGCGCAGGGCGACTCGTCGAGGAGGGCGAAGAGATCACCTACGACGGGATCACCATCCGGATCGAACAGGTCGACAACACTCGCATCATGAAAGCGCGGATCACGACGCCCGAAGAACCCGAGATCGAAGAGGACGACGACGACACCTCGGAGGAAGAACCCTCGGAGTCGCCGGCGCAAAGCGAATAATCGCTCTCGGCCGGAGCGCCCGGCACCGACCGCTCTGCGTCGTCGCCCCCGGCCCCGGACCGAACGGAGCGTCCAGGAGACTGGACGAACGAGTCAGTTGGCTTTTTGCCCCCACTATTTTCTTTCTTAGAAAATATTATTTTTCTAATTTGGTACAGAGTTTTTTGACTACAAAATTTTGTTCTTCTTGGGCGTGGGAGAACTGAGATAGAGAGAAAACTGTTCGGAGGGTATGTACTTAGTGTGTAGCCCCCGAATAGAGAATTGCAATGGCAGAACCCACAGCAGACCCCGACGAATCGGCCGGTGCCCCGGGAATCGGCGATCAGTTCCCCCAGCTTACCGTGGAGACGAGCCACGGCGAACTAACTATCCCCGACGACTACGAGGGCAAGTGGCTCGTCCTGTTCAGCCATCCGGGCGACTTCACCCCCGTCTGTACCTCCGAGTTCGTCGCCTTCGAGCAGC